>CAKQBW010000007.1 GCA_934216505.1 uncultured Alphaproteobacteria bacterium
AATAAAAAAAGCCCATAAGTTTTTATTCCCTATGGGCAATAAAAAAACAGGGCATACTCTACCCTGTTAACCAAGGAGAATTATAGCATAAATCGGTTGAAAAGTCAAGAGTTTATTTTGCATATTATTCATTTACAAAATGCCCAAAAAGTAAATGAATATATGCTAGTTTCCGTAGAAAATGAAAAAATCTCCACCAATTTAAGATTCAGCCCGTTTTAGACGGGTTCTTTTTGTATTAAAACTATTTTTAAAGTGTTTTTTTGGGGCTTCGTGTTTTTCCCGACAAAGAAAGAATAAAGGGGGCTTTAATTCCTGTTCTTTTGGATTTAATTTAATTAAAGGGAGAAACGGAATTTTGGTTGGGAAACTATGCTGATTGATTTTTATGAGAAAAGGCCCCACTTAAAATATGAGATGCTGATTACTGTCCAAGACAAAATGCAACAAGGCTATTGTTATCGGCGTGTGGCGCCGATGGGGCAGGCCTTTGCCCCCGATTTTCGTCCTGACTTATCGCCGAAAGAAATGTTAGCACTAGGGGTGTTTGAGGGACATTATTTGACGGATTGTCAAAATGAATTTCCTCCAGATTGGTTTCAAGGGGCGCGTTTAAATGAACAGGGGCCCGATTTAAGGTGTAATTTTTTTGGGGTGAAAGCTCGGTTATCTTTGACGCAATGGCGTGAAAAAGGGTGGATTTATTCGCCTGATCCACGGGGATGGTTTCAATGGTATTGTCGGTATTATAGTGGTCGGCGTATAAAAACATTAGACGCTCTGCAAATTCGGCGTTGGCGATTGTTTCGGCGTCATTTAATCCAAGTAGAAAAGAATTGTTTGCCGATGAATTTATCTTGTCGTCGGCGTCAAAGACAAGCTCTGCTTCAATGGGCGTATAGCCCTTTTATTTGATTTTTATAGGCATTTTTTTATTGCTTGCCTTTTGGAAAAAAATGACATATAATGAGCCCATCTACTGTTTAAAGTATCGGAGGTAAAGATGAAAGGTATTATTTTAGCGGGCGGAAGTGGCACACGGCTGTATCCTTTGACGAAAATTACATCAAAGCAGTTGTTGCCTGTCTATGATAAGCCGATGATTTACTATCCGTTATCTACTTTGATGCTTTTTGGTATCAGGGATATTTTGATTATTTCCACGCCTCAAGATACGCCGAACATTGAAAAATTGTTTGGAAATGGAGAAAGTTTGGGGCTTCAGATTCAATATGCGGTTCAAGACGATCCCCAAGGAATCGCTGAGGCTTTTATCATTGGGGCCGACTTTATTGGAAAGGAAGATGTGTGTTTGATTTTGGGGGATAACATCTTTTATATGGGCGAACAACTCCATTCGTTTCAAAAAGTGGTGGCGCAAAACAAGGGAAAAAATGCCACGATTTTTGCCTATCATGTGTCTGATCCTGAACGGTTCGGTGTGGTGGAATTTGATAAGAATTTTCGGGCGATTTCTATTGAAGAAAAGCCCACGCACCCCAAGTCAAATTATGTTTCTGTGGGACTTTATTTTTATCCCTCTGATGTGGTGGAAAAGGCCAAAGGATTAAAGCCGTCCAAACGGGGTGAGTTAGAGATTACAGATTTAAATAATTTGTATTTGAAAGAAGGGCGCATGAAAGTGGTACCAATGCCTCGGGGGAATGCGTGGTTAGATGCGGGGACACCTGACAGCCTGATGGAAAGCAGTTCTTTTGTGGCGATTGTTGAAAAGCGTCAAGGGTTGAAAATTGGGTGTATTGAGGAGATTGCCTATAAGCGGGGATTCATTGGCGAAAAGCAAATAAAAAAGTTAATCAGTGAGTTAAATCCAGGGCATTATAAAAGTTATTTGGAAAAAGTGTATGGGGAAAAGCATGAAGTTTATTAAAACGGATATAGAAGGGGTGATGATTATTGAACCCAAAGTATTTCATGATCATCGGGGCTATTTTTTTGAAAGTTATAATGAAGAAGAGTTTCAAAAAAACGGCATTATGAATCGGTTTGTTCAGGATAATCAAAGTAAATCTTCCTATGGGGTGGTACGGGGATTGCATTGTCAGTTAGGGGCGCATAGCCAAGCAAAACTGGTCCGTGTTTTAAAGGGGAAAGTGTTAGATGTCGCCGTGGATATACGGCCGCATTCGCCGACTTTTGGACGTTCTGTGGCGGTGGAATTGTCCGATGAAAATCAACGCCAACTTTTTATTCCGCGTCATTTTTTACATGGATTTTCGGTTTTAAGTGAGGAGGCTGTTTTTGCCTATAAAGTGGATAATTTTTATTGTAAGGAATCCGAATTTGGTATTCGTTATGATGACCCAGAAATTGGGATAGATTGGCGGCTTCCTGCCGATAAAATTATCACTTCTGAAAAAGATAGAATTGCCCATTCTTTAAAGGATATTCCCCATGAATAAAGTTTTAATCACAGGGGCGCAGGGTCAGTTGGGAAAGATGCTTTCCCCGTTGTTGCCCGAGGCTCTTTTAACCGATGTGGATACTTTGGATATCACGGATTTGTCCGCTGTTTTAAAATTTGTATCGGATCATAAAATTGATACAATTATCAACTGTGCGGCTTATACGGCGGTGGATCAGGCCGAAGAAGAGACAGGGCTGGCCGAAAGAATCAATGTGCTCGGGCCTGAAAATTTGGCTAAAACAGGGGCAAAGTTGATTCATATTTCCACGGACTATGTCTTTGATGGCAAAGGGTGTCGCCCTTACACGCCGCTTGATGAAACAAATCCCCTTTCGGTGTATGGGAAAACGAAGCGGTTAGGGGAAATAAAGGTTTGGGAAAAGGCCGATACAGGGGTGATTATTCGGACCGCTTGGTTGTATTCGCCTTATGGCCGTAATTTTGTTAAAACGATGCGTTCTTTGGGGGCGGCAAAAGAGGAAATCAATGTGGTGGCTGACCAAGTGGGGACGCCGACTTATGCGGGGGATTTGGCTGAAGCGATTGTGAAAATGTTGCCCCAGATACAACAAGGCCAACACGGGATTTATCATTTTACCAATGAAGGGGTTTGTTCATGGTACGATTTTGCGTGGGCTATTATGCGGGCCTCTCACCTGAATTGTCGGGTGAATCCGATTCTTTCTTCGGCTTATCCTACACGGGCTTGTCGGCCTTTTTACAGCGTCTTGGATAAAACACAAATAAAGCAAGATTTTGGTCTTCGGATTCCTCATTGGTATGAGGGGGTGGAAAAATGTTTAAAGACAATGGAGGCAGAAAAATGACGCAATCAATTCTTATCACAGGCGGGGCAGGGTTTATTGGCTCTAACTTTGTTCCCTATTTTATCAAAAAATATCCTGATGTTCATTTGGTGAATTTGGATAAATTGACCTATGCGGGGAACTTGGATAATTTAAAGGAATGTGTCGGGGTGCCTCATTATACTTTTATTCAAGGGGATATTTGTGATAGGCCTTTGGTGGAAAAAATCTTTTCGGAAAATGATATTCGGGGCGTGATTCACTTTGCCGCCGAAAGTCATGTGGATAATTCCATTGAAAATCCGGGGGCTTTTATTCAAACGAATATAGAGGGGACTTTTACTTTAATTGATGTGGCTTTTCGTTATTGGATGACGGGGCCGGGTCAGGTAAAAGCGGGCTATGAAAATTGTCGTTTCCATCATATTTCTACAGATGAAGTTTATGGGGCTTTAGGACAACAGGGCTTTTTTTCGGAAACAACCCCTTATGCGCCCAACAGCCCTTATTCGGCCAGTAAAGCCAGTTCCGATTTTATTGTGCGGGCGTATCATCATACTTTTGGCATGAATACCACGACATCAAATTGTTCCAACAACTATGGGCCCAAACAACACCCTGAAAAATTGATTCCCCATATTATTCAACAAGCCTTGGCCGAACAGCCGTTGCCTATTTATGGAAAAGGGGAAAATGTGCGAGATTGGTTGTATGTGTTGGACCATTGTAAAGCCATAGATTTAATTTTTCATCGGGGGCGTTCGGGGGAAACCTATAATATCGGGGGGCATAATGAACGCAATAATCTGACGATTGTAAAGACGATTTGTGCGCTTTTAGATGAAAGAAAGCCACGGGCGAACGGGCAAAAATATGCGGATTTAATCACCTTTGTTCCTGACCGAGCGGGGCATGATTTTCGCTATGCGATTGATGCCACGAAATTGGAAAATGAATTAGGTTGGAAGGCCGAAGAAACTTTTGAAACAGGTATTGTCAAGACGGTGGAGGCGTATTTAAAATGAAAGACCCGAAAATTTCTGTTTTAATGCCTGTTTATAAAACAAATGAAGCCCATTTGCGTCAGGCGATTGAAAGTATTTTAAATCAAACTTATACAGATTTTGAATTTTTAATCTTGGACGATTGCCCCGAAAACGACCGGGAAAGTATTGTGAAATCTTATCATGATAAGCGTTTAAAGTATTTTAAAAATGAACGCAACAGGGGAATTTCTTTTGCCCGTAATAAGTTAATGGAAATGGCCAAAGGTGAATACTTGGCGGTGATGGATCATGATGATATTTCTTTACCCGAACGCTTTGAAAAACAGGTGGCCTTTTTGGATGAACATCCAGAGGTGGGGGTGGTGGCTTGTTGGGCGGAAGAATTTCCCAAATTTAAAAAATTGATGTGGCCCGTGGAAGACATCCAAATTAAAACTAATTTAATGGAAATATGTTGCTTGATTCATCCCGCCACGATGATGCGCAAATCTGTTTTGGTTGAAAATCATATTGAATATGAAGCCGAATTTTCCCCCGCTGAAGATTACCGTTTATGGGGACGCTTGATTGAATACACCAACTTCCATAATATCCCCGAAGTTTTATTTAAATATCGCAACCATTTGAATAATACAACGCATACGCAAAGGG
Organism: uncultured Alphaproteobacteria bacterium; assembly: GCA_934216505.1. GTDB lineage: Bacteria > Pseudomonadota > Alphaproteobacteria > CAAHEQ01 > UBA3637 > UBA3637. The sequence continues at coordinate 4,893 of CAKQBW010000007.1, forward strand.
ATAAAATGGCTTTGGCCACCCAAGCCATTCATGCTTTCGTCCAAAATAAATATCCTTTGTTGTATTCTCGGTATTTGAAAATCAGGTATGTCAAGCGGTACATTCGTTTGTTTCAAGTAATTCCTTTTTTGATGATTACCGAACAAAACAAAGAAAAAATCGTTTATTTATTTAACAAAATTCCCCTGTTTTCTGTGAAAGAAAAAAGTCAGTTGCGGCTTAAAAATAAATAAGGAGTTGAAAATGAGTATTTATGTGACAAAATCATTTCTTCCCCCCATTTCAGAATATGAAGCGTTGATTAAACAAATCTATGAACGGGGTGTTTTGACCAATCAAGGTCCTTGCGTTTTGGAATTGGAACAAAAATTGTCCCACTTTTTAAATGTGTCCCATTTCCATTATTTGACCAACGGAACGATAGCTTTACAGTTGGCTCTTTCTTCATTGGGGATAGACGAAGGGGAAATCATCACGACTCCTTTTTCTTATGTGGCGACAACCTCCAGTATTTTGTGGCAAAGATGTCGGCCTGTTTTTGTGGATATTGAGCCCCACCATTTTACCTTAGATGTGCATAAAATTGAAGCGGCTTTGACGCCGAAAACAAAGGCGATTATGCCTGTCCATGTGTTTGGCTATGCGTGTGAAGTTGATCAGATTCAATCGTTGGCTGATGCCTATCATTTAAAAGTAATTTATGACGGGGCCCATGCGTTTGCATCCAAATATCGGGGAAAATCGTTGCTGTCTTTTGGGGATATAACGACTTGTTCTTTTCATGCGACCAAGTTATTTCACACGATTGAAGGTGGAGCCTGTATTGTCAAAGAAAAATCGGTGTCAGATAAATTAGAACTGCAAAAAAGATTTGGGCATTCTTATGATGAATTTTCGTGTTTAGGCATCAATGCCAAACAATCCGAATTCCATGCCGCTATGGGATTGGCAAATTTTCCCTATATTGACCATTGTATTTCGCAAAGGAAGCGGGTGAGTGAGTTATATGATTCGCAATTAAAGGGGGTCGTTGAACGCCCTAAAATGCAAGATGAGTTGGATTATAACTATGCGTACTATCCTGTTTTATTTAAAAATGAAGCCGACTTACTCAAGGTTTTTGATGCCTTAAAAGCCCAAGGTATTTTCCCCCGCCGTTATTTTTGGCCCAGTTTAAATACTTTGCCTTATGTGGTTTATCAATCCTGTCCTATATCGGAGGATATTTGTTCCCGCATTGCGTGTCTGCCTTTGTACCCCGATTTATCCAATGAAGAGGTGTTAAAGATTTGTCAGATCATCAAGGAGGTTTTGAAGTGAAAAAATATGGCCACATTATTTCTTTGGGGTATAATTGTGAAGTTTCATTTCAATTTTTTTTGAAATATCACTTTGTGGAAAGTTCTTTATTTGCGTGGGTTAATTGCCAAGATTGTTCGCATATGATAGAGGCGTTAAAGAATTTAGACCGCCTCACTTCAAAGGGATTTAAGGCCGACGGATTTATGTATTGTGATTTAGCAACAGGAATTGCCTTTCATGCCAAGGAAGACAAAGGGGAATCCGATAAAGAAAAACAACAAGAACTGAAAAGCCGGATATTACATCTGAAAGAAAAATTTTTAAAAACGGCCTCTGACGGTAAAGAAAATTTGTATATCTTTAAATATCCCAGCCGTGAAAAGAATGAACAAAAAGTCCAACAGGACATTTTGACGCTGTATCGCACTTTAAAACAAAGAGTGAAAAATGATTTTGATTTGTTGATTATTTTTGAAAAAGCGGCTTATCCTTCCCTTCATATCAACCATGCCCGTATCTATATTGAAAGGGTCGGGTATTTTACCCCTGATAATGCGGTGACGGCGCCTCCTTATGATCAAAAAGCGTGGGCGAAAATTTTTTCAAAGTATCGGCCAAACTTTACCTTGCCTCATTTAAAAGCATTTAAATTTGAAGAGGCGGACAATGAGTCAAAGGATTCTTCCCATCAGTTGTCCAAGAAAAAGTACGACCTTGTTTTTTCATTGGGGGCGGCTTGTTCGTGTGCGTCCCTTTTAATCGGATCTGATTTAAGGCGCTTTAGTGCCCCTTTTGATTGGCTGTGGGGCAGTGATTTTTTGGGGAGAATCAAGTTATTGGTTTCAGGTTTTGATCGGTTTTTAGAAAAAGAAGATTTGGAATTTTTCCATTACAATAATGGGGATAAAAAGCATTTATGTGATGTCTATTATAACAAATATACCCAATTGACCTTAAACCACGATTTTCCCGCGGGCGTTGCGTTAGAGGCCTCTTATCCTCAAGTGAAAGAAAAGTATCGCCGGCGGATTGAAAGATTGCAGGAAAAGTTGGAAAACGCTTCCTCTGTTTTGATGGTTTTTTTGAGCCTTCCTACCGCTTCTACTCACCCCACGGATAACCAGATAATCCAAGGTTGGCAAGAGGTACAAAAGAAATATCCGAATAAAAAGATAGATTTGTTATACTTTGTGAATAATGAAACTTTGGAAAGCAGAGCCTATAAAAAATTTTCTTTATCCCCGCATGTGATGAAGATTGTTTCAAATTACAAATACCAAGCGGCGGGGGTTCCCAAAGAATCTGTTGATTTGCTTTTCTTGATGCGGTTGATGTCGGGCTATGAATTGAATCTTTCCTTAAAAGATAAAATAAAAATAAATTTTATCCGAGGGGGGATTAAGTTGATTCCTTTTAAATTTTTAAGGAAAAAGTTGAGGAGGAGGTATCATGTCTAATCGGCCAAAAGTTTCTGTTGTGTGTTTGGCCTATAATCAAGAAAAGTATATTCGTCAGGCGTTGGACGGATTTGTCATGCAAAAGACAAACTTTCCGTTTGAAGTGGTGATTCACGATGATGCCTCCACAGATCAAACGGCTCAGATTATCAAGGAATACCAACAAAAATATCCTCATCTGATTCGGCCTATTTTCCAAACAAAAAATCAATTTTCTTTGGGGAAAAATATCTTGGTGGATTTTATGTTGGACCACATTCATGGGCAATATGTGGCAATGAACGAAGGCGATGATTATTGGACGGACGAAAATAAATTACAGCGGCAAGTAGATTTTTTAGAGGCACACCCAGATTATAATATTTGCTTTCACCCTGTGCGGGTTGTATGGGAAGATAACTCTGAGCCCGAAAGTATTTTTCCCACGCCTCAATTTCGTTTTCATAAGGCGACTTTAACTTTGGACGATTTATTAAAGCATAATTTTATTCAGACAAATTCAGTGATGTATCGGTGGAAACTGACCGCCCAAAATTGGCCCCGAAAAGACTTTTTACCGTGGGATTATATGTGGTCATTGATTCATGCCAAAGACGGTAAGATTGGCTTTTTGCCTTATGTGATGGCGGTGTATCGCCGAAACGCAGGCGGTATTTGGACAGGTAGCGGTCAATCCGAAGAATGGTTTTTAAAACGTGGTTTGCAATATATGCGCTTTTATCAAGTCCTGCAAGAGGTATTTTCGGTGGATAGCCAAAAAAATATTCTGACCATTGGCAAGCGGTTGATTTCGGTGGCGTTGAAGCACAGACGCCGGGATATTTTGGAAACTCTTTCTCGGGAGTTTAAGGACCAATGGGCAGCGTTATCAGAGAATCAGGCGGAAAAAGTCTGGGATAAAAAGCGGCGTTCCCTGAAAAGAAAGGTAAAGATTTTGCAATTTGTGGCTGGGGGGCTGTTTTTGATTGTTTTACTTTTGTTGATAAAAGGGGGCTTTGAATGAAATCCAGTTTTTATAGCGAGGCTGAATTAAAAAAATTGGGCTTAAAAGCCTTTGGTAAAAATGTGCTGATTTCACGCAAATGTTCGCTGTACGGGGCGGACAAGATGATATTGGGGCATGATGTGCGTATAGACGATTTTTGTATTTTAAGCGGGCACATTACCATCGGGAATTATGTGCATATTGCGGCTTATTCGGCATTGTATGCGGGGCACGCAGGGATTGAAATCCAAGATTTTTGTGGGGTGTCGGCACGGGGAACGATTTACAGTGCGATAGATGATTTTTCGGGGGCGTTTATGATTTCGCCGATGGTTCCCCCTGAACTGACGAATTTGACTTGTGGAAAAGTGGTGCTAAAGCGATTTACTCAGTTGGGCTGTGGGACAGTTGTCTTTCCCCAATCTATTTTAAATGAAGGGGTGGCAACGGGGGCTTTCACTTTGGTCAAAGGGGAAATCCCCGCTTGGAGTTTGGTGGCGGGGATTCCTGCCAAAAAAATCAAAGACAGGCAAAAAGGAATTTTGGAATTAGTCAAAAAAATTGAGGAAAGGGAATAAAATCCCTTTCCTTTTTTTCCTAAGCGGTTCGCAGGGGATAAAAAACAATTGTGCCTGAGTTTCCATAACTGTTGATCCCTTTAATCGTGTCGTTTTTACAAACAGGAATTAAAGCATATCCTTGGGTGGAGTAGGTGGTATTGGTACTGACGGCAATTGTTTTTTCTGTGCCATTTAAACTGATGATTAAATTGGCACCACTATAGGCTTTTCCCGAAACCTCAAAGTACCCATTTTCTGAAGCCGTTGTGATATTGGAAAAAGAACAACTGCTGGGGGCACTATAGTCGGGACAACAAAAAGTGGAGATTTTTTGAATCCCCGAGGGGGTCAAATTATCCATATCTTTGTTGGCTTTATTGGTGGTGGCTAAGACGGCTGTTTCTGAGGACACTGCGGCTTCTTGGGCTTTGGTAACGGCCGTTTGGGCGGCTGTGGCGGCGGCTTCTTGCTTTTCTGAGGCTGTTTGTGCCGCGGCCTCGGCTTCGGATTTATAGGTGCTTAAAGTGCTTTCCAAAGCATTGATGGATACCGTTGAATTTTCTAAATTTGTTCCTTGGGCATTCCACACAATGGCTTTTCCCGCTTGGGGTAAGGGCAGTGTCAAATTGATGTTTGTATCGGTGGCGTAAGGCGGCAAAACCATAGACCGGTTTAAATTATCGGCGATTTGTTGTTGGCACGCAATTTGATAATCTAATTCATCATTGAGAGTGTCGGCCCGTAAAGTACCCCCTTCTTGAAAATCTGTTGTGCGTTCAATGACTAATTCACGAATCAAGGTGATAATGACGCCGTTAGCGGGGGCTTGGGATAAAGTGATGCTGCCCCCTGTACTCTTGCCGATGTCAGAAACGGTATAGGTGTTTTCCTCTTGTAAAACCGTATTAAAATACACTTTTAGATCGGAACTTTTAAACAGGGCAAAGGGAAAACTATAGGTTTTTAAAACCCCGTTGGATATATATCGGATTCGGGGGACGATGTTTTTTATAGTAATGTGATTTGTCAAAGTAATCTCCTTTTATTATAATAAAAAAATCCCCGTTTTGAAAACGAGGATAAGACAAGTTAAAAGGCACGATGTTTTGGATACAATCGTGCCTGATAACTAGAAGGAATTATAGCATATTTTTTTAAAAAAGTCAAGAAAAAACACATTTGAATGGGAAAAGGATAGAGCGGGCCTTTTACATTCTTTTGACCTATTGCCTCCCCCATAAAATCGCCCCATCTTTCCTGTGAAGGAGGGGAAAATGAAACACACCAATGAACAAATGATTCGTGAAACAGCCTATTATTTATGGCTAGATGCAGGCAAACCCAATGGCCAACCTGATGCTTTTTGGTATCAAGCCATCACTAAGTTGCAACCCAATAAAAAACAAATGGCGGCTTTGAAAAAGAAAAGCCGGTCTCGTTAAAAAAATCCCCGTTTTTAAGCGGGGATTTAATCTTCTAATTTGGGGCGAATTTTTTTTAAGATTTGATCTTTATCATAGGGAGGCGTTTGTTGCGATAAAACGCCGTCTAATGCTTTTTCAATTTCATTATTGGTGGCATTTTCGTATAACATCTTTAATTCCCTCAAAAACTTTTCCCGAGAATCAAATGTTTGCAAAAAAGAATCCTCTTTTTGCGTTTTGGGGTGTTGTGCCATAAAGGCAGCGGCTTCTTCAAATAAATTCATTGTTCAGACCTCCTGATTTAAAATGAATGATTTTTGTCAAAAAAGCAATAAAAAATTGCAATTTGATTTTATTTATGCTACCCTTTTTTTATGATGAAACGAAAATTTTTATTGCCTGTTTTGCTGATTTTAATGGGAGGACTTGGGGCGCTGGGGTTTGCCCCTCGTTTTTGGTGGCCTTTGACGGGGGTCGCCGTGGTCTTGTTGATGCGTTTGTTAAACGAAGCCGAAAGTAAAAAAAAGGCTTTTGGTTTGGGCTTTTGGTTTGGGTGTGGTTGGGGGGCGACCTCTATGCATTGGCTAACCTCTGCCTTTATGATAGATGGGGGAGAATTTGCCTTTTATTGTCCCCTTGTGTGGGTGGGGTTTGGCCTTTACTTCGGCTTGTTTTGGGGATTGACTACTTACTTGGCGTCTTTTTTTGCTTCAGGGGGACGCCGTTGTTTGGCTTTGGCAGGATGGGTGATTTTGTCGGAGTATGCACGTAGCCAACTTTTTTCGGGCTTTCCATGGAATCCTATTGGTAATATCTGGAATCCAATACTGCCCGTGATGCAAATCACGAGCGTGGTGGGGATTTATGGGTTGAGTGGTTTGACGGTTTTGTTTTTTGGGGCCCTCAGTTTGGGGTATCAAAGAAAATCCTTTGTGATGGCGTTGGTGATGGCGACCTTGATTTTTTTGGGAGGGATCCTTCGCCTCAACTGCCATGGGGAAGATGGCTTTGTGTGGGGGACCCACTTGCGCTTGGTCCAACCGAATATCCCCCAAACATTAAAGTGGAATCCCCAAAAAGCCCAAGAACATTTGGCAAAGACTTTGGAATTATCCAAGCGGGAAAGTGCCTCTATTACCCATGTGTTGTGGCCCGAAACAGCGGTGAGTTTTTTGATGAATTACCACCATGACCAACGGTTGGAACTGATGCGGGGCTTAAATCAAGGGGCTGTTTTAATAACGGGGGCAATGCGGGCGGTGAATCCCCAAGATAAATCCATTGCGAACAGTATTTTTATTTTGGATGATTTGACGGATATTCAAGGCTTTTATGATAAATCGCATTTAGTTCCCTTTGGGGAATATACGCCGTTAAAGGGGATTTTACCTTTGGATAAATTTGTGCCATTTGAACCTGATATTACGGCGGGGACAGGCGTTCAAACACTTCCTGTTTATAAGACTTTGCCAGCCTCTTTATTGGTGTGTTATGAGATTATTTTTTCGGGTGAAGTGGTGGATAAAGCCCACCGTCCCGCATGGCTTTTTAATGCCACGAATGACGGGTGGTACGGTCTGAGTGCGGGGCCTTATCAACATTTTGCGATGGCTCAAACCCGTGCGATTGAAGAAGGCCTGCCTTTGATTCGGGTGGCGAATACAGGTGTGAGTGCGGTTATCAATCCCTATGGTCAGATTTTGAAAAAACTGGATTTGGGGGCCACAGGGGTGATAGATAGTGATTTGCCGCAAGCCCTTGCGCCGACTTTTTTTGCTCAATTTGGTCAAAAAATCCCCCTGACTTTGGCTTTTGTTCTTTTGATTTTTGGATTTAAAAGGAAAAATTCCCTTGACAAGTGATTTTATTTTTTGTATAATAGCGCACAAATCTATAAGAAAGGAAAAAAAATGAAAGTTCGTTCTTCTCTCAAATCCGCAAAAATGCGTGATAAAAATTGTAAGATTGTCCGTCGCAAAGGACATGTTTATGTGATTAATAAGAAAAAGCCTAAATTGAAAGCGAAACAAGGCTAATTTGTCTTAAAACCTATTTTAAGGTCCCGTTGAAGAACGGGACTTTTTTATCGCCTAAAGTCTTGACTTTTACATAAAAAAATACTATATCTACTAAACATGAACAAGGGAAGAAAAAGGACTTCTCTGTTATGAAAAAGAAAGGAAACAAAATGAAATTTAAACCTTTGTGTGATCGTGTCGTGATTCGTCGTTTGGCTGAAGAAAGTAAAACGGCGGGTGGAATTATTATCCCTGATACTGCCAAAGAAAAACCCTCAACAGGGGTTGTGTTGGCGGTGGGTGAAGGGGCCCGTGACGAAATGGGAAAAATTATCCCAATGACCTTGAAAGAAGGCGATAAAGTTTTATTTGGTAAATGGTCAGGAACCGAAGTGAAAATTGATTCAGAAGACTTGGTTATCATGAAAGAATCAGAAGTTTTTGGTATTTTGGATTAACAAGGAAAGGAAATAAAAATGACTGCAAAAGAAATTAAATTTGGTGTGTCTGCCCGTGAAAAAATGTTAAAAGGGGTAGATTTGTTGGCGGATACTGTCAAGGTGACTTTGGGGCCCAAAGGGCGTAATGTCGTATTGAATAAAGCCTATGGGGCGCCTCGGATTACAAAAGACGGTGTGTCGGTTGCCAAAGAAATTGAATTGGCGGATAAGTTTGAAAATATGGGGGCGCAGATGGTGCGTGAAGTAGCCAGTAAGTCCGCTGATGTAGCGGGTGATGGAACCACAACCGCGACTGTATTAGCGCAGGCAATTATCCGTGAAGGTTGTAAGGCAGTGGCGGCGGGTATGAATCCCATGGATTTAAAGCGGGGAATTGATACGGCTGTGGCGGCTGTTGTGGAAGACATTAAAGCCCGTAGCAAAGAAGTTTCTACAAACGATGAAATTGCTCAAATTGGGACGATTTCTGCCAACGGAGATTCTTCTATCGGGGATTACATTGCTGAGGCTATGCAAAAAGTGGGCAAAGATGGTGTGATTACTGTGGAAGATGCCAAAGGAATCAACACAGAATTGGAAGTTGTGGAAGGAATGCAATTTGACCGTGGATACTTGTCCCCTTATTTTGTCACAAACGCTGATAAAATGACGGCCGAATTGGATAATCCTTATATTTTAATCAATGAAGGAAAATTATCCACTTTGCAACCTTTGGTGCCTTTGTTGGAAGCTGTTGTTCAATCAGGGCGTCCTTTGTTGATTATTGCCGAAGATGTGGAAGGCGAAGCCCTGGCGACTTTGGTGGTCAATAAATTACGGGGCGGTTTAAAGGTAGCGGCGGTCAAAGCTCCTGGGTTTGGGGATCGGCGCAAAGCCATGTTGGAAGACATTGCTATTTTGACAAAAGGTCAGGTGGTGTCGGCTGATTTGGGCATGAAGTTAGAAGATGTTCATTTGAACATGTTGGGAATGGCCAAGTCTGTGTCCATCACAAAAGAAGAAACAACGATTGTAGATGGGGCAGGGGCCAAGGCCGATATTGAAGCCCGTTGTAAGCAAATTAAACAACAAATTGAATCGGCTTCTTCTGACTATGATAAAGAAAAATTACAGGAACGCTTGGGTAAATTGTCAGGCGGTGTGGCGGTCATCAAAGTAGGTGGCGCCAGCGAAGTGGAAGTCAAAGAGAAAAAAGACCGTGTTGATGATGCCTTGCATGCGACGCGTGCCGCTGTGAAAGAAGGGATTATCACAGGCGGTGGAACGGCTTTGTTGTATGCCACTCGGGCTTTGGACAAAGTGAAGCCCGAAAATGATGATCAACGGGTGGGCGTGGATATTATCCGCAAAGCCTTGCAAGCCCCTATTCGTCAAATTACAGCCAATGCGGCCGTTGATGGGTCTGTCGTTGTGGGTAAGTTGTTGGAAAAATACGATGTTAAAATGGGATATGATGCCCGTCAAAACGAATATGCGGATATGTTTAAATCTGGGATTATTGACCCGACAAAAGTGGTACGGACGGCTTTGGAAGGGGCGGCCTCAATTGGCGGATTGTTGATTACAACAGAAGCCATGGTGGCGGATAAACCCGAAGAAAAGTGTGCCTGTGGGCATAACCATGCGCCTGAAATGGGGGGCATGGGCGGAATGTATTAAACATTTCCTACTTTTGATAAAATTCCTCTTGATTTTTCAAGGGGAATTTTTTTATGTTGCAATTTAAATTGATTTCAGTTATACTGATAATGCTTTCGTCTAATGGAAAGCGTGGGCTTAGAAAACCCATATCTTTTAGAGTCGTCAAAGGCTCTTTAAATACGCCTGACATTCGTCATCGGGACGGATGTCAGCCAAATAAGGCTTTACGCTCAATAGGCTGAGCCGTTTAAAAGATACGGTTTTCTAACATCCGCCCACTTTTACGGTGGGTTTTTTATTGACTTAAAAAGAAAGGATTTAGAAAATGAAAAAAACTTTATTATTATCAACAATCATGTGTATGGTGGCAACGACTTCTTTGGGGGCAGAGGTTCGGCCCTATATTGAAGGAAAAATCAGTGAAAACTTTACCCATTCTAAAATTTCAGGGGGTGAAGATTTTAATGATGTTGTCCTTGGGGGAGCCCTTTCTTTGGGGCTGGCCATCAATGATATGTTTAGAATAGAAGTGGAAGGCTTCTATAATAAAAATGCCAAAGATACTTATTTCATAGTGCCCGTTGAATTAGAAGCCAAAGGTCTGTTTTTGAATTTTTACACAGATTTTCGCTTGCCTGATATAGAAAGAGTTAAGCCTTATTTGGGGCTGGGCATGGGCTGTTCTTGGTTGAAACAAATGGTAAAGGCGGGGTTCTATACGTCTTCGGCGAACGATGTGAGTTTTGCCGCCAACTGGGGGGCCGGTATCAATTATAAATTGAGCCAAAATGTGAATTTAAATTTAGGGTATAGGTATGAATACCTTGGCAGCATTGAATACGGTTCTTTTGAAAATAAAATTACGAATCACAAGGTGCTCTTGGGCGTAAGATATACTTTTTAGTTGAGAAAAATAAATTCAAAAGAAAGGAAATAACAAGAAAACTAACTTTTTCCCCCTTGAAAAATCAAGGGGGATTTTTTTATGCTTTTTCCCGCATTTTATTTTGAAGGAGGGTGATGGCTTCTTCCAAAGTGGGGACGGTTCCATCTTTTTTGGCGCTGGCCATCATTTTGCCACAGCGCACATAGGGACCATATTTGCCCACTTGATAGGTGACTTCTTGCTTTTCCCACTTGCCCAAAACTTGTGCCGAAGGTTTTTCTTTGGCCCCGTTTAATAAGATTTCGGCCCGCCCTAAATCAATGGTGAGCACATTGTCTTCAGGGGTGAGGGAGGCAAAAGTTTTCCCCCGTTTGACATAAGGACCAAAGCGGCCAATACTGGCTTCTATGGGTTCATTTGTTTTAGAATCATTCCCCAACAGGCGGGGCAGGGAAAGTAATCCCAAGGCTTTGGGCATATCTATTTCATCGGGAGACATGCCTTTGGGAATAGACAGGCGTTTGGCTTCTTTGCCTTGTCCCCGTTGAACATACCACCCATAGGGACCTTTGCGCACAGAAATATCCAGTCCCGCTTCATCTTTTCCTAATTCTTTGGTGGGATTTTCCGCCGCAACTGACGGTTCAATCAAGTGCCCTTGTTCATCATATTTGGGGGGCTCTGTGATGGCAAATTGTTTGGTATATTTACAGGTGGGATAGTTGGAACACCCGATAAAGGCCCCAAATCGTCCCACACGCAACGATAATTTACCCGTATGACATTCGGGGCAAAGACGGGATTCTTCCGTGGGAAACAGGCTTTTTTCCAAAGTTTGCGCCACCGTTTCCAAAACCTGCCCCATTTTATAAGGTTCTACATCTTTGATTGTTTTGTTAAACAAGGCCCAAAAGTCGGTCAGAACATCTTTCCATTGGGCTTTGCCATTGGTAATGTCATCCAACTTATTTTCCAAATTGGCGGTGTAATCATATTGTACATAGCGATTGAAATAGTTTTCCAAAAAGGCCGTCACAATGCGCCCTCTGTCTTCGGGAATAAAGCGTTTTTGGACCAATCGGACATAGTCTCGTTCCTGTAAAACAGACAAGATAGAGGCATAGGTAGAGGGGCGTCCAATGCCTAATTCCTCCAATTTTTTGACCAAACTTGCTTCTGAAAAACGGGGAGGTGGTTCCGTAAAGTGTTGTTCCGCTTTGACTTGTAATGTTTGGAGGTCTTCTTTTTCGTTCATTGGGGGCAATAAAGCGTTGTCGTTTTCCCCTTTGTCATCGTCAATATCTTCCTTATAAACCTTGATAAAGCCCGCAAAAGCAATCGTTTGACCGGTCGCCCGTAATGTAAATTTGTTATCTGTACTGGGAATATCCACTCCCACTTTATCCAAAACGGCAGATTCCATCTGACAAGCCACTGTCCTTTTCCAAATCAATTCATATAATTTGCGTCCGTCCGCATCTAATTCCACAGTGGCGGGCAATTTCAACGCATTTGTGGGCCGAATAGCTTCATGGGCCTCTTGGGCATTTTTGGAATTGTTTTTATAAAAGCGAGGTTCCTTGGGCAGATATTCTTGCCCGTATTCTTGTTCAATCACTTGCCGCAGGGCCGTTATCGCCTCTTGCGCCAAGGCAACCGAGTCCGTTCTCATATAAGTAATCAACCCACCTTCATACAATTTTTGGGCGATTTGCATGGTCTTTTTGGCCCCAAAGCCTAATTTTCGGGAGGCTTCTTGTTGCAAAGTAGAGGTGGTAAAAGCGGGCGCAGGATTGCGTTTTGTTTGTTTGCGTTCAATGGTGCCGACATAGAAATGGGCTTGCTCAATTTGGACTTTTGTGGTCTCTGTAATGGTTTGATTATTTAAATCAAACTTGTCCAATTTTTTGCCCTCAATCGCATTTAATTTGGCGGTAAATTTTTCCTGACGAATTGTGTTTAAATCAACTTCAATGCCCCAGTATTCTTGCTTTTTAAAACGGGTGATTTCATTTTCCCGTTCGCAAATCAAACGCAACGCCACGGATTGTACCCGTCCCGCCGATTTTGCCCCAGGCAATTTTTTCCACAACACAGGGGACAAATGAAAGCCCACCAAGTAATCCAAGGCGCGTCTGGCCAAATAGGCATTGACCAATTGCATGTCAATTTCACGGGGGTGCGCTATCGCCTCTAAAATAGCCTTTTTGGTGATTTCATGAAAGACCACCCGATAAACAGGCATATCCGGTTTTAATTTTTTTCTTTTTTTCAATTCCTGTAAAACATGCCAAGCGATGGCTTCTCCTTCTCTATCAGGGTCGCTGGCCAAATACAGGGCATCGGCTTTGGCTAATTGTTTCACCATTTCACGGACAGTTTTTTCGCCACGGTCTTGCACTTCCCAATCCATGGCGAAATCTTCCTCAGGTCGCACAGACCCATTTTGGGCGGGCACATCACGAATATGCCCAAAACTGGCCATGACAAAATAATCTTTTCCCAAATACTGATTGATTTTTTTCGCTTTTGCCGGAGATTCCACGATGACTAAATGCATTTTATCCTCCATAGATTAAAGAAACTTGATGCCCAGGGTGGCGTTCCAAACGCCCCGCTAACTCTAATTCCAATAAGACAATGTCAATGACCGAAACGGGCAAGTTTAATTGACGGGATAAAGTATCCACTTCAATGGGTTCAGCCGATAAAGCCGATAAAATTTCCTCTCGGCTTTGATTGACTTCGCTTTCTAATGAATAAAAATCGGGTAAAATTTCTGATTCAGGTAAAACATCAGATAAATGAAACCGTTGATTTTGATTCAGGTTTTCAATTACATCTTGAGCCTTTTCAATCAAGGTCGCGCCATCTTTGATTAAAGCATTGGGCCCTGAACTTCTAGGCTCTAAAGGAAACCCAGGGACGGCCATCACCTCTCGCCCTTGACTCAAGGCTTCTCGTGCGGTGATGAGGGAACCCGAACGCACCTGCGCTTCTATAACCACAATTCCTTCGGATAGCCCCGATATAATGCGGTTGCGGCGGGGAAAGTTCATGGGGGATAATTGAGTGCCAAAGGCAAATTCACTGACCAAACAGCCCCTCTCTTTGATTTGGACGTAAATATCGCTATTTTCTTTGGGATAAATCTCGTCCAAAGGTGTGCCTAAAACAGCAATGGTTCCCGCTTGAGGGGAAGTCCCCTCCAAAGCCCCTTCATGGGCGGCTCTGTCAATGCCTTTGGCCATGCCGGACACGACATTAAAGTTTTCCTTTTGCAAGGCACAGGCCAAAAGGCGCGTCATATTTTTCCCATTAAGGGAGGCATTACGGGTTCCTACGATACCCACACTGCGATTGTTTAATAAAACAGAATGCCCCAACACAAACAAAACAGGGGGCGCATCAGAAATTTGTTTTAATAATTTGGGGTAATTTGGATCATTCGTTGTTAAAATTTCCCCGCCGATTTCTTCCACCCTTTTTAATTGTTGTTCTGCCTCTTTGACGGGACAAATTTTGATTTGGCGCTTTTTTCCCCCCCGTTGGGCCAATTCGTCAATATGTTTTAACACTTCTTCGGGTGTCCCGAAAAAGCGCATCAATTGACGAAAAGTGGCCGGCCCCACATTTTCGCTTAAACTCAGTTGAATCCATGCTAATAAATCTTTATTTTTTTCCATGTTTTGGGAGAGCCTTTTTTTCCTGAGTTTTTTTTAAATGGATTGTCGTTTCTGTGCCATTTATCAAACGCTTGATATTCTCCCGATGGCGATAATAAGAAAGAATCGTTAATCCTAAATAGAAAAGTGCACTCATGTATCCGTTGAAAATCCAAGCGAAAAAGGGGGCTAAAGCAAAGGCCGTCAAAGCCGATAAAGACGAATACTTTTTCCAACAGGCCATTCCCACCCAAGTCGTGATGGTCAAAACGCCTGTAATCGGGGTCATAAACAACATTAATCCCAAAGTACTGGCCACGCCTTTTCCGCCTTTAAAATGCAACCAAATAGGGTAATTATGCCCGATAACAGCCATTGTTCCCGCCACAAATCCCAAAAAAGGAGAATGGTAAATGTCCTGCATCAACAGGGCGATGAACCCCGCTTTTGTGGCATCAAAAAGAATGGTCAGGAGGGTTAAATCTTTTCGCCCAGTCCTTAAAACATTCGTTGCTCCAATGTTATGGGACCCGATTTGACGAATGTCTCCCACCCCTGCCAAGCGTGTAAAAACCAATCCAAAAGGGATTGAACCTGCTACATACCCTAATAAACAAACTAAAACAAAAGCCGCCATTTTCCACTCCTTTTTAAAAAATGATACACTATATATACAGCATTTTTTTGAAAAAAGCAAACCCAAAAAGGACTTTTCTTTTTTACACTTATAGTGTAATTTTTCTTGACGATTTTTCTTTTTTGTGTTATTTTGACCCAAAACAAGGAGAAATAAATGAAAACAGTGATTTTTGCTTTAATTTGTTCAATATCTTGTCTGACATGGGCGGCGGATAAGCCTTTGGAAATTTTGGGGACCTTTGGGGAATGGACGGCCTATACTTATACGGATTCAGCGGGAAAAGTCTGTTATATGTCTGCCGAACCCGAAAAATCATCGGGGAAGTATAGCAAACGGGGAGATGTCTTTTTGATGGTGCAACACCGTCCCAATGATAAAGGCTTTGATGTGGTAAATACAATAGCAGGCTATACTTACAAAAAGAATTCCACGCCGACTATTTCTGTTGATGGCAAGGTGAAAAAAAGTCTGATTGTTCAAGGGGATAAGGCGTGGGCTCGTGATGCGGCCACGGATAAGCATATTGTTCAACAGTTAAAGGCGGGGTCCAAGGCCGTTTTGACGGGGGTATCTGTACGGGGGACAAAGACAACAGATACTTTTTCTTTAAAAGGTTTTTCCAAAGCCTATAATGAAATTTCCAAGGCATGTGGTTTATGAAAGAATTGATTGGACTTTCCCGTGAAGAATTGGCCGAGGAGGTTGCTTTGTTGGGGCAACCGTCTTTTCGGGCGAAACAACTTTGGCAATGGTTGTATTTTTTTGGGGAAACAGATTTTGATAAAATGACGAATTTGCCCAAAGTTTTGCGGGAAAAGTTAAAGGAAAATTATACGGCGACTCATCCCAAGATTATCAGCGAGCAAATTTCCTCGGACGGGACCCGTAAATGGTTGATGGAATTTGCGGATAAATCCCGTGTGGAAACGGTCTATATCCCTGAATCCGACCGAGGGGCGGTGTGTATTTCCAGCCAAGTGGGCTGTGCGCAAGGGTGTCAATTTTGTCATACAGGGACACAAAAATGCCAACGCAATTTAACGGCGGGCGAAATTGTGGGTCAGGTCATGGCGGCCCGTGATGCGTGTCAAGAATGGCCCACTAAAACAGATGAAAATCGTTTGCTGTCCAATATTGTCTTTATGGGAATGGGGGAACCTTTATATAACTTTGATTCTGTGAAAAAGGCAATTTTGATTTTAAATGACAGTGCGGGCATGGAATTTTCTAAACGCAAAATAACGGTCAGCACTTCGGGACGGGCGGACAAGATTCCTTTGTTGTCAGAATTAGGGGTCAAGTTGGCGGTCAGTTTGCATGCCCCTAATGATGAAATTCGTAATAAAATTATGCCGATCAATCGTAAATTTCCTTTGGAAAAATTGATGGCGGCTTGTCGGACATATCAACAAAAATCGGATCGGCGGTCCTTTATTACAATGGAATATGTGATGTTAAAGGGAATCAATGATTCTTTGGAATGTGCCCAAGAATTGATACAGTTAGTCAAGGGATTGGAGGTCAAGTTTAATTTAATTCCTTTTCACCCATGGGCTGGGTGCTCTTTTGAATGTAGTTCGCCCCAAACCATAAAACAATTTTCGGAATATCTAGAAAAACATTTTTTTGCGGCGCCTGTACGGCGGTCCCGTGGTGAGGATATTATGGCGGCCTGTGGCCAGTTAAAAACGGCCTATCAAAATAATTCAAATAAAAATACTTGACAAATATCAAATTCGTGGTATTCTAGTACTTGTCAAAGGGTAGATTGTTCAAGGGGAAAGAGGAAAATAAGCGGTGTCAAAGAGGATATAAAAAAATACTTGACAAATTTAAAAACCTATGATATACTTTCCAGCGTAGTGGGAATTTACACAACAACAACGAAAGGAAACACAATGAAAAATTTAAAATCTCTTACTATTATTTTCGTGGCCGCCATTGCCTTAGTGGCTTCTGTCTTTTGCGCCAATGATGCGCAAGCCTATTATGGGTCGCCTGTTTCTCATGGGTATTATGGGCGTAGCATGGGGTGCCGTGGTGGATGTGGTTATGGCCGCCGTCATGGGTACTATGGTTGGCGCCGTCATCATGGTGGGTACTATGGTCGCCGCCATCATGGTTGGTACTATGGTCGCCGCCATCATGGTTGGGGTTATGGTCGCCGTCATGGGGGCTGGGGCTATGGTCGCCGCCATTACAGTTATCGTGGTTGGAGAGGCTGTCGTCGTTGCCGCTAATCCGAAAATAAATAAACTTTTCAATCCCCGTGTTTTTATCGGGGATTTTTTCTTGCCATTTTGTGGAAATTCTGCTAAAGTAAAAACAGAACAAAAGGAGAAGCAATGTTTGATTTAACAAGTAAAACGGCTTTAATAACGGGGGCCACCGGGGGAATTGGTCGGGCGATTAGTCGTACTTTGTATGCCCAAGGGGCGCGGGTGATTTTAACGGATATGAATCCCGACAGTTTAAATGATTTTGCCAAAGAATTGGGCGAACGGGCCGTTGGTATTTCGGCGAATATCTCTCAAGAAGAGTCCCTGAAAAACCTTTTGGAGGAAGTTCAAAAACAGACGCAAGGGATTGATATTTTGGTCAATAATGCGGGGATTAATCGGGATACTTTGTCTATGCGTATGACGGACGAACAATGGGACGCTGTTTTATCGGTTAATTTGACGGCTGGTTTTCGTTTGATTCGTTCTATCTTACCCCAAATGATGAAAAAACGCTGGGGACGCGTGATTTCCATGGCCTCTATCGTGGGGGTGATTGGGAATGTGGGTCAGGCGAATTATGCGGCCAGTAAGGGCGGTTTGATTGCCATGACAAAATCTATTGCCCAAGAGGTGGCGGGGCGGGGAATTACCTTGAATTGTATTGCCCCGGGCTTTATTGCCACCCCAATGACGGAAAATTTACCCGAGGCGGTTAAGCAAGAAATGCTCCATCGGATTCCCGCTAAGCGTATGGGGACCCCGCAAGACATTGCCAATGTAGTGGCATTTTTGGCTTCGGAAGAATCAAGTTATATAACGGGCCAAACATTGAATGTTAATGGCGGCATGTTGATGATTTAATAATTGACTTTTATGAAAAAAAGTCCTTCGGCGGGTGCAGTTTGCCCGCCTTTTTTTCTGTCTTTAGCCCGAAAAGCCTTTTCAAAATCCGACAGTGTCCATTTGCCCAGCCCCACTAAAACCAAAGTTCCAATGATATTACGGACTTGATGGTATAAAAAAGATCGGGCTTGAATGAGCATCTGAACTTCTTCGCCTTTTCGTTTGACTTGGATAAAATCTAAAGTCTTTATGGGGCTTTTGGCTTGACAGTTGGCTGCCCGAAAAGTAGAAAAATCGTGCTTACCTAGTAAAATTTGAGCGGCTTCGTTCATCTTTTTGACATTGAGTTTGGGTCCAATATGCCACACTTTTCCTTTGTTTAAAGCGGGAAAGAAGGGCGTGTTTTGAATGCGATATAAATACGTGCGTTGGACGGCCGAAAAACGCGCGTGAAAAACCTCACTCACTTTTTCAATTTTCTTAATAACCACAGGGTGAGGCCGCATCAAAGAGTTGAGCGAATACAGAAAGGCTTTGGGGTTTAACTTCTGTTCGCTATCAAAGTGGGCCACTTGCCCTACCGCATGAACGCCTGCATCGGTGCGCCCGCTGCCACATAGGGGTGTTTCTTGACGCAAATAGGTTTTTAGGGCAGCCTCTAATACGCCCTGCACACTGAGTTGCCCTTCTTGCTTTTGCCACCCGATAAAAGGCGTGCCGTCATATTCAATGGTGATTTTATAGCGCATCATTGTCCCGTGTCAAAGTATTTCCCAACAAAAAATCGTGTAAAGAGGCGGGTTTTTTCCCTTCTTTTTGTAAAAAGAGAGGTTGTAAGGCCTTTGCCCCACAAATGAAGACTTTCTTTTTTTCGGATTCTGATTCGGGAATATCAACCACTTGAGCCTTTAAGATAAAAATGCGTTTGCCTTGGTTCAGGTAATACCCCTTTCCCAAAGCCCGAATATCCCGTTCAATTTGTTCGGCAGACTTTGTCCAATCAATTTTGGTTTCTTCTTTTTCCATTTTGGGGGCATAGCACGCCCCTGATTCAGGTTGGGGTGTCGGGGTAGGCTTTTCCTTTAACACTTTTAAAAGCATAGGAATCGCCATTTGGGTGAGTTTAACCCCCAAAGTTTCGGCTGTTTCATCAGTGGCTAAATCCATTTTTTGTTGTATATAGACAGGGCCTGTATCCCAACCTTTGTCCAATTTCATAATGCTGACCCCTGATTGCTTGTCGCCCGCTTGAATGGCACGGACCACAGGAGCCGCCCCCCGCCAACGGGGTAATAAAGACGGATGAATGTTGATACACCCCAAAGGCGTCAGGTTTAAAACAGCCTCAGGAATCATCATGGCATAGGCAAAGACGATGATTGCATCGGCCTTGAACTGGGATAATTTTTTTTGTTCTTCTTCACTTTTTAAAGTGGCGGGTGTCAAAACGGGAATTTGGTGGCGTTCGCCCCATTCCTGAACGGGACTTTTTTTGATTTTCATGCCGTGGCCCGCTGGTTTAGGGGCTCGGGTGTAAATCGCCACAATTTCATGTTCTTTTTGAAGAGCCTCTAAAACAGGTAAGGTAAAGGCAGGTGTTCCCATAAAAATCAGTTTCATGTGTCCTCCTGACTCTCTTTGCGGCGTCTTTTTTCTAAATGCTTGAGCAATTTTTCCCGCTTTAATCGGGACAGATGGTCAATAAATAAAATTCCCTCTAAATGTTCCAATTCGTGTTGAATGGCAATGGCTAGCAGGCCCTCGGCAGAACGGCGTTGTTTTTTATTGTGTTTATCGGTGTATTCTACAAGAACTTCCGCCCACCGTTCAACAGAGGCATATTCACGTGGTAAAGACAGACATCCCTCGGATTGACACACGGTTTCTTTACTGTGATCAATAATCACAGGATTCACCATCTGTAAAACATCGGGTTCTTCATCTTGACCCGCACAATCAATCACGACCAAGCGTTGTAATAAACCTACTTGATTTCCCGCTAATCCCACGCCATTGTGGGCGTACATCGTTTCCAACATATCGTCCAAGATTTGTCTAATTTCTTGGGTGATTTGGGGGACTTCTTGCGCTTTTTGTCGTAAGACAGGCTCAGGGACTTCAAAAACTTTTAATTTTGTCATTTTTCCTCTTTCTTTTTATTTAAAAGTATTATACAGTAAAATCAAACAAAAAGCAAAGGAGAATTCAATGAAACGGTTATTTGTGGGCATTCAAATCCCTCCCGAAGTCCAAAAAACACTTCAAGCCTTATCCCCAGATTTAACGGGGGCTTTGTGGAAAAGTGCCGATAAATATCATTTGACGCTTTCCTTTGTGGGGAATGTGGATGAACCCACAGCGATGGAAGTAGAAAGGGAATTATCGTATGTGCGCTTTCCGGCTTTTTATATGGCCTTGCGTGAGATTGGTTATTTTGAAGTGGGGGATATACCGCATCACCTTTGGACGGGGGTTGTGCCTGATAAAGCCCTGCGGGAACTACAGGAAAAAGTGGCGCATGCGATTCGTAAAGCAGGGGCAGCGGGGCAGGATAAATTTAAGTTTCACCCGCATGTCACTTTGGCCAAGTTGGTGGGGACCCCAATGACGTCCGTCTTGGAGTATATTTCAAAGAATAATTTATATCATTCTCCTGAATGGCAAGTTGGTTCGTTTTGCCTTTTTGAAAGCCATGCCAAAGAAAATGGCGAGGGCAAGTATTACACCATTTTACGGGAATATCCTTTAAATTTGGTCTGAAAAAAGGACCGTCCTGCGGGCGATCCTTTTCTTATCTCTGCTGTGCTTTAATAAGCACGGGCGTAAATCACATCCAAAGTGGCGGGCCTGTCTGTGATTAAACATTTCCCTTCTTGATGAGATTGATTTTCGGGAATACAGCGAATGGAAATTTTCATTTCTTTCATCTTTTCAAGCGTGTCTAAATCGCCACACCATTTTCCCCGAACAAAGGCCACTTTTTCCCCTTCTTCATCCAACCACTTATTGGGATTGGAAAAATAGGCGCGCATTTGTTCGACGGATTGAATGTCCGTCCTTTGGTTTTTTTGCAAACGGTTATCGGCGGTTTGATACAATTCTTTGTGGTAATCTTCTAAACGCTGAGCAATAGACCCCACAAAATCATCAACGGATACGATTTGCTTCCAAGCAGGGGTGTTGATTTTATTTCTAGCCCTTAGCATCAAGGCATTATTGGCTATGTCCCGAGGTCCCACTTCGCAAACAAAAGGAGTGCCCTTGCGGGTCCATTCCCACATTTTATCCACAGATTCTTTATCCCGACAATCCACTTTAACCCGCACTTTTTCGCCGTCAAAAATCTGTTGAGACAAAGCTGATGAGAGTTTTTGGGCATAGGCCAAAACGGCTTCTTTTTGTGTTTTGTCTTTGATAATCGGTACAATGACAATCTGATAGGGGGCAATTTTCGGAGGGACGACCATGCCTTCATCATCGGCATGTGTCATAATTAACCCCCCAATTAAACGGGTTGAAACCCCCCAAGAAGTGGTATAGGCATATTCTTGTTTTCCTTCTTTTCCCAAAAATTTAATGTTGGCAGATTTGGCAAAGTTTTGTCCTAAAAAATGGGAAGTTCCCGCCTGTAAAGCCCGTCCATCTTGCATCATCGCTTCAATACAATAGGTATCCACCGCCCCGGGAAATTTTTCATGTTCAGGCTTGCGTCCTTTAATCACCGGTATTGCCAATTTATTTTCCACAACTTGGGCATAAACCTCTAACATCGTTTTGGCTTCTTGTTCGGCTTCTTCAAAGGTCGCATGTGCGGTGTGGCCTTCTTGCCACAAAAATTCGCGCGTTCTTAAAAAGATTCTAGGGCGCATTTCCCACCGAACGACATTGGCCCATTGATTAATCATGAGGGGAAGATCCCGGTAAGATTTAACCCACTTTGAAAAAGAATCTGCAATAATGGTTTCCGAAGTTGGGCGCACAATGAGGGGTTCTTCCAATTTTCCGTCAGGTGTCAATTTTCCATCCTGCATTGTCAAGCGACTGTGTGTTACAATGGCCATTTCTTTGGCAAAGCCTTCCACATGTTCGGCTTCTTTTTGGAAATAACTAAGAGGAATGAACAAAGGGAAATAGCAATTTTCATGCCCTGTTTCTTTGATTTTTTCGTCCAAAGCGTGTTGAATCCTTTCCCAAATACCATAGCCCCAAGGCTTAATAACCATACACCCTGGAGAAGATGAAATTTCCGCCATGTCAGCGGCCATCACCACATTTTGATACCATTCGGGATAGTTATTTGCTCTTGTGTTTTGTAAAGTCATTTTTGTCCTCTTTCTTGTTGCGCTTAAAAAGTATGGGATAAATTATAACACAGTTCTGAAATTATATCAAGAAAAGTTTTTTGAGGGAGGAATTCTTTGTTCAATAAAAAAAACTCCCCAATTTCTTGGGGAGTCAGGGGTTGTTTTGCTTATTTGGAGGAAATAGCAATCGTGTGCTTTTTAGACGGCAACGGTTCCCTTTTGGGAATATCAATCGTCAAAACGCCCTTTTTGAATTTAGCACTGACTTTTTCTTCATCAATGTTTTCGGGCAAACGGACGCTACGGCTGAAAGTCCCATAGGAACATTCTTTCAAGTAGTATCCTTTTTCTTTTTCCTCACTTTCCGTTTTCTTTTCCCCGCTGATGGTTAATAAGCCGTCCTCTAAGGAAAGGTTGATTTCGTTTTCATCTAGCCCAGGTAATTCGGCTTTCACCTCATACTTGTCTTTTGTTTCGGCAATATCCAATTTAGGGGATAGAGTTGTTTTTACCTCTTTGCTATCCCAAGGGGTCATAAAAGCGTCAAACAGGCGATTTATGTCTGATTGTAATCCCCAAACATCGTTTGTCCGTGGTTCAACTTCATTTCTTTTAATGATAAAATGTGACATAATTTTTCTCCTTTCGTTGTCAGCCTTTTCACAATTTCTTGACTGATACCAAATATATGATGGTATGTCGTGTAAATTTCAAGGGGGAGGTTGTAAAAAATGATAAAAAAATTTGTTATCTTCAGTAAATTACGTTAGGGATAGCGAAAATTGGGATGTCTGTGAATCTGATTATGTTTCAGGCAAAAATAAAGGGCCTTTCAAAAAGGCCCTTTTAACTGGCGCGCCCGGCAGGATTCGAACTTACAACCTTCTGATCCGTAGTCAGATGCTCTATCCAATTGAGCTACGGGCGCATCATGGAAAGAGATTCTACACCCTTTTTAAAAGCATGTCAAGTCTTTTTTATAAAAAAACAGTTTTTTTACTTTTTTGCTTGACAACGGATAAAAAATCGTGTATATTCTTGCGCAGTTTTATTTCAAGAAAGGATATATCATGTTTGCGATAGTGAAAACTGGTGGAAAACAATATAAGGTCCAGAAGGATGCTGTTTTGGTGGTTGAAAAGTTGGCTGGTGAAGCAGGGGATAAAGTCAATTTGGACGAAGTGATTATGGTGGGTGATAAAGTGGGCACTCCCTTTGTGAAAGGTGCTTCTGTTCAGGTGGAAATTATTCGTCATACACGTGGCGAAAAAGTGTTGGTTTTCAAAAAACACCGTCGTCATGGGTATAAGCGCAAAAACGGTCATAAGCAAGATTTGACCCTGATTAAAGTATTGGAAATTAAAGATTAAGGAGAAAAACAATGGCTCATAAAAAAGCGGGCGGTTCCGTTAAAAACTCACAAGATTCAGCAGGTCGTCGTTTAGGTTTGAAAAAATCAGGTGGTCAATCTGTCGTGGCGGGAAATATCATTATTCGCCAACGGGGAACGCAATACTATCCTGGTGAAAATGTCGGTATGGGTGTGGATCACACAATTTTTGCGACAGCCGATGGTGTGGTTGAATTTAAACATACAGTTAAGAACAGAACTTATGTATCTGTTGTTCCGGCTCAAAAATAAAAAGTTTTTGAAGTTTTCAAAACCGTCCGATAAGGGCGGTTTTTTTATTGCTTTTTTTTTATGAATATGATATTCTGTTTGTGCTGCGGGTGTGGTGGAATGGTAGACACGTTGGTCTTAGAAGCCAATGCCAAAAGCGTGAAGGTTCAAGTCCTTTCACCCGCACCAAGTTTTTATGGGGATTCTTTGGGGTGGGGATTGAATTTTTCAAAGGTCTTCTCGTATAGTGTTCGTTATTTTTGCCTGTCTTCCTGATATTCCCTTATAATGACACAATAACTTGTTTTAGGCTGTATTTATGGGCTGTGTGGGGTGAAAAGAGAACATGAAAAATGTGTCTTTGAGCCCCTTTGGAAAAAATCAGACAAAAACGGAACCTAAAAATACTTTTTCCACTTGACAAGTTGAAGAAAATATGCGATAAAAAGGGCCAAGGTGATAAAAAAGGGGCTTAAAAAAATGAAAGAATTGTTTAAAAAAACTTGCAGTTTGTGTGAAAAAGTGCTTGCACATACAGATGGTTTTTTTTGATAGAAATACCGTTGGGTATTTAAGTCGATGTCCTGAAGGATATCGGGCGTTTTGTATTTGTTGGTCATTATGACAGAAAGGAAGAAAAATGACAAAATTTGAGAATGAAACAGGGCGCAGTATGGTGGAAATGCTGGGCGTTTTAGCTATTATTGGCGTGTTGAGCGTAGGGGGTATAGCGGGCTATACGACCGCTATGAATAAACATCGGGCGAATGAGTTGTTGCAACAGGCTTCCCTTCGGGCGGTTGCGGTTTCCACGCAGATTCAAAGGGGTATAAATAATCCTACTTTGGCGGAATTTACGAATAACTCTATAGGGAACGCTGCTTTCAGTTCTGATATTAAAAACACGCTGGGAAATGGCACTTGGACGCAAGGGACAGACGCATATTTTAGTTTAAAACTCACGGGGGTAGATGAAGATGTTTGTACCCAAATGAAAGCCATGGTGGGTGAAAACGGGATTATCCGAAACATTTCTCAAAACTGTGAGATAATTACCTATCGTAATGATTTAACTACGGCCCCCGAAATTCCAGATTGTTCCTCTGGTATTCCTTCTACTTTGGGGGATTGTAATACAGAATGTAATCGTTGTTCGTATAGTGGGTCTGATGGTCGCCATGATGGGGCTTGTAATAAATTTGGGAAATGTGTAAATCCATGCCCTTCTAATTTTGTTCTGATGATGGCACTATGTGCTGCCCCTCCTGAAACAACAGGAGTTGGCATAGAATGTCCTGAGACGGGATCACATTTTTTAGGGTATAGATATGACTTGAAAACAAAAGAATATTCTTGTGCCTACTGTCTCACAGGGGAGACGATGATTACTTTGGCTGATGGGACTTGTAAGCGGTTGGATCAAGTGATGCCAGGGGATCGGGTGTTGTGCCTGAATCCCGAAACAGGGGCTTTGGATATAGACGAGGTCGTGGAATCAGATGCATTGGAACACAAAGAACATACGGAATACGATGTATGGACTTTTTCGGATCAAACGGTGGTGAAGACAGTTTATCGGCATCGTTTTTATAACCTAGACCAACAACGTATGGCGTATATGGACGAATGGAAAATGGGGGAACATGCCTATACACGTTCAGGGAAAAAAGTGGCCTTGGTTCATCATGAACGGGTTCAAGAAACGGTGCGCCATTATACTTTATTCACCAAAAAGTGGAATAACTATTTTGCCAACAATTTGTTGTCGGGAAATCGGCATACCCCTAAAATAGCGTTGTCTGTTTAAAAACAGAGAGGGAAGTGTCATTTTAAGGAAGTGCAACGACCGAAGAATCTAGAGGCGTCTGTGTTTTATGGATTCTTCGGGGATAAACCCCGCTCAGAATGACGGAGGGGAAAGACGCCCTGTAGCCCTCAAAGAGATTCTCGCTTTCGCAAGAATGACGGTGAAAATAAAAAACAGGAAAGTAGGGGAAAGACAAAAACTGGGTATGATATTATTTTTTATTTGTTGTTTCGCAGGATAAATTTTTGCGAAAAAACTTGATTTTAAAAACAAAAAAGCATATAATCCTACTCGTTTTTTTAAAAGGATTACCTATGAAACCAAAAGTATTTTTATCTGATAATGATGGGACTTTGACCGTTGCCCGCAAACCGATTCGTGGGGAAATGGCCGATACTTTAATTGAATTTGCCAAGTATTTTAAATTTGCGATTACAACGGGCTCGCCTTGGAAAGACATGGTAGAACAAATGCCCCCTGAAATTTTAAATAACCCAAACATTGATTATTGGTGCTGTATGGGGAATATTCTGTATCAAGAGGGCAAAGAAGTTTATAATTCTCATAATACGATAGATTTTGACAAATTTAGTCCTATTTTAAAAGACATTTTAAAAAGCTGTCCTTATCAGTATAAAAAATCTTTCCCAAGGCATCATGAGATTAATGCCAACTGCGCTATTAACTTTACGATGTTGGGGCGTCCTGAGGTTGGGGAGCCGTCTATGGAAGATAGAGGCGAGTATGTTTCTTGGGATTCTGAAGTGGGGCAACGCAAATGGATTATTGATTATTTGGCCCCGCACCATCCTGAATATAACTTTACCTATGGCGGACAAATTTCGGTGGATATTGTGAAAAAAGGCTGTGATAAAGCGCAAGTTGTGAATTATTACAAAGACAAATACAATATTACTTATTTTGGTGATAGGATTTACAAACGGGGAAATGATAATGCGATCGCCCATGAAGTCGTGGATTGTGGGGGCAGCATTTATTCAGTGAGTGGTCCCGCCGAAACAATGCATATTATGCAACGGTTGATTCAGGAAGAAAAAGAAAGATTGGCGCAAAAAAAATCTTGAAAAACGAATCAATTTTTGATATAATACACTCTATCAGTTTCGTGGTGAAATTGAAAGCGTGTTTTTCACCCCTGGAGGAAAAACACCTTTAACATTAAAAAAGGATATAAAAATGAAAGCGATACAATTAAACGCAACAAAGCGTGAAAAAAGCGGTAAGGGGGCCTCTCGGGCAGTTCGTCGGAGTGGTTTTGTTCCTGCTGTGGTTTATGGGGATAAATTGGCTCCTGAAATGATTTCTATTGAAGAAAAAATCTTGGTGGCCGAAATGGGAAAAAAGGGTATTTGGACCCGTCAATATGAAATCAATGTAGATGGCAAAGATAAACATTTGGTGTTGTGTCAAGATATTCAAAAACACCCCGTTTCCAATCGCCCTATTCATGCGGACTTTTTAAGAATTTCCAAGAACTCGTTGCTGACTTTGGAAGTGCCTGTTCAATTTATCGGGGAAGGTGTGGCGCCTGGCTTTAAAAAGGGTGGGGTGCTCAACATTGTGCATCGTACTTTGCAAATTAAATGTACGCCTGATCGGATTCCTGAATCCTTTACTTTGGATATGTCCAAAGCCGAAATCGGGGATACTTTCAATGCCTCAGACATTCAATTACCAGAGGGTGTTTCTTTGACGGCTAAAGAAGACTTTACAATCGCCAGCGTGGTGACACCTCAAGAAGAAGTGAAAGATCAAGTGCAAACAGCAGCGGCAGCGCCTGCGGAAGGAACAGCAGCGGCGGCGGCAGCCCCAGCGGCAGCGGCTCCTGCAGCAACTGAGGAGAAGAAATAATGTGGTTGTTGGTGGGGTTGGGCAATCCCGGAGCGGAATATGTCCATACCCGTCACAATATGGGATTTCAGGCGGTGGACAAAATTGTTCACCGCTTTTCCTTTATGCCTTTTAAATCGGCCTTTCGGGGACAGATGGCCACGGGGGAGATTGAGGGCGAAAAATGTTTGGTGCTGAAACCTGAAACTTATATGAATTTATCGGGCGAATCGGTGCAATCGGCGATGGCTTACTATAAAATAAAGCCCGAAAATGTCATTGTTTTTCATGATGATTTGGATTTGCCTGTGGGAAAAATAAAGGCTAAAGTGGGGGGCGGTGCTGGGGGGCACAATGGCTTGAAAAACATTGATGCCCACATTGGGGTAAATTATATGCGGGTGCGAATCGGTATTGACAAGAATAAATTGATAAATACAGCGGATTATGTCTTGGGAAAACCTGTGCCTCAGGACCAAAAAATTTTGGAAAGCGAATTTGAAAAAATCGCCGAATTCGTGCCGTTTTTACTCAAAAAAGATATTTCGGGATTTTTGAATAAAGTTCATGATTAGGTCAGAATTTATCAAGCCGTTGGCCTATTTGTTAGAGCGGATCCAAAAAAAAGCCTTGGCCGCCAATGAAATGATTGCTGATTATATGGCCACGCATAAATTTTTAAAAGGCCCCGAAAAAGCCCAATTTTTGGCTTGTGTTTGGTTTTGTATCCGAAATCAGGCAAAAATTTTGTATTCTTTTCCTGATAAAACTTGGACAGAACGGTTGGAAAGTTTGGGGAAAAAGGGATTGCCTGATTGTTCCAAAGCCCCTCAATGGGTGCAATGGGAGGTACCTGAATGGCTTGTGGCTCATATTCCTGAAGCCGAAAAAGAACTTCCTGCGTTGTTGGAAAATCCCCCTATTATTTTGAGGGCGTTGGGCAATCGTGAAGAAGTGATTCAAGAATTAAAGGCGGAAAATATAGCGGTAGAACCCACGAAACGGTCGCCTTATGGTTTGGTTTTAAAAGAATTTACCAATTTAAAAAACACAAAAGTTTGGAAAAGAGGCTTGATTGATGTTCAAGATGAAGGAGCACAGTTATTGTCTTTGGAAATTGGGGTGAAGGAAAAGCAAAGTGTGTTTGATTTTTGCGCTGGGGCAGGGGGAAAGTCTTTGATTTTTGCCCAAATCATGCACGATAAAGGCTTTATTCAAGCCTATGATATTACCCCCAAGAAACTTTTTGAGTTAGTGAAGCGGGCGACACGGGCGCACTTTCATATTATTAAAATTATCACCAAGCTGGAAAAGCCCACCAAAAAGTTTGACCATGTTGTGGTGGATGCGCCCTGTTCGGGGACAGGGACTTGGCGGCGGACGCCCAATATGCGGTGGCATTTGACCGAAAAACAGTTGGCGCATATTGTGCGGACACAAGGCGAGATTTTAAATCAAGCCGAACAATATGTGAAAACGGGGCATTTCCTTTCCTATATTACTTGTTCTTTGACCAAAGACGAAAATGAAGACCAAATTGATGCTTTTTTGAGGCACCACTCCAATTATCGGGTGATCAAGCAAAAACGGTATTCGCCTGTCCGTACGCAAACAGACGGTTTCTTTTTATGTGTGATGCAAAAAATGTCTTGAAAAAGACGTGAAATTAGTTCATAATAGAAAAAAATAAACAAAGGATTTAAAAATGGGATTTAATTGTGGAATTGTGGGACTTCCCAATGTGGGAAAATCAACCCTGTTTAACGCTTTAACGGCAACGGTGAATGCACAAGCGGCGAACTATCCGTTTTGCACGATTGAACCGAATATCGGACGGGTGGCGGTTCCTGATGAAAGATTACAGGTTTTACAACAAATTGATAAGGCGGAAAAAATTGTTCCCACTCAGTTGGAGTTTGTGGATATCGCGGGTTTGGTGAAAGGGGCCAGTAAAGGGGAAGGGTTGGGAAATCAATTCTTGGGCAACATTCGTGAAGTAGATGCGATTATTCATGTATTGCGATGCTTTGAAAATCCTGACATTGTTCATGTGGAAGGAAGTATAGACCCTGTTCGTGATGCGGAAACGGTGGAAACAGAGTTGATGCTGGCGGATTTGGAAAGTTTGGAAAAAAGATGGGCGGGGGTGGCTAAAAAAGCCCAAACAGGGGATAAAGAATCTAAAGCATGGGTAGCGGTTATTGAACCCGCTTTGGCCCTTTTACGGGACGGAAAGCCTGCTCGTTTGGCTATGCCAGAGGAGGCCGAAGCCAAAAAACTTTTTAATCAACTTTGCCTTTTAACGGCCAAGCCTGTTCTGTATGTGTGTAATGTAGATGATGGGGCAGCGGGCTCGGGTAATGCCTATTCGCAACAGGTGGAAAAAATGGCCAAAGAACAAGGTAATATGGCGGTGGTTATTTGTGCGGGGATTGAACAAGAAATTGCCCAATTACCTTTGACGGAACAGCCTGAGTTTTTGGAAACTTTGGGGTTAAAAGAAACGGGGTTAGCTCGTATCATTCGGGCGGGTTATCAACTTTTGGGATTAGAAACTTTTTTCACTTCTGGCCCCAAAGAAGCCCATGCTTGGACAATGAAAAAAGGTACTTTGGCCCCGCAAGCGTCAGGTATTATTCATACGGATTTTGAAAAAGGGTTTATTCGGGCTGAGGTTGTTTCCTATCAGGCTTATGTGGAAAATCATGGCGAAGCAGGGGCCCGTGAAAAAGGTCAGTTGCGGCAAGAAGGAAAAAATTATATCATGCAAGATGGTGATGTCGTACATTTTTTGTTTAATGGGTAAAATTTAACAAAGGGGGAAAAATGGCAATTATTTCATGGCGTGAGCAAATGAGTTTGGATTATCCGCCCTTGGATTCGGAACATAAAGCCTTTTTGAATGTGATTAATCAAGCCTCTGTTGATGTCCGATTGCAACATATTGAGGGCATGGAAAAGATGTTTGAAGCCTGTTATGATTATGTGCGCAACCATTTTTCCCATGAAGAAGACATTATGGAACGCATTCGTTATCCTGATTTGGAAGAACATATTGCCAGTCATCAACTTTTTATTAAAAACATTTCTCAATTTCGGCAAGAATTTGAAACGGCGCCAACGCCTGGGAAGAAAATTGATGCGGCGCAAAAGGCGATGAATTTTTTAAGCATTTGGTTTTTGGGGCATTTACTCAGTCGGGATAAACCCGTTAAACCTTATCTGACACGGTTGAGAAATTTACCTCCTCGTATGAATTATTAGCAAAAGAGTCAGAAAATGAAATGTCAATATCTGCCCCAATCCATTTTGATTACAGGGGCGAGTAGTGGGTTAGGGCGTGCTTTAGCGTTGGCGTATGCCCAAAAAGGAATCACTTTGCACCTGTGTGGTCGCAACCCAGCACGTTTGATTCAAGTGGCGGGGTTATGTACCGAAAAAGGGGCCGAAGTTCAGATGTATTTGTTTGATACAACGAATGCTGTAAAAACGCAACAGGCTGTAATAAAGGCAAATCATTTAAAAAAATTGGATTTAGTGATTGCCAATGCGGGGATTTCAGGGGGTGTTTTGGGGTCAGATGAAACCCATTCGTCTGTGCGTCAAATTATGAATACAAATGTTTTTGGGTGTTTAAATACGGTGTTGCCTGCCTTGGCTTGTATGCAAAAAAATCAAGGGGGACAAATTGCGCTGGTGGCCTCTTTGGCGGGGTTTCGGGGAATGTCCAGTTGTCCGGCCTATTCGGCCAGCAAAGCGGCGGTAAAAGCCTTAGGGGAAGCCCTGTATGGCCAACAAAGAGGAAAGGGAATTCATATAACAACGATTTGTCCAGGGTTTATTGAAACGCCTTTGACGGATAAAAATCAATTTTATATGCCTTTTTTGATGTCGGCGGATAAGGCAGCAGGACTGATTAAAAAGCGTTTGGAAAAAGCCCCGCCAATGATTGTTTTTCCTTGGATAATGGGGGTAGCGGCGAAGGTGGGGGCGATGTTGCCAGGATTTATCGCACGCCCTTTGTTTGGGATGTTGCCTAAAAAGGAAAAATAAAACTGGACAAGAGCGTGAATTTTTGTTAATATGATGCCATATAGTAATCATTAAAAAAAGGAATTAGAATGAGCCAACAAAAACATAAAAAAGAGTGCGAAAAATGTCAAAATAATTGTTCTTCTTGCCGTCAATATCAAGACAAGGCTTTTGAATTAGAAGTTGATGAGGAAATGGAACAAGAGCGTTTGGCGCACCTGTGGCAAAAATACCATGGTTGGATTTTGGGGGGCGTGTGCTTGATTTTGTTTTTGACCGCCGGCATTCAACTTTATTCTTCTTGGTGGCAAAAAGTGCGTTTGTCGGAGTCGGACACTTATGAAAAAGCGGTGATTTTGGCGAACAGTCAAAAATACGAGCAAGCCCAAAAGGCGTTTGAATCTTTGATTTCATCAGGATATACAGGGTATAAAAAATTGGCCCAAATGCAGTTGGCTGATTTGTATATGCAACAAAACAAAGTGCCTGAAGCCTTGGGTGTTTTAAAAAAGGTGGTGGATTCTTGTAAAAGGGAAGATTCTCTTTGTTTGACCGCCCTGATCAGTTATACAGGCTATCAAATTGAAGACGGAAATCCTGATCAGATGTTGGCCCTGTTGCGTCCTGCTTTGGAAAATCCTTTTTTCCAAGGGCTTGCAACGGAAATAGCGGTGGTTTATTTAAATCGTCAGGGAAAGTCCCTTGAGGCAAAAGCGTTGGTTGAAAAGGCATTGAAAAATCCAAACTTGACGCTTCAAATGCGTTCTCGTTTAAATGGTTTCGTTTTATCAGGGGGAAAATAAATGAAAAATTGGGGGAAAGTTTGTTTGATGTGTTTGGCTTTGACGGCGTGTAGTTCGGACAAAAAATTGGCCCCGACCGAAGGACGACTTTCTTTGGTGGAACACAGAGAACTTTTATCGGCCTCAGGTCAGCCCTCTTTTGACAAAAAGAAAAACCACAAAGTGGTGGAGAAAGTTCCTTTTGTTTTTCAGGTGAAAGAATCCGACAAAACTTGGACGGCCTCTTTGGATAAGGCGGAAGATGAAAATTTATTGACCTTTCCCAAAATAATTGTGCTGGACAAAAAGATTTATGCTTTAGATGGGCAGGGGGATTTAGTTTCCTTTGATTTAAATGGAAAGAAACTTTCCCAAACAAAATTAGAGGCAAATGAGGCTCCTCTTTCTTTGACAACAAATGGGGAAAAAATTGTGGCCCTCAGCCCAAAAGGAAAAGTGTTTGTGATGGCAAAAGACGGGAAACTGTTGTGGCAAAAAGACTATGCGGTTCCTTTTAGGAATACGCCCGTTTTGGATAAAGATAGCCTTTACTTGTTGTCTGCCACGAATGATTTGTGGGTTTTGGGATTAAAAGAAGGAAAAGAACAATGGCACTATAAAACAACTTTACCCGCTACTTCCTGGTGGAAAATGGCCTCTCCTGCTTTGGGAAAAGAGGTGTTGGTGGTGCCTTTTTCCAATGGGGCTGTGATGGCTTTTCACCCCAAAAATGGGTCCTTTCTGTGGCAAGAAGATATGTTTGGTACCAAAGCCTTTAATCAGTTTGACCAAATGACCCAAATGATTGCTTCCCCTGTTATGAAAGATTCTGTTGTTTATTTGGTGGGGCATAACGATGTGTCCAAAGCCCTTGATTTAAAGACAGGGGAAAAAATTTGGGAAATCCCTGTGGGTGGGGAAACAACGCCTTTGGTTTATGGAAATACTCTTTTTATTTTGGATAATCAACAAACTCTTTGGGCGTTGGATAAATCCAATGGGCGTCTTTTTTGGAAAACGCCTGTTTCTTTGGAAAAAGGTCCTTATGCGTTGTTTTTTGTGAATGAGACACTCTTGCTTTTTGGGCCTCAACAAATCATTCAACTGAATCCTAAGACGGGGAAAGTGAGTCGGGAAATTACCTTGAAAAAGAAAGTATCTTTCCCCACAATTACCTCAGACGGTTTTTATTTCATTACGCAAGATAATCAGGTTTTATACAAAGGAAAAATTCAATGAAGACTGTGGCTATTGTGGGACGCACGAATGTGGGTAAATCTACGCTTTTTAATAAATTGTGCCATAAAAAATTGGCCTTGGTGCATGATCGGCCTGGGGTGACCCGTGATAGAAAAGAAGCCACAGCGACTTTGGGAAAAATCTCTTTTCGCTTGATTGATACGGCGGGTTTGGAAAAGACGACTGAATTATCCAAAGCGATGTGGCAACAAACACGTTTGGCTATTCAAGAGGCGGATATCATTTTGATGGTATCTGATGCTCGCACGCCGTTGAATGCGTTGGATATGGACTTGGCACAGGAATTGCATAAGACCTCTAAACCTGTTCTTTTGATTGCGAATAAATGTGAAAGCGAAAAGCAAACGCAGATGATGGGGGATTTTTATCGGTTGGGGTTGGGAACACCTCTGTGTTTATCGGCGGAACATAAATTAGGTTTTGATAAATTGGAAAACATTTTGACCCCTTTGATGAACGAGGAGAGGACCGAAGAACAACCCCCCTCTGAAAGGCCTTTAAAATTGGCGATTGTGGGGCGTCCGAATGTGGGAAAATCTACCCTTATCAATCAACTCATCGGGCAAGAAAGGCTTTTGACGGGGCCAACGGCGGGGGTGACACGGGATGCTATCAGTATTCGTTGGGAATATCAAGGTCGTCCGATTCAACTGACAGATACAGCGGGGTTGCGCAAGTATGGAAAAATAGATGATGAATTGGAACGTCTGTGTGGGCAAGACACCCAAACAGCCATTGATTTTGCCGAAGTGGTTATTTTGGTTTTAGATGCGACACAGCCTTTGGAGAAGCAGGATTTACTGATTGCCAGTCGTGTGCTAAAAGAGGGACGTTGTTTGATTTTGGCTTTGAATAAGTGGGATATGATAGACAATCCCAAGGAAGTTTTAAAAGCCCTGAAAGAACGCATGTATGATTCATTACAACAGGTGAAAGATTTACCCGTTTTGACAATTTCGGCCAAGACAAAGTTTGGATTTGCCCCATTGATGCAATCTGTCTTTAAAACTTATGAATTGTGGAATAAGCGGGTGCCGACCCATAAATTAAACCTTTTTTTAACGATGATGAAAGAAGCGCACCCCACACCTTTGGCAAAAAATGGTCGGCGAGTGCCCTTAAAGTATATGACTCAGGTCAATACACGGCCCCCCACTTTTGTGATTTTTACCTCTAATCCTGACCGATTGCCCGATTCGTATATCCGTTATTTGTCCAATGGTTTGCGTGATGAATTTGGCATAACGGGAGTTCCCATTCGGATTCAACTGCGCAAACGGGAAAATCCGTTTGTTTCTAAAGATAAATAGCCGTTTAGTTTGCCCGAGGGCACTTTTGGTGATTTCTGCGTTTAATCCAGCAAGAATTTTTCAAGTATTCTTCATGGGCTTGTTGTTTGGCCAAACGCTTTTCATCGGCCTTTCTTTGTTTGTTGATTTGCTGAATTCTGTTTTCACGGATTTGATTGATGTCCGCTAAACGTTTTTCATTTTGAATCCGCAAGTATTCGGGATTTGGCAAATGCTTGGGTTCCAACTTCCCAATTAAAACCGTCCGATCAACGGTATCATTTTTTTTGTAATTATAGTTCCCATTGTAAATCAAGCATTGTTCTTCGGAAAAAACAATCCTTTGCTTGGGGTAATAAATTTCGTCAGGTTCCTTTAAAAAGAAAACAAAATGTTCGTCGGTTGGGTCATATTTGATTTGCGTGGAATAGGGGACTTCATCATCTACCCACCCTAAGACATAATTATCCATCACCCTTAAAACCAAAATGCTTTTAATCCCCGCACACTTGGGATTATCCACGACCTTTTCGGGCACTTGGGCACAGGAAAACAAAGCCAAAAAACTTAAAATGAACAGTGTCCGCATATTTTCTCCTTTGTTGAGGATATTCATCTTCATCATACAAAAGTTTTTTTGAAAATTCAATAATAATTTTATAAAAAAATTAAATATAAAAGCGACTTGATTTTTTTTAAAAAAACTTTACAATGGCATAAGTAGATATGCAAAAAAAAGAAAGGATTGCTTATGTTAAACAGCTTGGAAAAAAAGACATTATTTTTTTTAATGCGTCAATTTGCGTATTTTGGCTTGCTAACTTTATGTGCAATTAGTTTATGGGGATTTGCCCGTATTTACCATTCCGATTTATATGAAGAATATGGTTTGGTTGAAAATTTGCAAGAAGTTCTTTTATTAGTGGCCTTTTTTGCTTTTGGATTATGGGGAGTACTTTTTAAAAAAGAACGAATTTTATCTTTTTGTTTAATGACATTGCCATTATTGGCCGCCTGTAGAGAATTAGATGCGTTCTTTGATGATTTATTGCCCGTGATAGGGTGGCGTTTTGCGTGGATTTTTCCTGTGTCCGCCACCATTTATGCGTTGTTTCATTTTAATCAATTACGTCCTCTTTTGGTCCGTTTTATCAATTCACCCGCCTTTTATTTGATGATGATGGCAATGATGGTGGTTATTCCTATTGCCCAATGTATTGGTCATAAAAGTTTAATTATTACTGTCACAGGAACAACAGAAAATGCCCGCATTTTGCGCCGTTTATTTGAAGAATCCATTGAATTAGAAGGGTATCTTTTAATTTTCTTTTCTTCTTTTGAATACTACTTTTCCTTTTTAAAATCGGATAAACGTTAGGTTTTTCATTTTTTTATTGCAATTTTAAATAAATCCATTTATACTGAACAGGCTTTTGGATATCTGGAAGCATGGGCGTAAGAAACCCATAAACACAGAGTTGGCAACAACTCTTTAAAGAATGTTGACATTTGGCCGAAAGGACGGATGTCGGCTGAATAAAGCTCTGGCTGAATAGGCCGAGCCATTGTGTTTATGGTTTCTTAACATCCGCCCACTTTTATGGTGGGCTTTTTATTGATTTAAAAAGAAAGGATTTTAAGAAATGAAAAAATTATGGGGACTCTCTTTGTTGGTGGGGACGATGTTGTTGGCGGGTTGTACTTCATTGACGCGTCAAGAAAAAATGCAATTACAGCATTTAAAAGCCCAAGGCATTACGGTGGATAAACCTTTGGGAAATTATGAAAAGCCTGCGTCTGTGGCGGGGGCAGCGGCTTTAAATTTGTTGCCAGGCGTTGGAAATTTTTATTTGGGGTCCGGGCAAGCGGCCGAATCAGATCATTGGCTGTATGGTTTTTTAAATTTACTGACATGGCCTGTTTCTATTGTTTGGGGAATCCCTGAGGCGGCGATAGATGCCAATGCGATTAATAAACGGGAAATGTTGTATTATTATCAATATGATAAAATGGGAAAAGAAGAATTAAGAAGAGCGGGGATTACCTTGGAATAACAAAAGAGAGGCTTAGGCGCCTCTCTTTTTCTTCTTTTTAAACTGTGTTTTATACAAGGTGGCGTAGGCCCCTCCTTTTTCCAACAGTTTTTCATGCGTTCCTTCTTCTATGATTTTACCTTCATTGATAACAACGATTTTATTGGCGTTCTGAATCGTTGTTAAACGATGGGCAATCACAATAACCGTTCTGTCTTTCATCAGGTTTTCAATGGCCTGTTGAACGATTTGCTCGGCTTTGTTATCTAACGCCGAAGTGGCCTCATCTAAAATCACAATCGGGGCATTTTTCAAAAAAGCCCGTGCAATTGCTACCCGTTGTTTTTGTCCGCCCGATAACAGCGTTCCCCGTTCCCCAATGGGGGTATCTAAGCCTTTCTCTAATTCATCAATAAAGTCTTTCAGACAGGCCATTTCAATGGCTCTATTGATTTCTTTTTCTGAGGCGTTTGGGTTGCCCAACAACAGATTATCCCGTATGGTTCCTGAAAACAAAAAGTTGTCTTGGAAAACCGTGGCGATATGTTGCCGCAAAGAATGTAAAGTCAAATTCCGTATATCTGTTCCATCAATTTGAATACTTCCCTTTTGGACATCATAAAAACGGGGAATCAGGCTGGCAATAGTACTTTTCCCGCCCCCTGAATTACCCACAAAAGCCACCGTCTTTCCTTTGGGAATTACCAAATTGATATCCTTTAACACAGGAACATCGGGAATGTATTCAAAATCCACCCCTTTAAAGACGATTTCCTTTTGAATGCTTTTTAATTCTTTTGCGTCTTTTTTATCCTTGATATTGATGGGATAATCCAACATTTCACACACCCGTTCCACCGCCATGAAGGACAGTTGAATTTGGTTAAAATTTTTGCCGATACTTTTAATAGGTGTGTATAACGCCAACATAGATGCCATAAAAGCCACAAAATCCCCCACGGTCATTTGATTGGTGGTGATTAAATGGCTGCCAAACCAAATGGCCCCCGCCATACCAAAAGCAATAATGACATGCATCATGGGGGTCAGCCAAGCGGTACGCTGTGTTGTTTTGATGCTCAATTTAAAGGCTTGTCTTAAAATGTCATAGAATTGATCCCGCTTGATTTCTTGGAGGTTGTAGGACGCAATTGTTTTTGCCCCTGCGTGCGTTTCATTAAAGACTGTATAACCCGAAGCCCCGACTTCCACAGATTTTTTGACCACATCTTTGATCATGCGGCGAATGAAAGCCAAAGGCCACAAAGCCCCCCCTAAGATGACAATAGCAAAGATGGCTAACTTCCAAGAGGTATAGAACAAAACGCCGATTAAAGCCAACGAAGAAAAGACTCGGGTTGTAAAAACTTTCACATTATTTAATAATCCTGAACATGCAATAGCGGGGTCCAAGTTAAAGCGTTGTGCCAAGTCCCCCGAAGAACATTTATCATAAAAGCCTTGATCCATAAACATCAATTTTTGATAAAGTTTCCTTTGCATTTCTTGGGTAATTTTGCCCCCTGTCCAGGTGTTCAAATAGGCGGCCCCGTATTCCAAAATCCCCTGTAAGACAGTAAAGAGAATAATCCCCAAAGGAATCACCCATAAAGGTAAGCCCCAAGGGGTTGCGCTGCCTTTGCTTAAAACAACGGTATCTGTAAAAGGTTTTAGGGCTAAAGTCATCACCGCATCTAATGCCCCAATAGGGATCGTAATCAAAACACTCAGTAAGCATCGTCCCCAAAAAGGTTTCACAAAAGGCCACAGGCGTTTATATAACTTTACCCAACGCCATTTTTGAATTTGTTTTAATAAAGGGGTCATTTTTTCTCCTTGTTGAATGGCAAGCATTTTACCAAACTTTTGGATTGTCGTCAAGTTTTAGTTTTAGGGCTTTGTAATTCTTTTTCTTGAAAAAAGGTGATAACTTTGCTATAATGTCCTTATGCAATTTGGCAACAGACATTTAAAACAAAAAATCAAAGGTAATACAAAACGGTCGGCGTCCAGCCAACATTGGTTGCAACGACAAATCAATGACCCTTATGTTCATGCGGCACATGAAATGGGCTTTCGGGGCCGAGCGGCTTTTAAGATCCAACAACTGAATCAGCAATTTCATTTTTTTAAACCCGGAAAACGAGTGGTGGATTTGGGGTGTGCGCCTGGGGGATGGACGCAAGTGGCGGTGCGGGCGGTGCATTCTACAAACGAAAACCCGTTGGTGGTGGGCATGGATTTATTGCGGGCGGACCCAATCAATGGGGCCAAGTTGGTTCAAATGGATTTTACCGATGAAAAAGCCCCTGTGGTTTTATGGGATTTGTTGGGGGGACACAAAGCGGATATTGTGATGAGTGATATGGCCGCCAATACGACTGGCAACCATAATTTGGATCACCTGCGTATTATGAATTTGGTCAAGATGGCCTATGATTTTGCCTTAAAAGTTTTAAATCCGCAGGGTGTTTTTATTGCCAAAGTTTTCCAAGGGGGGACAGAAAGTAAATTTTTGCTTCAGATGAAAAAAGATTTCACGATGGTCAAGCATGCTAAACCCGAAGCCAGCCGTCGGGATTCGTCTGAATTTTATGTGGTAGCAACGGGATTTAAAGGAAAGTCCGATGAAACCCCAACAGATTGAAGCGGCCATCCAAGAATTGTTAAAGGAAATTGAAGGGACATCTCGCCCCGCTAACGAAGTTATCAATGCCTATACGCGCCATCGGCGATATATTGGGTCCAAAGATAGGCATGCTTTAACCGAGGAAGTGTGGGCTCATTTACGATCGCGCCCTGTGCCCAAATGGATAATGCGTGTGATTGATGAGACGGAATTACAGGCGATGAAACAACCCGCTGAGATTGTTTTACGGGCTAATGGTAATCGGGGGGAAATTCAAAAAAAATTAGCGGCGCAGGGGATTGAAACCGAAAAAACAAAGCATTCTCCGTGGGGGCTGATTTTGAAAAAGCGGGTAAATTTATCCATGGTTGATTGCTATCGTATGGGATGGGTGGAAGTGCAAGATGAAGGCTCACAACTCGTGGCTTTGGCCACCCATATTTCTCCCAAAGAGGAGGTGTTGGATTATTGCGCTGGGGCAGGGGGAAAGTCTTTGTGCTTTGCTCAAATGATGCATAACCAAGGGCGCATTGTGGCACACGATGTTTCTCGTATTAGTTTAAAGGAATTGAATAAACGGGCTCAACGGGCAAAGGTGTCTATCATTCAAACAACTCTTTTTCCTAAAGGGCAGTTCAATCAAGTGGTGGTAGATGCGCCTTGTTCTGGCTCTGGGACATGGCGCCGATGCCCTGATGCACCTTTTAAATTGACACCTCAACAAGTGGCTGATTTGATAAAAAAACAGGCGCAGATTTTGGATAAAGCCAGTTCTTTTGTGGCCTTGAATGGAAAATTACATTACATGACCTGCTCTTTGATTCAAGGGGAAAATCAAGATCAGATGAGGGCTTTTTTAAAAAGACACCCTGAATTTAAATTGGTTCATCATCAACAATGGACACCCGCCAAAAATAAGACAGATGGTTTTTTCTTGGCCACCTTTAAATGTGTAAAAAAAATCCCCGTTTAAAGCGGGGATTTTTTTCTAACGACCTCTGTGGCCACCACCACGGGGACCGAATCCGCCTCCGCCACGGGGGCCAAATCCACCTCCTCTAGGGCCACCGAATCCACCACCTCGGGGTGCACTCATGCCTCCTCTTGGACCACCGAATCCACCGCCACGGGGTGCACTCATGCCGCCTCTAGGGCCACCGAATCCACCGCCAAAGCCACCACCCCGAGGGCCACTCATGCCTCCTCTTGGACCACAGCCTGGACGCATGCCCACCGAACCTATGGCTGGATTAAAGTGGTTATGTCGTCCGTTGCCTCCCCCCATGGCAGGTCTAGAAGGTCT
The DNA here is from genome assembly GCA_934216505.1 of uncultured Alphaproteobacteria bacterium. Lineage (GTDB taxonomy): Bacteria > Pseudomonadota > Alphaproteobacteria > CAAHEQ01 > UBA3637 > UBA3637. Next base: position 45,908 of record CAKQBW010000007.1, read on the forward strand.
TGGACCGCAACCGCCCCCTATGATAGGTCTAGAAGGTCTTGGACCACAGCCACCCATGGCGGGTCTAGAAGGTCTCGGGCCACAGCCACCCATGGCGGGTCTAGAAGGTCTTGGGCCACAGCCCCCCATCGCTGGCATAGGATGTCGCATGCCTCCTCTGTACGAATGTCCATGCCCCATTGGAGGACACCTATCCATCATTGGACCACCATGATGAGGGCCATGGAACCCCCCCATCATTCTTGGGGGGGGGGGTGGAGGGGGAGGAGAGGCCAAAACACCCATGGCTGCCCCTGCAACAAATCCCGCCGCTGCATCCATCACAGAATGTTGTGGTTGGACGACCACTGTTGTGGGCTGAACAGGAACTTGAACGACCTCAGGTTGTACGGGTTGTTGAACATAGACAACTTCACGTTGAACAGGTTGCACAGCTGGAGTATAAACCACTTGCTGTTGAATGGGTTGTTCTTCTTGGACATAAACAACTTCTTTTTGTACAGGTTGAGGTTGAGCGACTAATTCTTGACGATAAAGCGAATGATCATCTTGAACGACAGTTTCTTCTACCACTACTTTCTTTAACTGTTGCCCTGTCGTATGGTAAGTTTGTTGATTTATTCCGTATGTTTTGGGGTTAGAAGTCCAACTGACGCGGGCTTTTCCCGACGAATTCCCGTCAAAACTTTTGGCGGCAGACTTTGTGCCAAACCACCCCGCTGCCGCAACACCTGCTGCTAAAGCCGCTATCCCAACACCTCGCAAGAAAGATTTTGTTTTTCTTTCCCGTTCATCGGCCGCCATTTGTCTTTCGTGGGCCTCACGAATCATGCGTTGCATTCTTAATTGTCTTGTTTGAGCACTTTCTGGCATTTGCTTCTCCTTTGTTTATATAACCCCTATAAGACTAGTTTAGCACATTTTTCATTCTTGTCAATCTTTTTTTAATGTTTGCCCAAGTGAACCGCTTGATGCGTGTTTTTAAAGAATGATTGTGTTTGGGGTCTATATCAATGCCTACCCGAACAACTTTTCCTTTTTCCACTTCATGTACAACCAACTCTACGGCGTCCAATATCAACCTGTCGCCCACCTCCACTTCGGCAAATTCTTGTTTGAATAAATCGGCAATTGTATTGGCCCGAATCCCTTTATCCACTTGAATCCCGTAAAGTTTTTCCAGTTCTTCAAAAGTGGTTTGGCAGGAAATCGGAAAATCGCCCAAATCGGTGTTTTCATCGGGCATGCTGCGCCCATAAATTTTATCCAAACTGGACCGTTGTAATTGAGAACTTAAAAACACATACACACGGTCGCCTTCCTTTAATTGACGCAAGCCGAGACCTGCGGGATAGGAAATACCTTTACGCACCACCAAAGTGGGTTTGGCCCATCGGGGGATATTTGTTTGGGATAAGACGGCGGATTGATTGTCCAGTTGATACATGACCAAAGAACTATCGGGTAAATCAGGCAAGTCAATCAAGGTACGAACAGGGGCAGACGCCAAAGTAGGAATGGTGACGCCGCACCACCGACCGACCAAAGGAATGGCAAAACCTTGAACGGCCAAACTGATTAAAACGATGACGAAGGTGATGTTGAACAAGACATCGGCATAGGGCAAGCCCAACACAATCGGCATCAAGGCTAATAAAAAGGAAGTGGCCCCCCGTAATCCCACAAAGGAAATAAAGATTTTATCGCCCGTGTTATATTGTTTAAAGAAATGTAAAATAGTAAAGACCATTAAAGGGCGGGCAAAGAACATTAAGATGATGGCCACCCATGTGGCTAATCCCCAACTTTCCTTTAAAGCCGCGGGAGATACAAACATGCCCAAGCAGGTAAACATGGTAATTTGGCTGAGCCAAGTGAGTGTCTTTTGAAATTTAGACACCTGAACATAGGCTTTCAACCGTGTATTTCCCAAGATGAGGCCCGCAATGTAAATCGCCAAAAAGCCACTTCCCCCTAAAAGGTTGGTAGCCGAAAAGCCCACTAAAGTCAGGCCTAGTACAAAAATGGGATACAGGGCGTTATCTAAACGAATTTTATTGACAAAGTACCGCACGCAAAAGGCGGTTAAAAAGCCCATTAAAGTGCCAATGCACCCTTGTTGAAACAAGGATGGCAACAAAAACCCGTAGCCCACACTTTCCCCTGATAGGCTTTTTTGAATCAATAAAATAAAAGATAAACTCATAAAAACGGCCATTGGGTCGTTGGTGCCCGATTCAATTTCCAAAGTGGATTTTACTTTTTCCCTTAACCCTAATCCTTTGGACCGCAACAGGGAAAAGACCGCCGCTGAATCTGTGGATCCAATGATGGAAACCAACAAAAAACTGTTGAGCCAACTTAAATCCAAAATCCATCGGGCAAAAGGGGCCAAAATAAGGGCCGTTAAAATGACCCCAACGGTTGAAAGAATCAATGATGGTTTGGCATTTTGCTTATAGTTTTTTAAGGCTGTATGAAAGCCACTATCAAATAAGATCATGGCCAACGCTACAGAACCAATAAAAAAGATAATGGCGGGTCGCTTGATTTCTTGAAAGAGGTCTAAATCACCCGCACTGATGCTTAAACCAATGCACAAAAAGGCCAAAATCAAAGGGATACCAATTCGGCTGGAAATCAAACTGGTTAAAATACTAACGCTCAATAAAAGTGAAAATAAAAGAATCGGAATGTTGATAAAGTCCATTTTCTTACCCTTTGTTTTTGCGTTGTTTCAAGGATGCAAGTTTGTGATTGACCAAAGCCATATCCCGTCCTGTTTTTTCCAAACGGTCGTGCATGCGTCCTGTTTCTTTTTTCAAATAGGCTGTTTCAATCGCTTGCGTCAGGGCATATTTAACGGCATCGTCTTGTCCCGAAAAAGTGTGTTTGATTTCATTTAAAATTTGTCGGGTTGTCTTTTGGGGATTTTTTTGTTTTTCCTGTAAAACATAGGGCAGGTCATATTCAATGCGTTCAATGGTTTCTTCCATGTTGATATTTTTACTTTTTTTCAAACTATAGCGATAGCGAATCATATCAAAAGCAACCGAGGCTTCATATACATTATCCACGACAATAAAGGGCACAAAATCGGCAAAGCCTTTCAAGTGAATATCCTTTAAAAATTCCAACAGATGGTGAAAAAATCCGTCTGTATTAAATAAAACAAAGGGCTTTTTTTGCAAAAGGCCGTCTTGCATGGCGACACAATCAAAGGCCAATTCGTCCAAAGTCCCTACGCCCCCAGGGGTAAAGATAACAAATTCAGCCTCTAACATGTGTCGTTTGCGTTCTTCCAAAGTTTTTGACACAACAATGTCCGCAATGGCGGCTAACTCTTTTTCTGTGTCATAGCGTTTCAGATAGTCCGTTGTGGTTACCCCTTCAATGGGTTTATGCTTTTTATGGGGCTTTTGATTCCAACTTTCCAAGACCCCTTTGGCTACCGCCCCCATTATTCCCCGTGAGGACAGGCCAAAAGTGAGTTGATAGTCGTGCTTGCCAATTTCTTTTCCCAACTCATAGGCTTGCTTGACATAAATGGGGTTGTTGCCGTTGCGGGATCCTCCCGCCACAAATACCCGCACAAGATTCTTTTTTTCCAAAGATTTTTTTGGGGAGGAGGATTTAACACGAGAGCGTGAGGAAAATTTTTCAGACTTTGCTTTCACTTTTTGATTTTTGACCATGCCCTTTTCCTTTTGTCAATTTTCGAACAGAGGGAATTTAAAAAGCCCCCTTTCTTTTTTATTTATCTTATACGCAACCTGCGTTCATAAGTCAATAAAAAAGTTAAATGAAAGGGAAAAAAAATCTATTTTGTCCTTTCCCTTTTTTTGGGGGGAATTTTCCCCCGTTTTAAAGGGATTTTTTTCTTGCATTTTCTTTTCAAAAGGATTACTCTTAACCTGAAAGGACATTTTATATGCGTGAATTTAATGCAGGACAACCCTCCTTGAATGGTATGTTGTGGCAAACAGAGGAACCATCACAAAGGTTGGTGCAAACTTTGGTCCAAAAGGTGGGCGTTTCTGATTTAGTGGCTTCCTTGTTGGCTATTCGGGGAATTGATTCGGACAATGCTTTTACTTATCTCAAGCCCACTTTGAAATGCGATTTACCCAACCCCAATTCTTTAAAGGATATGGAAAAAGCGGCCCAGCGAGTGGCGCAGGCTATTTTGAATAAAGAACCCATTGGCATTATGGGGGATTATGATGTAGATGGGGCGACTTCTTCGGCCATCTTGAAAATGTTTTTGGAATCCACGGGAACGAAAACTTATGTCTTTATTCCTGATCGGGAAGATGGATATGGTCCGAATGCCCAAAAGATGAAAGAATACAAAGATTTGGGGTGCTCTGTTGTTTTAACGGTGGATTGTGGCACAACGGCCTATACGCCCATTGAAACGGGGACGCAGTTGGGGTTAGATGTGATTATTTTGGATCACCATAATGCGGAAGCCTCTTTACCGAATTGCTATGCGGTGGTGAATCCCAAACGTTTGGATGAACCTTTGACACACCCGTGTCGTCAGTTGGCGGCGTGCGGTGTCGTGTTTTTGTTCGTTATTGCCTTGAATGCCGAACTCAGAAAGCAAGGTTTTTACCACGAAAAAACGGAACCTAATTTGATGCAGTATCTGGATTTGGTGGCTTTTGGAACGGTCTGTGATGTGGTAAAATTACAAGGGGTCAATCGTTTGTTGGTGAAATCGGGGCTCAGGCAATTTCACCTTTTGCAAAATAAAGGCTTAAAGGCTTTATGTGAGAAAGTTCAAATCAATGAACCGATTCAAACTTATCATTTGGGGTATATTTTGGGTCCCCGTGTCAATGCCTGTGGTCGGGTGGGAAAATCAGATTTGGGCATGAAACTTTTAAGTTGTGGCGATGATATTCAAACGACTCTTTTGGCGGAAGAATTGGAAAGTTTGAATTTGGCCCGCCGTGAAATAGAAGCGGATGTCATGCTTCAGGCGATTGAACAAGTGGAATCTGTCCCGCAAGAATATCCTTTCTTGGTGGTTAAAGGGGAAAATTGGCACCAAGGGGTTGTGGGAATTGTTGCGGGGCGATTAAAAGATAAATATAATTTGCCTGTATTTGCAATGACGATAGAGGGGGAGGAAGTGAAAGGCTCTTCTCGTTCGGTGTCAGGGATAGATATTGGAACGATTATTATGAATGCGATGAACAAAGGGTTGATTGTTCGGGGTGGGGGGCATCCTATGGCGGCGGGCTTTTCTTTGAAATTAGACCAGTTGGATGGCTTTGTGGCATACTTAAAACAAACCATTACCCCTGATTTATTACCTGAAAGTTTATCTATTTTACAGGCGGACGGCATCTTGTCCTTGGGGGGGATTACTTGGGAGTTATTGGAAGATCTGGAAAAATTGGCTCCCTTTGGGGAAGGCAATCCTGAACCGAAATTTATTATTCCAGATGTGTGTTTAAACCATATCAATTTGCTGAAAAATGGTCATATCGGTTGTGCCTTTACAGATTTAGGGGGCCACCGCCTGAATGCGATTGCCTTTAAAGCGGCGGATACAGAGATGGGGCAGGCGTTTTTAAAAGGCTTGGGCAAGAAGTTCCACTTGTTGGGAACCTTAAAGAAAGATACTTGGAAAGGGCAAAGCAAGGTGCAATTTCAAATTATAGATGCCATTCAAATATCTTAAAAAAAATCAAAAATGTTCTTGACAAGCCAATAAAAATAGACTAAAATAACTCCTGTTTTGTGGGGATATAGCTCAGTTGGTAGAGCGACGCGTTCGCAATGCGTAGGCCAGGAGTTCGAATCTCCTTATCTCCACCAATTTTTTATCGGGAAAGTGTGTTCCCGATTTTTTTATGGGACTTAATCGTGAGAGTGTATAGAATAACAAAGGACAGTTTATCCCTTTGAAGGCCTCCCTCATGGATAGATTTTATTGAGGTCTCATTCTCCAAATATGATGCATGAAGTGGTAAATTCAAAATTCTTTGTACCTTATCTTCTTGCCCTTTATGATGACAAAAAAGGGGATAAGTATTATTCCCGGTCTTCACAGATGGGGCATTTATTTTGGATTTTTCCCCACACCAAGGTTTGAATAGGTTCTTGAAAGGATTGATGTTTTTTATAAACTTTATCTAACTGTTTTTCTAATGCCTCTTTTTCGGCAACAGTTAAACGAGCATCAGATGAAAGTTGTCCTTTTAAAAAGTCCATTTTATAGTGGTCATCTTTAAAGATTTCATAATCTGAGGCTTTAAACGCATAAGCCGTAAATAACTCGCCTAACGCACATAAAGCCGCTGTGGCCGCCACATAACCAATCGCTTTTTTGATTTTTTTGGGATTCATGATAACTCCTTTTGTGTGTGAGAACTATTATACCACACTTTTGGAATTCTGTCAATTTTACCCAAAAAAGGACTATTTTAAAGCCTCTTTAATCGCTTGTTCATCAGCCAAATTCAAAAGGGTTTGCGCATGCGTTTGTAAATCCTTCAGCATTACCTGACCTTGTGCCCATTCGTTTTCCCCAATATACAGGGCTTTTTGGGCGCCCCGCTTACTGGCCCGTCCCAAAAACTTCCCAGGGGCCCCCGCTTTAAAATCTAAATCCAAAGTCAAAGGCATCTCGTCCAAAAGGGCCACTAATTTCAAAAGTCCCGCTTGGGCAGGCTCACCAAAGCCCCCTAACATAACTTTCACCCCTTCATAGGTTGTCGGTGTGCCAAACTTCTCCTTATACAATTCTTCCACCACGATATCCCCAAAACCCAAGCCGACGGCTTGACAGGGCTTTCCCGTCAATCGTTCAAAGAGGTGGTCATAACGCCCCCCGCCAAAAATCGCACGGAATTTACCTTGGGTATCAAAGGCTTCAAACACAATGCCTGTGTAATAGGCCAACCCCCGCACAATCGCTGTATCAATAACCACAAAGTCAGTTAAGGATAAGGCCTGACAATACTGCCAAAAACGGGCTAAATCCTGAAATCCCACTGAATTTTCATCAACAAATTTTTGAATTTCTTCCAAACTTTTGGCCGTCATAAAGGCATTCACTTTTTGAATTTGGACGTCATTTAATCCTACTTCGGTCAACATTTCATCAAAAGCTGCAGGGGATATTTTTTCCTTTTTATCCATGACGCCCATGACAGCCAAAATCTGATCACCTTGAATATCCAGTGAGGTTAAAAAATCACTAACTAACTGACGATTATTGACACGAACTTTAAATTCCCCTTTTTTAAAGCCCAATCGCTTCATTGCCAACACCGCTGTTTGAATCAAATAGGCTTCAGCAATCACGCTGGGTTCCCCGACAATGTCTATGTTCCATTGAAAGTGTTCTCTTTTGCGACCCAAAGACGCCCGTTCATAGCGAAAGCATTGACCAATGGAATAAACTTTTCCTGTGCTGGCAAAAGCCTCCCGATTAGCCGAGACAATCCGCACCATGGAAGGGGTAATTTCGGGACGTAAAGCAATAGCCCGCCCTGATTTATCTTGGAAGTTATAAATTTGATCTGAAATTTCTTCGCCTGCTTTTCTTTCCAACAAAGACAGATTTTCAACCACAGGTGTTTCATAACGTACAAAGCCATTTTGTTCGGCTGTTTCCGTCCATACCTGCATCAACTTTTTGCGGAATATCCAATCTTTGGGTAAAAAATCACGCATGCCCCGTAAAGGTTGTGTATCAATCACATCTTGCTTGGCCATTTTAAAACTCCTTTTGTTATAGGGGTAAGGATACCCGATTTTTCAACAAAAGGCAACTTTTTTATAAAGGAATCTGAAAAATAAGACAAAAGAAAAAAGCAGAGCCCCGAAAGCCCTGCTTTTTTTGGACTGCCCCAACTTAAAAATAATAACGGGCGGATAAGATAACATCGTGCGAACGAATATCACCTTTCAGACGTGTATGGCCATTTTTCAATTTAGAACGACCTTCGCCTAAATCAACATAACGGTAGCCCAAATCCAAGCCCCAACAATCGTTTAAACGATAGTCAAAGCCAGCCCCCGCTGTCCAAGCAAAAGATAACTTATCATCGCCTTTACTGATGTCTGTTCCGTCCATGCGGTTATAACTCATACCCAAACCGCCCATGACATAAATGCCCATTTGTTGCCAAGGGACACGGGCATAAACATTCCACAAAGCAGGAATAGACCAAGAATCTGCTTTAACGCCTTCTTTTTCAATCTTTCCCCACCCACGCATACCGATGGTTAAATCCGAGCGCAAGTAATCATTTAAATGATACCCACCCCCTAACGCAAATACAGCGGATTCCTTATAATTTCTATGACCAAAGCCCATACCTGCTTGCATGACGGCATATCCATGCTTCATTGACAAGCCATTATCCCCCGCCTGGGCTTCAGAAAACGCTCCCAGCAATCCGGCAACTGCTAAAGTTGATAATAATATTTTCTTCATTTGATTTCTCCTTTCTTTTTATCAGTTGAAGCACAATTATGTTGGGGTGCGTTTTAAATGAAATCTAGGGGGATTTTGAAAATAAATATCCTGATATGTAAAAAGCATAAAAAGGTATATCAATTTAAAAAAAATCTTGCCTTTTGTATAAAATTCCTTACAATGGACAAAAAAGGAGGCCTTATGTCTGATTATCCTATCTTGCAAAAAGTCGTTCGCTCAGATGAACAATTTTTTTGGAATGTAACAGGTTCCATTGCCGATGTAAAGTATAATCCTTGGTACTGGTTTTTAACTGTTATTACTTTTGGTATTTTTTTGATTAGTCTTTATTATAAGCGGATTTTTACTTCTTATTCTTTAACGGACAAGCGCCTTTTGATTGTCAGTGGCATTTTTACAAAGAAAGTAGATGAAATTGAGCTTTTCCGTATTACAGATTCCACCACAGAACAAGGCATCATTGATATGTGGGCAGATGTAGGCGACATCACGGTCAGTTCTACAGATTTTACAGGAACAATCGTGATGCATAAAATTCCGAATCCTTATCAGATTCGGGATAGTTTGCGCAAACAATATATGGCGGCGCGTCAATCAAAGGGGACGGTGTTGATGGAGACATTAAATTCTCCTCCTCCCCCAAGTACATTCAGATAATTTTTATTCAATCAAAAAGGAGGGCCTATGCATCAGGTAGAGGAATCGGGGCGGAGTATGTTGGAAATGATAGCGGTTATCGTATTGATGTTGCTGTTATTGCTGGTGGGTTTGTGGGGTTTTAAGAATGCCAGTTTATCGGCCCGTATAAATACCCTCAATAAAGACATTGCGACCGCTGTGGCCCAACGGCGGTATCAGATTGCCCAATCAGGAACTCAAAAGCCCCATACTTTGTCGGGGAAAGTAGGCAGTACAGAAATGACCGTTGAAAACATTGTTTCGGCCGAAAGGCAGGGCGAATTTGTCGTTATTTTAAAAAATCAATCCAAAGAAATTTGTGAAGAATTGAAAAAATTTAATATCTTTCATGT
>CAKQBW010000008.1 GCA_934216505.1 uncultured Alphaproteobacteria bacterium
AGGGGATGACAACTTTGACTTGAGCCTTATTTTCCCTTACAAAGTGTCAGCGATAGAGGCTTATCAAGATTTTTGTCATAACGACGACGACTGCATGCGTTGCCAAACATGTAATATCACCACAGGAACTTGTCAAAATGATTGTGAGACAGGAACCTGTGTTGCGAATGTGTGCGTTGGCCAGGCCTGTGAGGAAGGGGAAACTCTGGTTGGGACAACGTGTCAGCCCTGTAAAACAGATTATAGTGCAACTTGTTCCAGTTGTAATTCAACAACAACACCTTATTGGACGGAAGATAAAAAGTGCGTTTGTCATGGAGATAGTTGTGGAACGAATTTCTACTGCGATACAAATGGTGCGTGTCAGGAATGTCCCAAACATGCCACCTGTGCTGATGGAACTTTCACCTGTGATACGGGCTATGTTAAATCCGAATCCGAAGATTCTTGCGTTGAGATTTCTTGTTCAAAAGGAGAAACGCTGGTTGATGGAAGTTGTCAGCCTTGCGATACGAACTACGAGACAACCTGTTCTAGTTGCAATTCAGAAACAACGCCTTTTTGGACGGAAGATGAAAAGTGCGTTTGCCACGAAGATAGTTGTGGAGATGGCACTTACTGCGATGCAACCGGAGTGTGTCAGGAATGTCCCGAACATGCCACCTGTACCGATGGAACTTTCACCTGTGATGAGGGATATTATAAGTCTGCATCCAACGATGAATGCTTGGAAAACCCTTGCACAATTCCCCATACTTCACCTGTATGTATTTTTGACAGACTTTACCCTAAAGAAGATAATACAGCATCTTGTAATGAGGACGATTTTCGCAATTATTACGGTGTGATGGACACATTCGTTGATATTTGTTGGTGTGATCCAGGTTATGCCGCAGTGAATGAAAGCCTTTCATATCAAGACCATCAAGAGATGCTAAACCATAATAGTTTATACGGCTACAGTAATCGGTGTGATTTAATGGATTGTTATCCTACGCATTTAAACCATTGGACCAGAGAAGGATTAAGTAAAGCCCAGAAGAATTTAACAAATCAGAACGCTTTATTTCAATGGTGTGCTATCCGTGCGGCTTCGGACGATGGAAATAATGCTGTCTTCTTAACTGATGACAATTTTACTTTAACAGGAACGGCACAACCTATTGATTTTACTTTATTAGGAACCATAAACGGAACAAAGTTTTATATGAAATCCGTGGAAACATGGATGTCGGCTTTTACCTATTGTCAAGCGATTGGGGGACGATTGGCCACCCTTGATGATTTATCAACAAAAGGAATTTGCCCGACAAATGCAAAATCGGGGACTACCTGTTCTCCTTTAAATAACTTTTTGTCCAATGCTCCGCAAAATGAAACATCTTTTTGGTTGGATAATGATTGTAAAACTGAAATCGTCCCCAGTACAGGAGAAGGGGTAAGCTGTGAAACGACTCCCTCATCTAATTCACAATATGGGATTTCTTATAATTCCCATACGGGATTGATTAAGAGTATAAAAAGAATCGCTGGCGATCATATGGCTCTTTGCGTGACAACAAATTACCTTGGCCCTTGTCCAAATGAATATCAAGAATATGATGAAAATGGAAATTGTGTTTGCATGCAAGGCTATCATGAGTCAGAGGAAGGGTGTGTCATGTGTTCTGAAGAAACGCCGTATTGGGATGGGAATCAATGTACCGTATGTCCCTCTGAGACCCCTTATTGGGATGGCAGCCAGTGTGTGGCTTGTTCAGGCGATACCCCAATTTGGAATGGAACAGAATGCACCGAGGCTTTACCCGAAGGAACCTGCACTAACAACACCGATTGTAAAAAAGGGGAGTATTGTAATTACTATGATTATAGCAAGAATACCCTACGTTCAGGCGATTGTAATGGTCCTAATGCCAACTCGGGTGTTTGTTTGACAGCCGCTGTGGCTTCAGGAACCAATGATTATGGCTTTACTTTCAGTACGAAATCTATGGATTGGTTTAGTGCGGAAAAGTACTGTGAGGCATTGAATAAAACGATGGTAAGTTTAGGAGATCTTCATATGACAAGTAAATGGTGTCAAGGTAGTTCCTGTACTTTTGACGAAGGATATAGTTGGGATAATATACGAACAGGGAATATGTCAAGTGGTGATTACTGGATGAAGGACTTGAAGCCAGATGAGTCTTGCTTCGCGTTTTTCATCGATACCTACTATGACGGCAAACCGTTGGTGTTCACCCACGCCCGCCCCACTAGAAGTGGCCGCGCGCTGTGTCGGTAGGGTTTGTTCTCGTTTGGGATAGATAAGGAACCATTGCTAGACTTATGTCATTCTGAAAAAGGCAACGCCCCCTTTTATGCAAATAATTTAAAAGTTAAACTTTAATCTTTTATCATGATTTTCCCTTGATTTTTGTGGGGAAAAAGGCTATCCTCTTTCTATGGAAAATTTAGAACAAATCAAAAATGAATTACAAGAACTGGCGGATAAATTAGAACGCTATGATAGGGCTTATCACCAACTGGACGCCCCTGAAGTAGATGATGCCACCTATGATGCTTTGCGCCGGCGGGCCGAAGAATTAGAAGCCCTCTACCCTGACCTTATCCCTGAAAATTCTCTGTCTAAACGCGTGGGATTCCAAATTGCTCAAGGCTTTCAAAAAATAACCCACACTGTCCCAATGCTTTCTTTGGGGGATATCTTTTCCGATCAAGAGGTTGTGGATTTTATGGACAAAATTCATCGGTTCTTGGGTCTTCCTTTGGATAGTCCCATTGAAATAGTGGCTGAACCCAAAATTGATGGATTGGGCTATAGTGCCGTTTATCAAAATGGTGTTTTCCAACATGGGGCGACACGGGGAGATGGAAGTGTCGGGGAAGACATTACCGAAAACCTCAAAACAATTTCTGACATTCCCCAAAAATTAAAGGCCGATGATTTGTTTTCTGCGCACTTCCCTGAGGTGTTGGATGTACGGGGGGAAGTCTATATGAGTAAGAAAGATTTTGTGCGTTTGAATGAACAGCAGGCACAACGGCATGAAAAAGTTTTTGCTAATCCCAGAAATGCCGCCGCAGGCAGTTTGCGCCAACTGAATCCTCGGATTACGGCCGAACGCCACCTCAATGCCTTTGGGTATGCGTTGGGGGCCTATCAAGGAGCCGCCTTTCAAACGCATTGGGCCTTTTTACAGGCCCTGAAGTCATGGGGATTTCAGGTCAATCCTCTCATTCGCCTGTGTCATTCCACTCAAGAAATGTTGGATTTTTTCCACGATATTGGGGAAAAAAGAGCCTCTCTACCCTATGATATTGACGGCGTTGTCTATAAGGTCAATAACTTATCCTTGCAAAAAAGATTGGGCTTTATTGCCCGCTCTCCCCGTTGGGCAATTGCCCATAAATTTCCCGCCGAACAGGCCCAAACACGTCTCAATAAAATTCGGATTCAAGTGGGGCGCAGTGGAGCTTTAACCCCTGTGGCGGATTTGGAGCCTATCAATGTTGGCGGTGTGTTGGTGCAACATGCAACCTTACATAATGCCGATGAAATCAAGCGAAAGGACATTCGGGAAGGGGATACCGTTTTAATTCAACGGGCGGGTGATGTGATTCCTCAAATCGTTTCGGTGGTATTGGAAAAGCGGCTTCCTGAAAGTCAGCCTTTTGTCTTTCCGCAACTGTGCCCTGTGTGTGGGGCCCATGCCCTGAAAGAAGGGGATGATGCGGTCACCTATTGCATGGGGGGATTAACCTGCCCCGCTCAAGCGATGGAAAAGTTAAAACATTTTGTGTCCAAAGATGCCTTTGATATTCAAGGATTGGGCGAACGCAATGTGGAAGAATTTTATCGGCTTCAATGGATTCAAAATCCCACAGATATTTTTACCCTAAAAGAACGGCACGAATGGGATTTAATGAACAAAGAGGGGTGGGGACAAAAGTCTGTTTATAACTTATTTGAAGCCATTGAAAAGGCCAAACAAGTTTCTTTACCCCGTTTTATTTATGCGTTGGGGATTCCTGAAATCGGGGAGGCCACGGCCAAATTGTTAGCGGAACACTTTACCACTTGGGAAAATTTTTACCAAACGATTTTGGGGGAAACAGCCATGCAAGAATTAACCCAAATTGACGGTATTGGGGAAGTCATGGCCAAAGATATTATTGATTTTTGTTCAGAAGAGCACAACCAACATTTGTTGGAAAAATTATTGCCTTTATTGGTCATTCAAAAATATGAACTGTCCCAACAAAATCGCCCCCTAAAGGGAAAGACTTTCGTCTTTACGGGGACGCTTTCTTTACCCCGAGAAGAAGCCAAAGCACGGGTGCAGGAACTTGGGGGAAAAGTGTCTGGGTCTGTCAGTGGTAAAACCGCCTATGTGGTGGCGGGTAACGATCCAGGCAGTAAATATACGCAAGCCCAAAAACTGGGGGTTCTTATTTTAGACGAGGATGCTTTTAAAAAATTACTTGACGAACAAAAAAAATAAGGTTATGATACAACCATTATGAAGGGGAGTATAATGGAAACACAGCAAAATCAATCACAGCCACAAAATCCACCCGCAGGGGCACCCAACAATCCTGCCCGCAGTGGGGATTTGTATGCTGCGATTACGGCCGAAGACGAAGCCCCTGTTGAAGTCAAAGAAAAAAAGCACACTTCTCCCTTTATGGCGTTGGTGGTGGCGTTTATGAAATTGACTTTTTGGTTGGATTTAACCCGCCGCAGCAATGAAAATGTTTTTAAAATTTTAAAGGGAATTTGGTGCTGTTTTATTGGTCTTCTTTACCTGTCGGGTATCATCACACTTTTTTTGTGCTTGGTCACTTTTATACGCTTACCCGCTCAACTTGAAAATTTTTTTGATGATCAAAACATTAAATACTCTTCTTTGGAAATGGTGGATTATTCTTTGTCGCAAATTGACATCAAGGATCTGCACGATGAAAATAATACCTATCAAGTTCCTTTGATTCATATTCGGTCTACTTTTAGCGACTTTTTGAAAAACAGAATTTTGGGGATAGAGGCCGAAGGTGTACGCATCAATTTTAATCCCTCTCAATCCGAAAAAAATGAACTGAAATGGTTGATGAATATTTTTTCATCCTTTAACAACAACACCCAAAAATTTGACATCAATGCGTTAAATATCAGCAAAGCCGTTTTGACAATTATGGGAAAAAATATCACCCTGCCAATTGCCTTTTCCGTTGTGGGGGATTACACCCAAGGGGAAAGAATAACCGCTGTGTTATTTAATATAAACGAAGAATTTTTAACTGCCGAGGGCAATTTATCTATTTCAGGAGAAGGCACCGACAGAAAGGTTGAAATGACCATTAAATCGGGAACATTAAGACTCCCCAGTTCCCCTGAGGAAACTTTGGAAGGAAAAGTCGTCATTAAAATTTCGGAAAATGACATTCAAAGCATTGAAGGCACTTTGAATTTGGCCTATGCCCACACCAAAAAAGAAATTTTACTCAACACACAAAAAGGTGCCCAAGGGTTTTCTGGGGAGCTGTTCTATTTATTAAAAAATTCCGCCAATCAAACCGAAGAAACTTTGATTGATATGGGCTTTTCATTTAAAAATTTAACTTTTGATGCGCAACAAAATCTGACAACCTCTGCCCCTCTGACGGTCCGTATCAACCGTTTTAATCAAAACAATTTGTTTTTAAGTGATATGGAAAGCACCTTAAATGGGATTTTATCTTGCTCTTTAAGTGGGGCAAAATGCACCTATGAATTAGATAAAAAATCAGATTTAACCATCGGGGTCGTAAAAAATAATTACAAAGACCAAACCATCGTTTTTAATGACAATAAGACTATTTCCCTTTATCCCAAAGGAAAACCTACTTTTGTGTGGCAATTAAATCCTTTTGTTTTTCAGGCAAACTTGACGGGAAAAAATATAGATGCTTACGGTTATTTAAATGATGAAAAAAAAGCCTTAAGTGCGATGATTCAGTATATGGATCTTGAAAGTTCCTTTGGGGGCTTGGATAATTTATTGTCTTTAAAAATTGAAGAAGGATACTTTACTTCGCCCAACTGGCAACTGGACAATGTCTCTTTAACTTCCCCCAATCTTTTTGATACCACCACGCCTTTAAATATCGTGGCCGAAAATGTCAAGACCACCTCGCCTCTTTTAAAAAAGCCTTTTACCTTGAATTTGACCACTTTGACGGACAAATCTGTGATTGAAATGAAGATCAAAAACACAGACATTAAATTAAAGGCGCAGGGAAATTTGGATCCCCTGAAAGGAACCTTCGTGGGACAATTTGTACTCTACCCCTTCCATTTTGAAAATTTGACCTTTTCCTTAAACGAATTGTCTGATTTATTCGCCCCCTCTTTGACGAATGTATCTGGGACCTGTATTGCCCGTGGGCAGATTAGATTTTTGGGAAATAACAGTATCGCTGGCCCCATGTATTTAGGATTGAAAGATGTTCATTTTCAAATAAAAGACACAACTTTTACAAACTTAAATACCGTGATGGTTTTACAATCATTAAAGCCCATTCAATCCGCCTCTAATCAGCCTTTCTTTATTGAGAAAATACAAAGTTTTTTCAATTTGTATAACTTGAGTGGGACCTTTCAACTGACCAATAAAAATATTCGCTTTAATGGCGTGGAAGCCCAATTGTCCAACCAAAATCTGTTTTTAAACTCAGCCATTATTCCGTTGGAAAATATGAGTGGCCTCTTTTATTTTAAATCCGAGGAAGCCTTTTCCACAACAAACATTGCGCCTTTTTTAACGCTAAAAGGCATCAAGATAAGCGATGGCTTGGGCACTTTGGCCATCACCGTAAGTATTTCCCCCAATGAAATCACTCTTCCCTCCCTGACCTTAAAATTCAGCGATGCTTCCTTGACCCCAAAAAAGGACGAAAAAGATCCTTTTGGGTTATTCACCAACGGTCAGACCCGTTATTTCGTTCGCAACGGTGTTTTCACCCAAACCAAGCAAAATCTTTTACAGGCCGATTTGGACGGGTGGTATCTCCCCTATAGTCAGAAAAAATCATTCAGCCAAAAGGATATTCCTTTGTCTGAAAACCTATTTCAAGAATCAGAGGGAAAAGCCCTGCCACCCCGTCTGGAAAAACTATTAAACCAAGTCTTTCATTAGGATATACCCATGAGATTGATTTCTTTTTTATGTGTTGGCTTTTTCTTAACAGGGTGCGCCCAATTAAATTATTTCCCATCTAATGTCAAACGAAATCAAGTTTATGAAGGACAAACGGTAGCGGATTTATATGAAAATTTTGGGTCGCCCAAACGGGTAGAACAATATAATTATGGCCTGATGGGGCATACTTTTATGAAAGAAGAAATCATTCAAGAAGACGGGCAAAAGAAACTCAATTATTGTGATTTACGGGTCCTCACCCGAAACAACCATGTCATCAATTGGGATTGGCGGGGAAATAATTGTCAATTTGAGGTGGCCGATGCCACCGAATATGAAACCCCTTAAGTGGCCCGAGGATGGCTTTTTTTATAAACTTTTTCCAAATCGGCCATCGTAATTTCCGTATAACGTTGCGTTGCCGACAAAGAAGCGTGCCCCAGTAATTCTTGCACCGTCCTTAAATCGCCCCCCCCTTGTAAAATATGGGTGGCGAAACTGTGCCGCAAAGCGTGGGGCGTCACCGTTTCTGGCAAATGTAATTTGTTGCGAATATGACGCACCGTCCGTTGAACAACCCCTGGATTCAACCGATCCCCTTGTGCCCCAACGAACAAAGGCGAAGTCGGGTAAGGGCGAGGATGGTATTTCAAATAAGTCTTTAATGTTTTTTGGACTACAGGCAAAAGGGGAACCAAGCGGTCTTTGTTCCCTTTGCCCCGAACACACAACGCCTCAGGCATTGGAAGCACATCAGACACATTGAGCGATAATGCTTCGGCAATACGCAAGCCACACCCATACATCAAAGTAAAAAGGGATTTATCCCGTTCTTTGGCCCATTTTTTTTTATTGATTTGTTCAGCGCATTCCAAAAAGTTTTTTGCTTGTTCCACAGACAACGGGTGAGGCAAACATTTTCTGGGGCGGGCCGAATGAACCGACATAATCGTTGTATTTTTTAAGACCCCTTGACGCATCAGATACTTGAAAAAATTTTTTAAAGCCGACACGGCCCTTGCCATAGAAGACGCCTCTATCTTTAATTGATGACGCCACGCCAAAAACGCCCGAAAATCAGTAATTTTTAAGTTTTCCAAATCTGTTTTTCCCATGGGCTTATTAAAAGATTGATATAAAAAGGTAAAAAACTCCTTTAAATCTTCCATATAAGAACTGACCGTCAAATCGGACAAACGCCGTGTCGCCTTTAAATAATCACGCCACAAAAAGATATTTTTTTGAACAAAGGCGTCCGCTGTTTCAGATAAAGGGTTGAATTGTGTTTTCATTTCGTGTATCCTTAACATATAAAAGTTTAAAGGAAAAACAAAAAAAATGCAACGAATTTCTGTCCTCTTTCCCTTAGCTCTGGGGTGCTATGATTATTTTTACACAACACCTTTGGCGGTGGGGACTTTTGTGCTGGCCCCCTTGGGATCCAAAAAAGTGATGGGGGTCGTTTGGAATAAGTCTTCAGAAAAAGAAATTCCCCCTCAAAAAATGAAAACAATTGAAAACGTTGTCCCTCTGCCCGCTTTAGATACACAAACAATAGATTTTATCAACTGGGTTGCAGGCTATACGATGGCTCCTTTGGGGGCTGTTTTGAAAATGGCCCTGACCCCTGAAATGGGAAAAGTCAGCAAAAAACCCCTCCTCTTTTTGCCCCCGAATCCCCATTTCAGCCAAATCAATTTTTCCGAATCACAGCAAAAAGCCGTCCAAAAATTACAAAAGATAAACGACTTTCGGGTTATCCTGCTAGACGGGGTGACAGGGTCGGGAAAAACAGAGGTTTATTTTGAAAAAATCGCCGATGTTTTGGAAAAATCTCCCCAACAAGTTTTGGTCTTACTTCCCGAAATTATCTTGACCACCGCTTGGTTAGAACGGTTTGAAAAAAGGTTTGGAGAAAAGCCCGCCCTGTGGCATTCTTCCCTTACCCCCAAACAAAGGCGAGATACTTGGGAGGCTGTTCGCCAACAATCAGCCCGTGTGGTTGTCGGGGCACGGTCGGCCCTTTTTCTGCCTTTTACGGACTTGGGATTGATTATTGTAGATGAAGAGCATGACCCATCTTTTAAACAAGAAGAAGGCGTCCTGTATAATGCCCGTGATATGGCGATCGTGCGGGCCAAAATTGCCAACTGCCCGATTGTCTTGGCCAGCGCCACCCCCAGTTTAGAAACCTATGTCCATACCTTTCAAGGCGATTACATACACTTGGTTTTGCCTGAACGTTTTTCGGGAGCTTTTTTACCCGAAATAGAAATCACCGATATGCGCCAAAAAGAAAAAGGTCCTCTGAAATTTATTTCCAAAACTTTGGAACAAGCCCTGCAAAAACGATTGGAAAACAAAGAACAATCCCTTTTGTTTTTAAATCGGCGGGGCTATGCGCCGTTGGTGTTGTGCCGCACCTGTGGCCACCGCCTTCAATGTCCGCATTGCAGTGCATGGTTGATTCAACATAAAGCCAGCCAATCCCTTCAATGTCACCATTGTGGTTATACGATTCCCATGCCCAAAGTCTGTCCTGTGTGCCAAAATGAAACGCTTGTTTCCTGTGGCCCTGGTGTAGAGCGCATTCAAGAGGAAGTCCAACACCTGTTTCCAACGGCAAAAATGGCCCTTATTACCTCGGAAACAATCGCCCACCCTAAAGATTTTGAACAGTTGATGCATCAAATCAACCAAAACGAAATTGATATTTTGATTGGCACTCAAATTATGGCCAAAGGACATCACTTTTCTAATTTGACTTTAGTGGGCGTTATTGATGCAGACATGGGATTAGCGGGGGGCGATTTGCGCGCCTCAGAACGCACTTTTCAACTTTTACAACAAGTCATGGGGCGAGCCGGACGAGAAGCCAAAAAAGGCCAAGCCATCTTACAATCCTATAACCCTGACAATTTAATTATTCAAGCCCTACAACAAAACAAACGAGATGCCTTTTTAAATGAAGAAGTACAAGCCAGAAAAATTTTAAAAATGCCGCCTTTTGGGAAGTTGGCCGCCTTGATTATCAGTGGCAAAAATCAACAAAAAACTTATCAATTTATTCAAACTTTGGTCCGACATGCCCCCGTCCAAAAAGGCATAGAAATTTTAGGTCCTGTGGTAGCCCCTCTGTCCAAATTAAAAGGCAAATATCGCTATCGGATTTTAGTAAAAACAGAAAAGCAAATAAAAATTCAAAACTACTTGCATTTATGGTTGAGCCCCGCTATAATACCCGCATCAATAGATATGCGAATTGATATTGATCCCTACAGTTTTTTTTAAAGGAGAACCTATGTCCGACATTTTTTATACGCATTTTAAACGGTTGATTTCCAGCATTTTAAGTCAATGGCTCTTGATTGTGATTTTTTTCATCGGATATTATTGGACCAACCATATCCTGTCCGAAAAAATATGGAGCTTTTTTGGACTTTTACCCAGCCAACAAGTTGTTCAACTGCCCGATCAAACCAATGATTTTTTAAAGTCCATTGCCAGTTTCCCCGACTTCAAAACGATGGCTGCCTATCTGTCCAACCTTTTAAATCAAGCGGGAAATTGGGGCTATGTCAATTTAACTTTAATTTTTGCCAAGATTACCCGCTTTGTTTGTATGGGGATTTGCAACATTATTTTGTTTTATATCGCCTTGAACATCATCGTCAATGTCTTTAAAACCTATAAGCAACAGAACTTTTTACAAAAAAGCGTGACAATGATAACAGACGCTCTTTCCCCTGAATTAGAGTCTTTAACCATGGAAATCCGTCGTTTAAGTGCTGAAGTTAAAATGTTAAAAAATGAATTGTATAACCAATAAAATACTGATACGCTTGACGCCTAATGCGAAGCGCACAAGTGTGGAAGGTTTGTGGAATAACACACATTGGCGCATTTGTGTTCAAGCCCCTGCGGTAGAGGGAAAAGCCAACGAGGCATTGATTGAATTTTTATCGCAAGAATTCCATTTACCCAAAAAATTCTTTGAAATAACGGCGGGACAAACTTGCCGGCTCAAGACAGTAAAAGTCCAAGTGCCTGTTGAAATTCCATGGAAAAAATAACTTTTTCAAAAAAAGTACTTGCTTTTTGATTAAAAAAAGGGTATAATCCTGCCAACGAATAAAAGTTAGGAGTCAAACAATGAAAAAAAATATACATCCAGATTACCATGAAATTACCGTTATCATGACAGATGGCAGCGAATTCAAAACACGTTCCACTGTTGGAAAAGAAGGGGATAAGATTCGCTTGGATATTGACCCATTGGCTCACCCCGCTTGGACAGGTGTATATCGTTTGATTGACAGTGGTGGTCAGTTGGCTAAATTTAATAAGCGTTTTGCCACTTTCAAAAAGAAAACGGCTTAAAGATTTAAAAAAGGGAAATTTCGGTTTCCCTTTTTTGTTTTGAATAATCCTTGATTTTTGGATGAAAGTCTGATAGAATATGAGAATCAATTGGGGTGTCGCCAAGTGGTAAGGCAGCGGATTCTGATTCCGCCATTCGTTGGTTCGAATCCAGCCACCCCAGCCACTTACCCATATTATCTTGTTGAAATTGAATTAAATATAATAAAGAGAAAGAAAAAATGATTTTTCCGACACAAATGGAACTGGATAACCTGATATTAAAGAAACCGTCCACGGAATTTGCAGGACAAGTGGCCGACTTGGTTCTGCGTAATCAGGAGGAGTTTAAATTTATTCCCTGGACACGCGGTTACACAACTGTCTCAAAAGCGGAAGAAAACCTGAAATCAATGGCAGAAAAATGGGAAAAATTAAGCATTACCTACTTTATATTCAAAGTGGAAAAATTAATCGGCTATGCGGGTCTTCATGTGCGGGATGCCAAACAGGTTGCCGAAATCAGTTATTATTTGGACAAAGATTATACCGGACACGGATACATTACAGAGGTGATTAAAAAACTGCAACAAATGTTTTTTGAACGAGGCGGTCATCGCTGTGAAATCTTTTGTAATGAGACAAATAAGCGGTCTTGTGCCGTTGCCGAAAGATTAAACTATCGTTTGGACAGCACAATGCGGGAATATGAATTGATGGACGGCGTTTATCAGGGCGTTCGCATTTATTCCAAATTATCAACGGATTAATCATCCGTTAATTTATGCGTAATCAAATCCCAAAAGAATTTCGTAAAAAGGAAAAATTATGCACATGATTTCATTTCAACAATTTATTGAGCAAGCCAAAAGAAGTCGTCCGCCTTTACTCACAAATTATCTTCCCCGCATCAGATTCTCTGCTTTACAGGTCATCGGGGCTTGAAATACTTTTTGTCTTCAATACGTTGTATTTTGTACAACTTTCTAATTCAAAAATAGCAAAAATTCAATTATCTCTTTTTTAAATCAGAGAATTTTCTATAAATAAGCATTTGTAAATCAGGACGATTTCTGCTTGGAGACATTTCTTTGCCGTTCCAAATGTGTCCGTTAGCTTCTGCGGCTTTTCTAGAACGCGTATTTTCTTTTTGGATTTTTAAGACAATAGAATTTAATCCATTTTCAAACAAAGCCTTCTCAAACGTTTCTATTGCTTCTGGACCATAGTGTTGACCAGCAAATTGCTCAAAAAGCATGATACCCAGCTCAATACTTTTGGGATCATCTGGATTATCAGGATGAAATGCACCAATTGTTCCCATCAATTCATTTGTTTTTTTATTCCAAATGCCATAATGTATTGATTTTTCGTCTGATAACAACTTTTTAATAAAAGCTTCTTCTTTTTCAAACGTCATCGGTTCTTTAAAATGAGATAAAAATCGTCCAAGCCATTGTTGAGATTTGTTGATAGAGTCTACTAGTAACTGTATATATTCTCTATCCAAGGTATGCTTCTTAAGAATAATCCGTTCTGCTTCTATTTGTTGGGGTAAATTTAGTTTCATTTTCACAGCCTTTCAGTTCAGGAGTCTAATTTAACATGAGTTTTCAAATGTGTCAATACTTAAATTTCAGCTCGGAAATTGCACAATTAGCCCAGCCAATAAAGGACCGTCCGTTGGGGCGGTTTTTTTATTGGCAAAGGTGTATTGGGTTCGGCCCAACGAAGTTGGTTTGTTCGCGAATATAATGAGCGGACGCCGTCAGGTGATCCAAGCGTCAGCGCAGGATAAATCGCTTCCAGCGATTTACAATCAGCCACCCCAGCCAGTTTGAGAAAGTCGCCCGAGAGGGGGGACTTTTTTTATTCAAAATGTCCCTCTATTCCTTTCCACCCGACCTTGTTCAAGTTATTAGAAAAAAAGTCCAAATAAAAAACAATTATCTCTTGCCTTTTGAAAAAAAACTTTTTATATTAGTTTTGTTGTTTTATTATCTTACCTTAAGGAGAAAAAAATGAAAAAACAAATGATAACGATGATCACTTCTGCTTTATTATTAGCGGGGTGTGCCAATTTATGTGAAGAAAAAGCACCTTGTGCTAAAAAGGTGGATTTTTCCATGGGGCCAACTTTGTTCGCCTTTGATTCAGCAGCTTTGACACCTGGCGCCGAAAAGGCCTTGGATAAAATGGCTCATCAGTTGAAAAAATCTGGTCAAACCGCTCAAATCAACGGGTATGCCGATGCCACAGGAAACGCCGCTTACAACATTGACTTGTCCGAAAGACGGGCGGATGCTGTTGCCAAGTATTTAGAAAATCAAGGCGTTGCCAAAAAGAACTTAACAACCAAAGGTTTTGGAGCAACAGACTTTGTCGCTTCTAACGACACAAAGCAAGGACGGGCCCAAAACCGCCGCGTGGATATTATTTTAAAATAATTTCACTGAAAACAAAAGAAAGTCGGGGGATTTTTCCTCCGATTTTTTTTAAAAAGGGGTTGTTTTTCTGATTTTTTTCAGATACAATGCTTTTAAAGGGGGAAAGAAATGAAGTACCTATTATTGACCACAACTGTTTTGATGACTGCTTTGTCTGTTCAAGCCGACTATAAAGCCGCCGAGGAAGCCTATAACAACCATAACTATACCGAAGCGTTAAGTGAGTTTTTAAAAGAAGCCGACAAAGGGGATTATCGGGCTCAATTTTACGCTGGAAAGATTTATTTAGAGGGGCTAGGAGTCAATCAAAACACCGCCAAAGGATTAAAATACATTGAAGAATCAGCCCGAGCAGGGAATGATTCAGCGCAGGCTTTATTGGGGTACTTATACGAAGAAGGCAAAGTGGTCCCTCAGGACAAACGCAAAGCCATCAATTATTACAAAGAAGCCGTGGCCCGAAATAACAGTTCCGCTATGTTGAACTTGGGATTGGCGTATTTTCGGGGCGACACCTTGCCCAAAGACTCCCAAAAGGCCATCAGCCTTTTACAAAAGGTAGATATTACAGAAGTCAAAGAAGTGGGACGTTATTTGGGGGATATTTATATGTCCAACAATGAACCCTTAAAGGCTTTACCCGAATACCAGCGCAGTGCCCGAATGGGAGATATTCCCGCTTTCTTTTCTTTAGCCACTTTATTTAGTCAAGATGCCAGCAGTGAAGTGCAAAAAAAAGCCCCTGAATACTATAATTATGCGGCTTCACAAGGGCATATTCCTTCCCAATATATTTTGGGAACAATGTATGTCAATGGGGAAATTGTGGAACCTAATTTGTACTTGGGACACGCTTGGTTGAAAATGGCCGCCGAAAGGGATTATGCGCCCGCTATTGATGTGAAGCGACAATTAGATAATGATATGTCCCGTTCAGAAAGCGAAGCCGCCCGCAGGGAATTTTTAAGATTACAAACAGATGTTTTGGAAAAAGTGGAATCTCCCTTTGTAATTGAAGCTAGAATCCAATCAGAACTGGATGCCCAAAATGCCAAGAAAATAAAACATGTGAGAAGGAGAAGATAGTCCATGACCGATGACAATCAAAGTTCATTTTTCGGATCCTTTTTTTCCTTTAACTTGGCCACAATTGCGGGAATTATCATTGCGATAATAGTCTTTTTGTTTTCCAGTGAAACACACCCTATTTGGAGTTTTTTGTTCAGTTCTACACTTTATATCCTGACAACGATGATTGCCATTACCATTCGTTTGGTTCTTTGGCTGACCGTAGAACGGGGAACAATGTTTGAAATTTCACGGGTGATTATGCAAACTATCAAAGATGTCATTGTCATCAATTTAATTTTGCTTTCCACCTTAAGTTTTCTCTTTTTAATCACCACTTACCTAGTATAAAATCTTGTTGATTTTAGGCAGTGTTTTAGGCAGATTTTTTAACCGAATATACCCTTGTTGCAGGTCTTGAGAAAATTTTGCCCGCCGACTTTGGGCATAATCTGTATAACGTTTCAACCAAGATTTATCTTGAATTTTTAACTCCACAGATTCCAAGGTACCTTTCCACAAATCGGATAATTGGCGAGCCCCCACCACAGGAACATGTATCACCCCTGACATCGTTAAAGTGGGGCGTTTTTCTTGCTTGGCCTGCACCGTAAAAGTCATCGTTTTTAAATCGCTATAGGTTGTATTGATCATAATATCGCCCACAAATTCATCTATCCCCATCACAGACAACGACGTCAAAAGTTTATTAAAAAAATCCGTATAAGGAACATAGGATTCCAAATGATCCGCCAACGCTTCACCATGAATTTTTTTTAAGGCTTCTTTCACATTTAAAGTCAGGTGAGAAAGCGTTAGTTGAGCGGTGGCGTCTTGCACAGAAAAAGTCATCTTATCCGCATGGTGGGGCACTTGAATAAAGGGAAATTCCACCTGATAAAAAATCAGCCCCTGCTCCCCCCACATTTTTTCAACCGATTCATAATGTATTTCTGATTTAGACAATCCATAACGGTGATATTTATCCTGTAAATCATCGGTTTGAAAAAAGTGAGTCAGATAAATCCCCCCCAACACAAGTACCAAAATAGAAACCACAAAAGAAATTTTATACATCATCTGCACACCACCTTTTGGAACATTTTTTTACTTCATTCACACGCATCTGACCTTGATGATATTGACCACTCACCTCTAACCACCCTGTGGTCAGATCAGGCGAATTTTTCAACAGCAAGGATTGGGGCAAATCCACCAAAGCCGAACCGTCCAAATTTAATTGCTTGACATGGACAATAATCTTGCCTTTCACGGGTTTCCCTAACACCCGAGAAAGGACATCTAAATGGGCCAGCGCCGTCCGTTTAAAAGGCTTTTGGGGGACAAAAGTCGCTGAACTTTCCCTAGAAACAGGAATATCATTTTGAAACACAATTTTTGAATTTTGCTGACGCAATTCAACGGGGACCCCCGCCACCGTGTCTGTCATTTTTATCAGGGGAATGATTTGCCGTTCTTGGGTATCGGCTTCAATCTGCATTTGAAAAATAATGTCCGAAGCCGTGGGCTTTAATTTTGTGGCCCCAAACACGGCGATTGTTTCCAAATCAGAACACAAAGAACGAGCATATTGATTGGCTTGATGGGCAATTTTATCTTGGAAAGTGTCCTCTTGGAATAAAGAGACATCCTTCACCACGACCATCACCCGAAAATCAGGGCACCCCGTAAAAGGACCATAAGGACGGTCTTCTTCTTGGACGGCCCTGAGTTGTGCCACATAGGTTGCTTGGTCATCTTGCCCCAATTGAAAAGTTAAAGCCTGTTGTCCCTCTTCGGGGGTCGTACGATCCAACACAGGCCCCTGCCCCATGAAAGAGCCCAACCAATACCCATCTAAAAAAAATCCAGATAATTTTTCACTCAACTGATGATGCGCATTATACAATTTGACTTGTGCATACCCTTGCACGACCCCATCACGGCATTGTTTTTTATCCGTTTGAATGGTCCAACCCGACCTAGGATACCGTGTCAAATAATACAGCGCACATTGCCCATCAGGGGTTGTTATTTTTTCTTCATCTAATCCCGCCTCAACCACCACAGGGAAAAGAAAAATCAACACGCCCCAAAATCGCATTAGCCCCCCTGAATTAAAAAGCAAGGGTATTCCCTCTGATTTAAATAACGGCATGCCTGTTCTGCTTTCATTTTATTCGTAAATCCCGTCAATTGCGCCCGATACAGAGACTTATCAAACGGCGTACGCACATTCAATGTCGTTTCGGGCAAAAGCACACTCGCCCGCAACGCCACTTGTTGGGCCCGATTTAACGAAGTGAAGGCCCCCACCTGAATAGCCCAATTTCCTTTAACCGAAGAAGACACAACAAACAAAGGAGCCGTCTTTTTGGGTTGCATAAAATGACGAATATGATAGGGCATTTCAGGCGCCAACACCGCCACATCAATTTTGGGCAACAACAAACGGCGATGAAGGGGGTCAAAGGCTGGACTCAACCTGCCCTCCGCCACCGCCTTTTTTTGAATCTGAACCCGATGGAAACCTTCGTCTAACAAAGCCTTCATGGCTTCGTCCCGTTGGACCACAGAATCATATCCCATCACCACTCCCAACAAACGATCTTCGTGCTTTTTGGCGGTGGTAATTAAATTATACCCCACGGCCGCCACATACCCTGTTTTCATTCCTTCCGCCCCTTCATAATCTTGCAATACATGATTATGGCTGGTATAGGTCTGCCCCTCAAAATCAAACGATTTTTGCGAAAACAAAGGATAGTATTGGGGATAATGCTTTAAGAGCGCCAGCGCCATAATCGCCATATCTTGGGCGGTTGTTTGTTGGAAGGAATCATGCAAGCCTGACGCATTTGTAAAACGGGTATGCTTCATATTTAACTGAAACGCCGCCTTATTCATCATTTGGGAAAAGCCCGCCTCTGACCCCCCCAGCGCTTCCGCCAAAACCACCGCTACATCATTAGCGGATTTTACAATCAATGCCAAAATAGCCTGACGCACCGTAATCGTTTGTCCTGCTATTAAATTCAAATTAGACCGAGGTTGTGCCGCCGCATACGGGGAAACGGTCAAAGAATCCTCTAACTTCAGCCAGCCTTTTTCCAACGCCGAAAAAGTAAGGTAAAGTGTCATCAACTTTGTTAAAGAGGCAGGGGCCAGCACTTGTTTTTCATTTTCCCTGACAAACATATAGCCACTTTGGGTATCCGCCAACACCAAAGAAACAGGGTGATTTTGCGCCTGACTCCCCCCAGAAAAAAAGAAACACCAGACAAAAAAAATAAAAGCAACTAACCTCATAATTTTGAGTTTAAAGAAAATACAATTCTGTGTCAAGTTCTTTTCAAAAAGAAAAAACTTTTTTCCTTTTTTTTAAAAAAAAGATTGACATTTTTAAAATACAAATGTATAATGACGGGCATTGAGTGCGTAGCTCAGCTGGTAGAGCACCTGACTTTTAATCAGGTGGCCGAGGGTTCGAATCCCTCCGCGCTCACCATCTCAAAAGCCTTATTTTTCAGGCTTTTCATAAAAAGACTCCTGTTAAACGCAAGGAGTCTTTTAATTTTACAAAATCCAATAAAATCAATAACTTACAAAAACAGGACATACCCAAAACCACCATTATCTCAGATACCCTCAAAAAGTGTGATGCAAAGTGTGATGCATTTTGGAAAAATTCTCAACTTTTTTCACCTAAATTTCATATTTGGCTTCGTAAAAATGTATTCTATATGATTGTGGAATTACCGCGCGTGGATGGTAAGCGTCGGTATAAAAGAATTTCACTTCATACAAACGACTATTATGAAGCAAAAGAAAGGATAAAACAGATGGGAATTGTGTTTAATCAGGAAATCGCTCACCAAATGAGACTAAAATTGGCTTTAAACCCTTTTCCAACGCAAGAAAGGCTTAATCAAATGCGTGACGAAGCTGTTTGTGCCTATAATACTGAATTTGCTGCTATCCATCCAAATGTTTCATTACTCAGTCAAAACAACAATACAACCACCATTTCACAGAATCATATTGAACGGATTATTTCAACCATGATACCTACATCAAAACCAACAACCACATACACAATTCGTAAAGTTTTTGACGCTATGTTATTAAAAGGAAACAACAAACACGCTGTTCAAGTTCGAAAAACAAATGCGTTTGAATTGATGTTAAAAGGGGTTAATCTTTCATGGGATGACGATTATTCCAAATTCCATAATGTTGATTTAATTGAAAGAATAAGCCGAAATATTTTAGCAATGAATTCAGTACATAATGAAGGAAAACGTGTCAGATTGGGCTATATCAGAGAGGTGGTAAATTGTGCTTGTAATATGGAACCATTCTATAAATCAAATGTAATCGCTAACCTGCCCAATATACCCAAAAGTAAAAAATCGTTACTGAAACCACATCTTCCTTATTCCAAAGATCAGTTGCTTAATATCTTTAATCCAAAACATGACTTCTTCAAGAAAAATCCAGATGCTTTTTGGCTTTGTATGATTGGACTTTTCACTGGTGCCAGAGCTAACGCAGCTATGACTTTACAATATGACGATTTGATTAACGAAAAAGGTTTGAATTGCATTTATTTTAGGTCAAATCATCCTATAAAAAATTTAAAAAATGACGCATCAGAACGAAAAGTGCCCATCCACAAGCAATTATTGGATTTAGGTTTTGTGGATTATGTAAAACGCAAGCAGAAAAAGTTGGGCGCAAAAGGTACAGACTTTATTTTGAAAGAAACGATTACCAATGGTGGAGAATATAACAATAAATATATGGCGCGGGTGTTATTTCCTTTCCTAAAAGAAATTGGTGTTAAAACTGGTGCGCATGACAGCTATGATTTTCACTCTTTCCGTAAAAATGCCAATCAGGCAATGAGAAAAGTAATTGTGGATACGAGCTATGTGAATGATGTAATTGGCTGGTCTGGTAGAGGCACAGCTGAGCAGTCATACTGTAATCACACATTGGAACAAATTAAAGAACAACTGGACACCTTTGAATATGACTTCCTAAAGCCATCCTTTGCCCAATGGAAAACAATCATGGCAAAAAAGTCCTAAAAAAAGCCCCTCTTTTATATATTATATGAATCGTGTTGCCTAGGCGCTTTTTCAGTACACTTGGAACCTCGATTTTTTGAAAACAGAGGTTATATTTCATTTCTTGCACTTTCGGTTTTACTTTTGAATTAAAATACGATATGATAAATTCATGACAGAAATCAAGGTTGTTTTTAAAAATTGGTTGGTTCAAAAAGGTTTATCCGAAAAAACAAAATCTGGTCGGCCTGGGACTGTTTATGAGTATCTAAAACGGATTGGTCGCCTCAGTAGCCAATTGTATGGTAAAGAAGATTGGGGACATCTTTTAAAAGATATTTATGTCCTTTATCTTTTACATGCAAATCTTGATTCAAAAAAGAATAAAGGTATCAAGCCTAAAAAGATTTACGATTTAATTATTGGGTACGGAAGAATTGCTTATATTGATGATACCGAAAAATCTATAATTGACGGTAATTATGCTGAACCCAAACATATAAAAAAATATTTGAAATGGCTTGAAACAAATCCCAAGAAAATACATTTGGTCAGACCCGCACTTGAAAAATTATACGATTTCTATTCACAAAATAAGGATCTGTTTGATGAAATAAATAACATCAAACCTATTCAAAAAGATTCACCAAAACAAGATTCAAGTTCATTCTTTAGCGCTTATTTTACAACAATTTTAGCAACCAAAGAGGCAATAGATAGAGCTGTTTTTGCGTTAAAAGTTCAACGTGAAGCAGATGGTATGCGTCCACGATTGATAAAGGCTGAGGATGATTGGTTAGGAAGAAAAAGAAAACATCTTCTGCTTAAAGAGGCAGCCGGATCGTTAGAATGTTCAGAAAAAACTCTACGTCGGTTAGCATCAAAAAGAAAAAACATGTTTGGTGACGGATGTTATTCTGTTGGAGCTATGCAAAGGTATTTAAAGAAGCATCATCATCCATCTAAAAATGCATCAACTGGCATAAGAGGTTCAACCATATATGATTGGATTACAGGGAAAGAGGCCGCTGCAATTTTAGGATGTCCATTAACAACATTTATTCGTAAATACCGCAATACTGGGCTGGTGTCATACACGGATTATACACCACGGAAGGTAAAATATTATAAACCTGACATAATTAAATTAAAGAATAATAAGTAAAATATACTTTATTTTGGAGTTTTACCTTGTATAATGTGTGTTTTATTGTGGTTTATATGTCCTACTTATTGATTTTACAATCAGGTTATAATATGGTAGAATAAAAGGGCGTTGACGGTTAGGGACGCCCAAAACAAAATTGATTGATTATTTTTATTAACCAAGTTCCCCGGAGTAAAAAAATGAATAGACAAGATTTAAATAAAAAATTAAACGAACTTGAACCTTATGCAAAGGAAGCTCGTGAACAGATCAAAAGAATGCAACCGGAAGCTATCCAACAGGCGCGTGTTTGCTTCCCTTCAGCATCCTTTAACGGTCCTTGGGGTTTGGTTGCCCATAGAGCACCTCTTACTGAGTTTAAAGATTTTATGGTATTCAAATTAAGCTTTGCACTGCTTAAAACACAGCTTATAAAAGAAGCGTACACTTATCGTAGCTCAAACTATATGATGCGCTTAAAGACCACCGGCAATGAATATGATGAAAATTCTATTGTAATCGATGTTGATTTGCTTAATGGGACTGAAAAAGCTGAAGTGATCTTCTTTGCGGATTCTGCTGAAGACAAAAAGGTTGTTGAAGGTGAATTGACTGAAGTCTTGGATGGTAAGTCTCTTCAAGAATTGCTTTACGAATATATGGACAGAGAGGCAGAGAACTTATCCACGTGTCTTGATGAGGACGATTATGTAGTTAATCTGAAAAAATTTATTGAGGAAGCGAAAAAATTTGCAGCAACCATGGACGGGAAAGAATAATAACTGGTACCTGGGATCTTGCCTGCGGGGAAATCCTGTTGGCTAGATCCCAAACTGTTAACAACTGAAAGGAGTGAATATGTGCCAATATATAATTACGAAAATAAAACCAGGGATCGTGAAACTTATCAGCAAGGCTAATCTTGCTGATAAGAATCCGGGTTATGAATTGATATACGCCGTATCTGACACGCGTAACATTTCAAACTTGTTTTTAGGCAACCCAAGCTTTACCAGTTACATATATCAGTGGTCCTTTGATCCAGCAACTTCAACAATCACTGTGACCAACACAAACACTGGTCATGTAAATCAAAAGGTTACAATTAAGGATCTGCAGGGCTTAGTGGATGCAATGTTTGATTATTCTGCGAAGCCAAAACCCAAAGATATTGTGATATATGGGCAATAACATTGGAAGTGAAGTGTATTGGGGGGGCTTGAACCGCCCCCCTCCACACACAAAAAAAATTAAAAAAATATGAAAAAGTTTACAAGAGTTCGCTCAAAAAAATGATTCTATATATATGGGTATGGTGTTTAATCCTTTCGGCATCATACCCATCGTTCTTGTTGATGGTTATCCAGAACTTGCAATGTGGAACTGGAGTTGCCCCAACAATAAATAACTCGATCCAAAAAGACAGCAATGCCTTTGTTGGTACGTTATTGTCTAAATGAGTGTGGATACAAAGCAACAAAATCAACTAAAGGAAACAACATGCAAAGTATTAAAACAGCAAAGTTAAGGCAAGAATTGAACCAATGGCTTTACAATACATATCATCCAAATTACTTCTTGTCTCTTCGGTTATCAAAACATAAAGAGACATTCAACTACGATAAGGGATATCATGAAGCATGGCGTATATTAAAAAAATTTGAAAAGGTGCTGATTGGCAAGAAATGGACAAAGAAACATCTGCCATTTATTATGTTTGCAGAAAATCATCATGGCTATTCAACGTGGCATTATCATATTTTGTTTAACGGGGACAAATTTAGTGAAAAGCAATTAAAAAGTGCGGTGTATTGGACTAAATTGGATTTAAAGTTGGCTAATTACACAATAGACTTAAGAAAGGGAGCATGTACACCAAAGCGATTAAGGGATTATTGCACAAAAGAATTGAAAGTCAAATATATGGACGAGATAGAGACTGATCGTATAATATTTTCGGATGTATTATTTGGCATTCAAGACAAGTATCGTTTTATGCCATGCACGCAAAAGTAAAAAGGTTTGTAGCGTTACCCAAAATTATTTTTATTCACTATTTCACACACATAGTTTAAGCTTTTGTACAAAATGGGGAAACCTGACGAAAAAAGCTTTCTACCCCCATATGTTAAATCATTTTTACATGCCCACTCCTTAAAATGCATCCCATTACGTCCCAAACACACTATAAACAACAAGGAGGACGTCAAGCTTATAATGGCATTCCAAAATAAAAACGTTGTCCAGAGGTGATTTAAACGATTTTTTTTATTTTGCCAATTTCTTCACGTCACTTGCTTGGGCTTTTTCAAACAACGCATAACCGGACTTTGTAAATGTGGCTGGTTTGATTTTACCTTCTTGCATCCAATAGCGAATACTGGATACAGGTATATCACACAACTTGGCAAACTTAGCAATCGTCAGCATATCCTTTGTTGGTTCCTTGGCATTTACATCTAACAAGTCTATTGCCATTTTCAAGGATCGGTTCAAAGCGGTTAGCATAAACTTGTAATAAGCGTCACTATCCCCCTTGGTTTGATATGTTTCAAGAGAGCTCAAATATCTATGTCTATCAATGGAACGAATTATCATGGGCGCGTATCCATTTTCAAGCAAGATAGCATTCATCAGCAAGCGTGCAGTTCTTCCATTTCCATCAATAAAGGGGTGAATGGTAACCAAACGATAATGGACCTCCAACGCTTTCAAAAGGGCGTCATCTGTCTTTTGCACCAACCATTTTCCAAAGTCTTTCATCAGTTCAGGTACTTTCAACGGATTAGACAAAACAGTTTGTGAGGCAGAGATACGAACACGTACAGAACGATAAAAACCTGCATTCGTGTCATCTATACCGGTTAAAATAATCTTATGAAGCCGCAACACAAAGTCTTCATCAATCTTGGTTTTATTCTTGCCCGCTTCTAGCACAAATTCAAAAGCTTTGGCATGATTGATTGCTTCTACATAGTCCTTGATGGGTTTGGAGCCAGAAGTCACTTTCTCGTCAATAGCCAATTCTGTTTCACGACGAGTTAAAGTGTTGCCTTCAATCTTGTTAGAGGTATAGGCAAGTTCAGTTTTCAGCCAAGCATCCAACGTCTTTTGATTGTCTTTATTTTTCAAAAGTTGGTTCAGTTTGGCTTTGTTTTCAGCAATCTTTTGTTTAATTTCTTGCATAGTTCCTCCTACTTTATAGTTTCTATTTTCTATAACTATAAACTATTTTTATCTAAATGTCAAGCAAAAACTTTAATCTTTTTCATTTTTTAAAGTATAAAGTGACAACAACTTATTTTTGATCGTTCAAATATTCTTGAAAACGGCGAAGGGCATTTATAACTGAACTATGGCTCTTTTTTCCTGCTTCTTCTTTCCTGTCATTAGAATCGTAGTCTAAAACAATAGTATCAATTCTTTTTATTAGCTCAATTATGGATATCCCTTCTTCTTCACAAACAGATTTAATTCTTTTACGGTAATCATATACTGTACTTGGGTTGCCACTAGGTGTATATTCTTTATAACCATGACTCTTTAACCATTGTTGGAAATCGTCTAATATTGCCATAAGAACTCCTTTCATATAACTGAGAGGAGTATATCATTTGTTTCAAGACAAAACAATATCCAATTTTAATATTCACGAGCAGTCATAATTGTTAGCACCCTATTTGTAATGGTTGGATCAGCAGGATTATCAGACAAGAATTCGTGATTTTGGTCGTAATAATCTATCTTCCAAATAATTCTGTCGCCATGATAATCAAAGCTAGAGCAATCATGTTCAAGGTATGGATCGTTAGACTTATTAAAATCATTAAAAGTTCGGACACGCTCCAATATCTCAGCCACTTCCTTTTCACTTTTCATACGGATGCCTAGAGTTAACATGACGTCCCCACCAATAAATGTCTGTCTAAAAGCATCATTTAATTGTCTGATCTTATTTGTATCTGTCATGCTTACTCCACCTTAAACCATTCACAACAGGTAGCAAGCAAATGGTTATAATCTCCACTTGTTGCTTCTGCTGTAAAGGCTTCAATTTCTGATTCAGGCAAGTGGGCGCGTTTCATGGCTCGTCTGCAAATACCAAGAACATTGAACGCGTTTCCATCTTTACCAACTAATTCAACTCTAATCTCAGAATACTTAGCCATTTTGACCTCCAAACCGTGAAACTAAGATAAATTTTCTAAAATGCTTAAGAGAATTGATATAGGATTCATGGCTTCGACAGCCAACACACCATTTTTCACCTGATTTACCATATAATTCTATGTATTTGTTGATATCAGTAGCCAGTTGCTCAATGGTGATATTCTCTTTTTCAACGAGCCTCCGAAGCCTATAAGGGTAATCTTGACAAGTGCTTGGGCTCAAATTTGCGCTATATTCTTTGTATCCTTTATTGATGAGATATTGTTTAAAATTTTCTAACATATTTTGCTCCTTTTTTATTGTTAATGATTATCTTGAAAATTGGTAAGAACCAGTGGCGTCATAGACAGAGATTAAATTACCGTCTTTGATTGCAACTGTTGTGCTCGTGAATCCGCAAAGTTCACCTGTTCGGCTATACAGATAGCTTCCATGTTCATCATAAACTTCAACCATCGTTCCGTTTTGTTTAGCCATTCCAATTTTGTTTTCCATTTTAAATTCCTTTCATTTATCAATGGGTTATTCTTAATTAACAGGTCTATTATATCACAAAGAAGGCTTTTCGTAAGCCGGGGGCCCCCTAAAAAAAATGCAAAAAAGTAGAAAAAAGTGCACTTTGCTAGCAAAAAATTAGCAAATTGGGCTATTTTTAAGACTTTTTGGGATATTTTATGTAAAAAATAACCCCAATTTTATTAAGACCGAGGTGAAAATATAGATTTGAAGTTATTTAAATCATTGATTAGCGCTTCATATTCGCCCCAAACAATATTTTTTAGTATCTCTTCATAGGATTTATCTAAATACACTAAATTTAAAAAAAGATTGTATGCTTTTTGATTAGGCTTTCCTTTATTGTTTGTTGGGTATTCTTGAATTCTTTTTGCTTTTGTCGTTTTGTTTAGAAAAACAATTTTATAGGAACGAGAGAAAAAACTTGGTAAATAAAATGAAACCGGAATTTCATTTTCATTTTTATATTTTTCAATATGTTGTAAAAATGCGCTTACTTGAATCAGATAATTATGTTGTCCAACAAAGCATAAATATAAATGTGGATATCTTTCATAAATTTCATGATATTTTATAGCATTTTCATAAGAAATAATGGGCAGTTTATCAATTAAATGAAAAATCAGAGAATTAAAAGTTTCTCCTTCTTTCCTCGTTTTTTTCTTTTCTCCTAAATATTTATATAGCTTTTGTCCCTCATAAACAACATTCTGAAATTTTGAATTCATTATGAAGTTTTTATTTAAATGAATAAGCATTTCAAGAGCATTTTGCATATTCTAACGCATTCATAATAAATAGGAATCTTAAAGTTTTTTTTGTTGTTTTTTTAGGATAAGTCTTAAAAGATTTATCAAAATAAATAATTTTCCAAGCTATTAACTCACCTTTAAAGTCAAAACTTCCAAATGTATGATTTTTATATGGATCATTCTTTTGATTAAAATCTTCATAATGCCTTACAAGATTTAGTATTTCTACCCTTTCTTCATCAGATTTAGAAAAAAGTGTTGGAGTAAAAAATACATATCCCCCCTCTAGTGTTTTTCTAAAATGATCATTCAATTCAAAGGACTTTTGCATATTATTTGGATCCTTTATGATGAATATCTTTCGCTCCGTGTTCCAATAATAATTTTACAATTTCTTGATATTTTTTTCTTTTTGCAAACATTAATGGTGTTTCTTCATTTTTGTCTTTTATATTAACATCTACTCCGTATTTCAAGAGAAGTTTTACAACTTCAACTTTATTGTTATTTATAGCAATTCCTAATGGTGTTAATCCATCTTCAAAATCAAAATTCGGATCTGCCCCATATTTTAATAAAAGTTTTATGATATCAATTTTATCCAAAAGCACCGCTGTTTTTAAGGGGGTTAGTGGAGTTTTTCCGCTTTGAAATTGACAATTCGGATTGGCACCTTTGGCCAACAACAAAGCTATTTTATTCTTGTCATGTGCTATATTTGCAGATATAAATTCCTGTTCACTTGCTACTTTCTTTCTGGAAACAAAAGCTTTTGAAGAATGTATCGCTAAATACTTTAAGCATAGATTTGAAATTCGCGGGTGAAGATATTTGAAATAAAACCAAATAGGATAAACCAAAAAACCTATTTCCCATGATATAGTCTTAACAAAAAGCCCAAACCAATTCCAGATACTCCCTCTTCCTTGCATGTGTCGAAACATACAAACTCCCAATGATGTGAACCAAGGAGAAACAAATAATCCAAAACCTATAGCTGTTGGAATTACAATATAATTTTCTATAAACTTATCTGATAAGGATATAATATTATTCAGAATTACACACAATAATGCAAATATTAGATATATGTATATTAAAGCGTAATACTTAGCATATCTGCTTATAATACGTTTTAAACTGTTTTTCATGTTATTTATCATAAAATTCCTTATAAAATGAAATATAGGAACTACACAGTGGATAGTTCCTATATCCTTAAGTTATC
This sequence comes from uncultured Alphaproteobacteria bacterium, assembly GCA_934216505.1. Classification (GTDB taxonomy): domain Bacteria; phylum Pseudomonadota; class Alphaproteobacteria; order CAAHEQ01; family UBA3637; genus UBA3637. Next base: position 27,941 of record CAKQBW010000008.1, read on the forward strand.
TTGAAAACTTGATTGAGCCGTTTGCATCATAAACGTGGATAAAGTTCCCTTCTTTAATCGAAACCGTGCTTGAAGTATATCCGACTAATTCACCACCAATCGAAAATAAGATGCTTCCGTTCTCGTCGTATACTCTTACAAAACCACCCTCTTGTTGAGCCATTCCAATTTGTTTTTCCATTTTAAAATCCTTTCTTTGTTGTTATCCCTAAATTACTTCTGTTTTTCCACTATGTTAGGGACATTCATAGTGGCAGAATTCTTTCAAACTATACCTATATCATCATTAACTTCTTTTACAAAAAAATTAAATTTTCCATGATATTTATTCAGAAAATCACCCTCTTTAATAATCTCTTTCCTATACATATCAGCCAAGAAATTCTCTGTTAATTTTTCGTGCATATCCACTATAAAAATAACATGCTTATGCTGTTTTAGTGAAAAATCATCATTGTTTAATTTAAGAGTATTTAGCAAGTTTTTTGTTTTATTCAATAGATCTGCTAGAAAGCATTCTGTTTCTTGTGTATTTACATCAAATGTAATCAGAAAATACCTCATATTCATCTCCTTATTACAGATTATAACACAAACCAACGATTGTGTTATATATGGAAAAATCTATATTTACAGATGGTTTAGAAATACTATTTTATGCAGATATACCAATACTTATCGTGATTTTTTAATAATTAATTCAAAAAGTAAAAAAATATATTGATTTTATCGTTCTATTAAATGAACAGAAAAAATGTGGTGAATCCCTTTAAAATTAATAAAAATGAAAGGATAAAAATGACAATTTATGGATATATTCGTGTCTCATCAAAAAAACAAACACTTGAACATCAAGAATTTGAAATAAAAAAATTCGCTAAAAATCAGAAAATTAAGATTGACAGGTGGGTTGAAGAAAAAATCTCATCCCGAAGGCCGCTTGCTAAACGCCAACTGGGACAATTACTCAATGAATTAAAGGAAGGTGATATTTTAATTGCTTGTGAAATTTCTAGATTAGGGCGATCATTGTTGGAAGTGATGCGTATTTTAGAATCATGCCTCAATAAAAACTGTCAGGTATGGACCATCAAGGAAAATTATCGCCTCGGAAATGATATACAAAGTAAGGTTATGGCGTTTGCTTTTGGACTATCCGCTGAAATTGAAAGAAATCTGATATCCCAACGTACTAAATCATCATTAGAAAATGTCCGTGCTAGTGGTAAAAGGCTTGGCCGACCCTTCGCAGCTCAATCTAAAAAACTGAAATTATCCAAAAATACAAAACGAATTAAAGACCTACTTGATAAAGGTGTTTCCCAGTATAAAATATCAAAAATTATGCAAGTACAACCTATGACCGTCAACCGTTTTATTCACCGTATGGGCTGGGGATAAAAAATTCCAGTTCTAATAAATATGAGTACAGGAGCAATTTCTTTTAACGAACAAAATTTTGAATGTTATACGCCAAAATATATTGTTGATATGTTTGGTACTTTTGATTATGACCCAGCCACTACCGAAGAGCAGGCAAAAGCATTAGGTATTCCAAATTATAGCACGATTTATACAAATGGATTAACCACCGATTGGACTCAATTCAAAAGAATATGGATTAACCCACCTTTTTATCTTAAATTTCCTTTCCTTGAAAAAGCAGTCAGCACATACAAAAGAGTTGAGAATGATATCTATTTCTTGGCACCCGTTTCAATACTGACAGCAAAAAAATTTCATGAGATTATTGAAGGAATAGGTATCAAGCTGTATATCCCCAATGATAGAATCAAGTTCAGAGGCATATATCAAGAGAGAGAAGAAACGCCACCTTTTGGATGTGTTATTTTTAAGCTCCAATCCCAGAACGAAATTAAGTTTTTTGACATCATAATACCGGGAAGTCATTACATTTTGAACGAAACTGACCTATAATAGAAACGTCTTGAAATAAAAAAGATGGGCTGGGAATGAATTAGTTTGGTATTTTTACTAAAGAGTTACCATAAGTTTGTGGCAATTTAACATCTTCCTTAAAAAAGAAAAGTTCGGTCGCCTTGCGTTTAATGGCCAATGAATAATTCAAGTCAAAATAAAATTTAAATTTAATGTTCTTATAAATGGATAGAATTTCTTCCTGATCATCATAAGAGACCATCCAGAGCTGAGGAAGTTTTTTGATTGCCTGGTAGAGTTTAACATGATCCCCTTTTTGGTAGAAGTTCATATATAGTTCTCTGCCCCTTTCATAATAAGGAGGATCAAGGTAAACAAGTGTATTATGTGGGTCTAATTTTGTTACGTATTTACTTAAAAATACAACGGCATCCTCGTTATATAGATGTATGTGATCTTTATGTTTTGTTATTTCTTGTATGCGTTTAATAAGATTTTTTTTATTAAAGCGCACATCAATCAAATATTTTCCAGTTTGATTCTTTCCACCTATAGGACCCGCTTTAATGATTCCAGATCTCGTTGTCCGATTCAGAAAAAACGTAGAAAATCCTAGTTCCAAAAGTGTTGCAGAATCCTTATTTTGTTGTACTTGCTTTTGTTTGTTGAATTCTTCCACCGTAATCTCTGTATTTCTAATGCGGTCAATAAAAGAATCTGTATAATTTAGAATTGAATACCAAAAAGCATAAATTGACTTATCTTTGTCATTTAAATAAATATCTTGGATTTCATGTGATAACAGTAAATTAATGGCGACCCCAGCTCCACCAGCAAAGGGTTCTACATAATTTCCCTGGATATTATTGCTATGTAAAAGATCCCTGATAAAACAAGAAATTTTACTTTTACCACCAGGATATCTTAATGGACTATTACTTTTCCTCAAAACTCCCCCTTAATCCTATATTTTTTGTTCTTCAAGCTTTTTAACATCAATCTTTTTTAATAAATCTTCCTCATCTTGGAGTAAAAAGTCTATCAGGAACATTAAATTATTATAGGTAGCATCACAATCCTCTACCTTTGCACATATTTTATAATTGTGTATTATAGGATTTAACTTTTCTAAATCAAACAATTCCATTGCTTGTCTTGTTCCTTTATCCAAAATTAGTGCGGTCATTTGTCGTTTTAATTCTGAAAAATCTGTAAACTTTTTCGAGCGCATACTTTTGTCAAAATAATGATAGTCTTTCAAAACTTTTCCGTTGTATTGGGTATTATCCACAACATATTTTAAAATCAATTCGAATAACACTCTAGACATTGCTGATTTTGTTCGCACAAAACACTCAGAGTTCAAATCATAACACTCTTTTACTAACTTATCGATAGATTGGGGAAGTTTTTTCCTTGATATTGTTGGATATTTTTTGATACTTTTTCGTTTGATCTGTTCTAATTCTTTACCTGGTAAAGTTTTGCTTGAAATTACTGTTGTCTCTGGAGCAGGTGTCTTTATTGACAAAGTATCTTCTAATGGAAGATTTTGTTGGGGCTCTTCTGGTAAATTTGGTTCAAAATCAGGTAATTCTCTCAAAAATTTTTCCTGTTCTCCTCTCTTATTTACGATTAGGTATGTTGTAAATGGATGATTGGTTAAATACTGTACCATAGTATGAAGATACTTTTTAAATTGCTTCATATCTAAAATTTCGATATCATAAGCTGGTTTTCCGGTAAATGTATATCCGCAATATTTAGAAACAGAAAACAAACGTTCAAAAATCACAGATTTACCTCCGCTTTCTCCACGTCCTCTTCTAAATAAACGTCTTATATCTTCCCCCGCAATCTTTACGGCAGCATAATAAAAATTAGCCAATTTCAAAAACTCTGATGGCTTAGAATCAATATCCTTTAAACTTTCAAAATTATGAGTTGCTTTATATACTCTATATATTTCTAGAGCTTTGGCAATTCTTTCCCAAGATCTGAATGTAGAATTCGCGTGTTCCGCAATAATTCTATTTGAAAGCTCTTTTTCATCCTCATAAATTAAGACTGGTAAACTGTTAAAAGACATCTTCTTTTGGTTGATACCATATAATTCTGGCTGTTGTAATGCTTTCACTGCAGCACATCTTCTGTTACCATCTTTAACCAAATAGTGATTTCCATGTTTTATAACCCATAAAGGACGATCTTCATAAAAATATCCCACACGTACAATAGAGTTAACAATGCTGTCAACGGCTTCATTATTGATTAAATATTCAATTAGTTCCTGTTCTTTATTTGTTGTATAAAGATCTGCAAAACGTGGGTTTTTAAAATCTAAAACCAAATCTTTTAAAGGAATGTGTTCTATTTTAGGGTTGTGTGACATTTGAACTCCTTGCTTGTGTGATTATCTACTTTTTTAAATAAATATGCAACTATTTTTTCTTTAATCAGTTGTTCTATGTTACGGGCATCCCATTTATGTATTGTAAATAAACTTTCTCTCATAGATATTCCCATACCTTTTTTAAACTAACATAATTTATTTAATATATCAACAAAAATCTTAATTTTTGGATTTACCCCGATGAAAACGTTTGACAGACATTTTTTCAGGAACTAGATATTCCTCAATCTTTTTTAAAGCCTTTTCTGGAAAACATTGGCCACACATATAAATATCAACAGCAGCAAAAGAATACTCTGGCCAAGTATGAATGGAAATATGAGACTCAGCAAGAGCCAATATGCCTGTTATTCCATCATTTTCTGAAAAAACGTGAAAAAAAGAATGCAGAACAGTAGAACCAGATGCCTCGACCGCTTCCAGAAGCATATGTTCTAAAAAGTCCTGTTTTGTTAACAAATTTGGCTTGCACCAAATATCAGCAATTATATGGGTTCCTGTAGAATGAATATTACTTTTCATTTAATTGTAACCGCTCTTTCAAAAAATTAAATAAAGCTGGATTCTTTTTTAAATATATAAATTTTTGAGGAGGTTGAAATCTGGGGAAATGAATACGTATTTCGTCTAAAGTAATTTCTGGAAGAATACGCACATTATCTATCGGTACAGCACAACAATTTTGAAATCCCCTTAGCCACTCCATCATCATATTAAAAGAACCTCTTTCTTCTTGTTCTTTAATCTGAGCAATTTTTTCAGGTTCACCATATATTGGATTTCCAAATTCAACAAGCAATCCAATTTTTTTATCAGGAACGGTACTATAAACGAGTGCCATTGCGGGTTTCTTAATAAATCCTCCCCTACGGTACTCATATTTTTTCATCCCCAGTTTTACCTTTTGATAATACTCAGGCATAAGGCTGATTAAAATCCAATCCTTTTTTAAATTTTTATCTTCGTTAAACAATGTCAGTTGTTCCATTGCTAATGTATTATCGGCCATCCCTCATCCTTTTTTGACAGATAGCTGTGTCTATATTTGATCTGGGTAACTTACCATCAAGTAAGAGTCTAAAATAATCAATTGAATAAGTGTCTCTGTCTAAATAGGCAGGATCTTTTGCCCAAGAACGAACATGATTCCATAACTTTACCAATCCCTTTTTCCCATATGTATTCAAAAAGGATTCATAATTCATAAAACCATCTGGCAAATAATTATAGGTATCCTGCCCTACATACAAAGATTTTGATAGCTTAGCTCCTAATCTATCTGTGATTATGGGGGAAAAGAATCTGATGGGAAGTTCATGGAATTGATGACCAAGTCTTGTAATACCCTCACTGAAAATCAAATTATTCCAACGACCAGACCAATCACGACCATCAACCATTACAGCAAGAGAGTTTTCTTGCTTAGACTCTGGTATAAGAGCTGCCCCTTTTGCCACATCACGTAAAGGAGTATTTGTATCAAAAAAGTCTTTGCTTGTCTCAGTAAGTAAGGCTTGGTGTTGACCATGTTCTGGACAAAATGCAGAAAAAGCAACAGCATTTTTGGAAATCATCCTGATATGTGTATTAACAGAGGCTTTATCAACCCATTTACAACAGGGGCAAGGAAATCTTAAACGCATATGATTCTCATCTGGGGCAACGATAGGAGTAAAAATATCTTGATTATTAAACATATCAATCAATGCTCTGCGGAAAAATGGAGAAGCCTGACATTCTTCATATGATCTGATTGTTAAAGGAATATGTGTTTGTTCCTGTAAAAATGAGAATAAATCTTTGAAAGCAATCATATTTTTATCTACTAAAGATTGCCCATTCTTATCTATAGAGTCACGTAAACTTATCTGATATTCAACTTCCCTTCCGTTAACAAGTTCTTTTTTTAATCCTTGAGAACTTCTATCAGGAGCATTTTCAAGTTGGTCAAATGTTATCTTTACTGGTATCCCAAAGTAATTTTTCAACTCTTCAGCAATTGCAAAAACAGTCATCATTGTGGTCATTGTACCAAAATGAGGGTTTGAATTTGGTTGAGAACTGGTATTGATATGAATAAAATCTTTCCCCTTAACCTTTGGAATCATATGTTGTGCAATATGACTTGTCACATGAGATATTCCAACTCTAGCAAATTTATTTTGACCAAAAAACTCCGTGGGTAAATCTTTATAATCCATAAAACCTCCATATTTATTGACATATTATAATATAATTTTCGATAAAAAACAAGATATAATTTTTAAGTTCTTTGTCTTAGAGCCCAAATGATAACACTATCATAATTAGGGTCTCCAATAATTTGTTTTTCCTTTAAGAAAACAATTTCATATTTATATCTAAATGCAGCTTCCTTTATTAACTTTGTTGAAAGATAACTGTTGGAACCACCATTTGTTTTCACAAAAAACTTGCTTCTTTTCCAGTTGGCCCCGATAATAATAGCTTTCTTAGAAAGAACATTTTTAAAATAAGAAAAACACTTAATATATTCTTCAACCGTTTTAGACAATCCAAATACACCAAAACACGTTATAATATCATACTGCTCTTTTTTTAGACGCACTGGCCATTTTTTTAAGGCATCAAATAATACGAAATTTGAGATTAATTTTTTATATTTTTGTGAATTTTTTATATTTAACCCCAAAATTTTACTTGCTTCTGTATAACATTTTGGTACCCCCTTCTTTTCTAAATAATCTATTAGGATTTTATGAGCTTCAGGATACATATCAGAGCAAGTAATATCCGTTATTCTATCTAAAGCCATCGCCCAAAAAAGCGTACAAGTACCAGAACCAACATCTAACCATTTACCCCCATCTTTATATGAGGAAAGCAGTTGTAATATCTCTTCTGTTCCCTGATTTTCTCTAAATGAAGAATTATAGTATTCCTCTGCATAAAATTTATAATATTCCAATCTTTTTTTATTTAGTTTTGGAAGGTTTTTAGGATCCAGTTTTTTCATCTTTTTTCCTTAAAATAAGTATTTTCCTTGGGGATTGACTTACGAGTGGCCTTTTATCATAAAACCCATATTTTTCTTGGATGACAAAATTACAATTCAAAATTAATTTTTTTATTTCTTTATATGGATACTCATAAAGTAAAATTTTTGATCCTGTTCTCTTTGTTTCATTACCTTGCATGTATTCATAAAAATACGTAGTTTCTAAGGCCGATTTTTTAGCACGCCAAACTGATTTATGCCAACGCTTTAAAGTACAGTCTCCTTTTTTCCTTTCAAAATCAAATGATTTCATATTTTGAATTTGGATATAAGGAGGTAAAATTTTCCTGTTTGTGCAATTTAGGGATAAAGTTGCCAAATCTAAATAAGCAATACCATTTGGGGTTAAAGTTTTATAAAGTTCTTTTAAAAAGCAAGAAAGCTTTGAAAATGGAAGAAATTGTAGCCCTTCTCGTGGAATAAGAATACAATCAAAAGTACCAAGTTTTGAAATTTCCAATAAGTTACATTTTCGGGCAATTATGTGTTTAGAATCGCAAATTCTTTTTTTCAGGTAATTTAGCATTGGATCAGATAAATCTGCTAATACAACCTCACTCTTAAAATCCCTCCAAATATCTAAAAAACGACAGCTTCCACATGGAATTTCAAGAATTCTCCCTTTAAAACCAGTCAAGAGATTATTAAAAATAAAATCTGTATCAGAAGTATCTGAAAATTCTAAATCATAAAAGGCACTTCTATCCTTATAATCATTTAATTTCATTCCAATGTTCCATATGGCGTTGAACTTCAAAATGGACTATTTTTCCATTCTGAACAATTTTGCCCGCTTCTGCTACATCATAAGGCTTTTGAGCATAAATGCCTTCTGCCATTCGATATAGATAGTATGAGAGATGTTTTGACATTGCCTGTACTGTTGTTACGGAATAAGCTGATGGCAATACATCAACTTTACAATGTAATACACCATATTTTGAAAAAACAGGATTATCTAATGTTGTATTGTGATCAAATGTTTCTATATATCCAGAACCATAACCACAGGTTACATCCATTATAATAGATCCTTTTTTCATTTTTTTAACCATTTCCTTTGTTATTATTGGTTTTGTATCATATGTAGATATCAAAATAGCACCAATAACAATATCAGCATCCTGTAGTTCCTCACGCAATTTTTTAGGAGTATTAATAAAACATTCTGTCCCAATTGGCATAGATGATTGAAATGCTCTTAACTTTTCTCTGTTCGTACCAAAAACAACAACCCGCCCTCCCATAGCAGCAGCCATACGAGCAGCTGAACCACCAGCATTTCCATAACCAATTACAACAACTTTTGGGGGTTTTACATTTACCACAGGAGCTAATAAAACACCAGATCCCCCTCTATTATTCTGTAAATGGTAAGCAGCAAAAATAACAGCCACTTTTCCTGCAATTTCACTACTTGCAACAGAAGCGGGAAAAATGCCTTCTTTTGTTTTAAAGAATTCATATGTGTAGGCCGTACATTTGCTTTTTAACAATTTATCTGTTAATTCTTTATTACCTTCTGCATGAAAAACAGCTCCAATATGTTTATCAGCATTAATATATCTAAACTCTGAATCAACAGGTGGTTTATATTTAAATATCACATTACTTTGAGTCCAAGCCTGCTTTGTGGAAACAATTTTAGCCCCAATATTTGCATATTCTTTATCAGATATACCAATTCCTGAACCAGTTCCTCTTTCAACATATACATCATATCCATTTTGAATGAATATACGTAAATCTTCTGGTAAAAGTATTGTACGTCTCTCTCCCACCTTCTTCTCTTTAATGATAGAAATTGTTTTTTTATTCTTTTTCATTTTTACTCCGTAATATCAAACTGAATTACTTGGAAACCGTACTTGTCAATTTCTTCTTGAGACCAATAAGTACAGTCCTTTGTCTTCATAACATAAGAAACATTGACCTCAAGCCTTCTCCCCGTTTCTTTCTTGGTATTATCATCTATTTCAACCAAAACAAGAGTATCCCCTTTGTTAATTTCAAAATCAGCAAGCCTCAACTCCGTTTTCTTTTCACCAGAGAGTACTTTTTTAAAGTATTCAGATAAAATTTTTTTTTGAATTTGTGCCATATTTTACCTCCATAAGAGACATGGTACAGGAAACTCTATTTAAAAGCAACATTTTTTTAATCTCTGGGAAACTCAATTCTGGCTTAGATGGATAGATAAAGGTACTGTTTTTCAGGTTCATTGGCTCCAAAATTGAGTTAAAAATTTTCTGGGATTGGCAAATGGGCGTGTACAATTCAAAACCGTCGCGATATAATGAAGAAAATGTGACACAAACTGTGATTCAATGATAGGAGAGAACATGAGAAAAGTCCATAAAATCAAGCATTCTGACAAAATATGGTGGGCTTCCCTCCGCGCTCACCATTGAAAACAAGGACTTACACCGTTTTGTGAGTCCTTGTTTTTTATTCATTTTTCCCCAAAATGGCAACCGGTACTACATTTTTGAAATTCAGATTTAGATGTTTTGATTAAGGGAAAGAAGAAAATACCCATAACAGAAAACAAAAATCAAGACCTAAATAATAATTCATTGACAATCCATTTCTTTTCGTGTATAATAAGGGCAGCAAATAGACGCTAGGAATGTTCGCCAAAGTTCTATTATTAAGTTTAAATTGAAACAATATCTCTTTTTAACTTTATACGCTCATCGGACAGGCAATAGGTAAAGTTGAGAAAGGAATATTGATATGCAAAATTATATTAAAATTTTTCAAGAAGAATCAAAGTATCTGTTAAATTCTTATAAAGATAAGGATTTAAATGCTATTGAACGCTGTCAGAAAGTGTTTGGTAATCGTACAGATTTATCTTTGATGAACATGCAACATGTAATCGCCAAAGAATATGGCTTTAACCAATGGAATGATTTAAGGAGTGCTAGCAACTCTGAACAAGCCCAAGCATTGACTATCAGAAAAGGGGAAAACTTTACATCTCCTTTGACAAGGTGGTTTAATCAAAACACAATCATTCCAGAGGCAGAAGATGGACACTCTAAACTTCGCACAGAAGATAAAACAATAGATTGGGAGAATTTTACATTAGCCAGACCTTTTGATAGTATTGATTTATCTTTTATGGATGTATCAGGAAAAAATTTATCCAAATTGAACCTTTTGGATGCAAGTTTCACAGATGCAACAATTTGGCCCAAAAATAAAGAGTTTTTGCCAAAAGGAATCAATCCTGAAAAATTCTTGGAGGAACGCAAGGATTCTGGTTTAGGAATCAAGGCTCTTCATAAAGCGGGAATTAAAGGAAAAGGTCGCAATATTGTTTTAATTAGTGAAGCAGGATTAGGCGACCATATTGAATATCATCATAATTTGATGGATTACATTGAAATCAGTGATGAAAAGCCTATGGGTGGTTTCCGTGGAAATACAGATGCTTCTGGTTTGGTTGGAAAAACCTGTGGTCTTGCCCCTGAGGCACATTTATATGTTATTTCTGTCGGTCGTTGTGGGCGTTCTTTCTTGAAGTATGCTCAAGCAATTCAGAAAGCCTGTGAAATCCATCAAAATCTTATCAAAAACCATCAAAATGGCATTGATGTGATTGTGATGCGTACAGGAATCAATGTCAGTGTCTTTGAACAATATGAAGGTTATCAGGAAAGTTTAACTGCAATAAAAGAAGCAGAAGATTTGGGAATCTTTGTTTTAACCGGAGAAAATGAACACTTTGGATATAAATCTGTGGGAACATTTTGCACAATGGAAGGGAATATTGAAAATCCAAAGGACTATGATATTTTACCCATGTGGGCTCATTTAAAAGCAAATCCAGAGTTGTGTAAAAGGTCAAAACTTATCTTTTTCCCATCACAATGGACTGTGGCAGGAGAAGACAAGATGAATCGCTATGTGTTCAGAAAAGTTGATCCTTTTATGAATACCTATATTGCGGGTTTATATGTCTTGGCAAAAAGTGTCAAAGAAACATTGACACCACAAGAGTTTTTCCAAACATGTTATGAGACAGGAAGTGAAGGAAGTTTTGTGGGTAATTTCGTCAATTCTGAACATTTAATTAATTCACTTAAAAAAAGGAGTAATAAATGAACTTTCCAGAACCAAAAGATATGAATTTTCCAACAAAAGTGGAATCTGACAGAATTGTTTTAAAACGAGTTAAAACAAATGATAAAAAATTAGCAAAGGAAACTTTAAAGGCAATTCAAGAAGCAACAGGTGATTTAGAAACCTTTTCACCCTTTTGTAAAACAGACACACTTGAGGACATTATCTCTTCTTTCAATATATATGTAGATGAATGGCAAACAAAATGCTTCACCTACATTATCTGTGAAAAGAAAACAAATGAATATTTGGGGTATGTAGGACTGCATAGTTTTGTCAAATATAACAAAACAGCCGAATTTGATTATTGGTTAAAACCAAAAGCCACAGGAAAAGGTTATTGCACTGAGGCAGTTAAGGCTTTAGAAGGAATTGCTTTTAAAAATGATATAAATCGTTTAATTTTTAGAATAGATGCATTGAATGAGAAGTCTAACAATGTTGCCAAAAGACTTGGCTATCATTTAGATGGAGTTTTAAGACGGGATTCTTATGTGCCAGATTTAAAAGTTATCAATGATACACATTTTTATTCAAAACTTAAATCCGAATGGGAAGAAAACAGATAGAATACACTGAAATTATAATTAAAAAAGAAAGGTAAAATACATGAAAAAAAACAAAATAGTCCCTTCAACCGAAGAAGTATTAGCTAGTTGCATTAGGTGTTTTGGTGGAACTAAAATGATGTTAGAACTAACCGGATTATTGTCTTTGTGTTTAACAAATAACAAACATATCTCACAAACAATAGCACAACTTGGAAGAGAATGTGCGTCTCCAAAAGAAGTAGAAAGTAAATTATACTCTGCTTACAAAGAAAAAAGGGAATCAACAGATAAGTCTATATTAGATACATGGAAAACTGTGTGTAGTTCTTTTGTAGAAAAAGCTTCTAAGGCAGATAAACAGAGATTAATTGCACTCCTGAAATTTCAGGATGCTCGGAATGAGGAGAGTCTATACAGAGGAAATGAAAGATTAAGAGACTCTGCTGAACAAGACACAAGTGCCCCTAGCAAGTTTTCCAAATGGGTAAAACTAACTTACGGAAATTTTACATTTATTAATTCCACATTAAAAGAATTATATTATAATGAATATTGGAGTTACGTAGACTATTGGAGTCTTTATCCAGAAGAACATTCTAAAAAGAACAACTTAAAACTTTATCTGAATATAAAAGAAAGATAAAATGATACCTTCTAATAAAAAGAAGGGACTTTGAATTTCACTGCATCATATAATCTGTGTGGCTTTCCTCCGCTTAGACGTATGTGAAAGGCGTAAAAGTATAGAGAGTCTTCTTTCTATCTATTAGTACCTTATTACCCTATAAATAAAGTACCTAATAAGCTCCCTTAAGAACTCCCTGTACAGTACAAAACAAAGCGTCGATTAGACCTTAAACAGACCAAATAAAAGAAAGAACAATGTACCAAATACAGAACAAGAGTCCCTTAACAAGAAGTATCAAGCTGACAAATGCTCAACAGAACTCAATCCAACGTCTTTATTACAATGGATTTAAGCCAAATATGTTTGTGTCTTTGAATCCTCACATCATCAATCTGTCACAAGTACAGCTTGCCTACCATTTCAAAGAAGCGTTGAAAGACTATTATTCCCAGAAAAGTGTCTTTGGACGTCATTTTGACAAAAAGAAAGATCAACAGTACCCCTTGATTGTCTTTTTAGAAAATGGCAAAATGCGTGATATAGAAAAGCATCCCCATTTACACTTTCTTGCTGAAGTACCTCAAGATAGAGCTGATAATTTTATTGACAATGTATCAGCAATCTGGTAAAATTATGCCTGCGAAAGGAGATTGAGCATGAAAATTTTAAAAAAATCTCAAGTGTTGTTTGCCAATACATTAAGTATGTGCGACTGTGACCGCAAGGGACACTCGTAATATTGATAAGGCGGTTGCTAATTTGTGATCGCCTTACTTTTTTAGGATGAACCCTATGAAGATACCTGAATATATTTTTAAAGTAAAAACAGAGAAAGAGTGGATTTTAGCGAATCCATTAAATAGGTCTGTTGTTCAATTAGATACAGATTTTTGGCATCGGATGAATCAAAATCCTCAACAACTGACTAAAGAAGAAGTGGCATCCTGTGTTGAGTTGGGTTTTTTAGTTCCCGACTCCATGAATGAGGATCAATATATTCAGTATCAGCTAGAAAAAACAAGATTAAAACATGATGAACTTTCCCTGTATATCATGCTTTCCACTTTATGTAATTTCAAATGTATTTATTGCTATGAATGTAATCAGGTGAAAATGATGACAATGCCTGAAGAAACTCAACAGAAAATGATTGAGTGGATAGAAGGTGTCCTAGAAAATGAACATTGTCGCAAGCTAAAAATTGATCTGTATGGCGGAGAACCAACTCTATTTTTTGATAGATTTTTGGCATTATTGGAACAATTAAAGATTATCTGCCAAAAAAGAAAAATCCAACTGCAAGTAAATATGGTTTCCAATGGCTATTTGTTGACCTATGATATGCTGAAAAAGTTATCTAAATATTATTTAAATGAAATTCATATCAGCTTGGATGGTCCCAAAGAAATTCATGATAAACGTAGCCCCCTTAAAACTGGCCAAGGAACATTTGATAAAATTTTTTCTTTATTAAAAGAAATTGGAAAGCATAAAACAAAATTCAAAGTTATTGTCAGAATGGGGATAGACGCTTCTAATATAAATCAGTTAGAGCCTCTTGTAAAACAGTTAAAGAAAATTAATAAAAAAGGCAATCTATACCCCTATGTTTCCCCCATTACGGAAACGACCAGCGGTAATAGTTGTAACAACTGTGGTAAAAACAATCTTCTGACACTGGATACTCAAATTGAAGCGTACAAAAAGTGCTATGATTTATTGTATAAATATGGTTTTGATATTCCTGATTTCCACACATATGGTCCTTGCATGGTTCTTTCTAATTCCAGTATGGTTATTTATCCAAACGGTGATTTGTATAAATGCTTGGATATGGTTGGATTAAAACAATATATTATCGGAAATATCTTTCAAAAGGAATGGACACCTTATTTTTATGAGTTTATGAATGCTCCTCATTTAAAATACTGCTATCAAAGAAAGTGTCCGTATATTTCCATTTGTGGTGGCGGCTGTTTGGTTAAAGCAATGGTGAATAACGAAAAATTTGATAAACCAGATTGTCCTTTCAAGGTAATAGAAGAATTAACACATTATTTATTAAGGAAAAAGTATGCAACTGAATGACCTTTTGACAAAACCTTTTTTAAAAATTATTTTAAGCAATAAAAAAGATAAATCTTTTGCTTACAACAAAGCAGTAATTACCCCTATTCAATTAAAAGGGAAGAAAGTATGGCAGATGTCCCTTTATACGGATAAACAAGCTTTTCAAGAAAATTTAAAAACATTATCTGAACTAAAAAATCGGATTCAAGAACTCTTTGAAACTAAATACAAGCAATTAAACTTTTTTGGTTCTGAAGAAGATATTGAAATGAAAGTAAGTAAGAAAGGAAAACTGTTTGTATCAACCCGAAAACACTCCTTAATCAACATTCAGGCAGAAGAACATAATCGTACCAAAAACAGACTTCTACCAGAAAATGAAAAAATTCCCCCCTTGATTGATATGGGTGTTATGACAAAAGACGGCAAAATTATTCATTCACAAATGGATAAGTTTCGTCAAATCAATAAATTTTTAGAAATGGTGGATGATACTTTAAAAAATTGGACAAAATCCACCATTACTGTCATTGATTTTGGCTGTGGCAAATCGTATTTAACTTTTGTTCTTTATTATTATTTGACAGCGATTAAAAAATTAAATGCAAAAGTAATTGGTCTGGATTTAAAAGAAGAAGTCATTGAAAAGTGCAATATCGTGGCTGAAAAATATGGGTATAAGAACCTGTCATTCCAAATTGGAGACATCAATGGCTTCAAACCAACTGAAGAAATTGATATGGTTGTATCATTGCATGCTTGCGATACCGCAACGGACTATGCCCTGTATAATGCGATTACATGGAATGTGCCGATTATTTTATCTGTTCCTTGTTGTCAGCATGAAATCAATGCTCAAATCAAAAATGCTTGGCCTATTATGACAAAGTATGGCCTGATTAAGGAACGATTTTCTGCGCTTTTAACAGATGCTATTCGTGCTAATTTATTGGAATCAGAAGGATATTCCGTCCAAGTGATGGAGTTTATTCCTATGGAACATACTGCCAAAAATGTCTTGATTCGTGCTATTAAAAAAGGTAAAAAAACACCATCAAAAGAAGTGCAGGATTTATGCAAACAATTTGGTATTAACCCCACTTTGGTGAAATTACTGTCCCACGATTCATAAACCCAATTCCTTAACATTGTTGAAATAAGTTAATTTTGGGAAAGTGAGTTTTGGAGAAAATTGATAGAGAAAGGTACTGTTTTCCGTGTTCATCGGCTCCAGAATTGGCTTAAAAATTTTCTGGGATGGATAAATGGGCATGTACAAATCAGAATCCGTGCGATATAATGCAAAATAGCTGTGATGCAGTGTGACACATTGAACAAAAACGACAGGAGAAAAGATGCAAGAAAACCTTCAAATCAATGATTCTGACAAAAAATGGTGCGCAACCCTCCGCGCTCACCACTTATAAGTCCTTGAAAAACAAGGACTTTTTTCATGTTTGGTGTGCAAACTTTGGTGCTTCCCACATTTTTAAAAGCCCTTTAATTCCATGCTCTTATAAAAATGGCTTTGTCAAAAACGACCTCATAATACAATCTTTCTAAAGAGTGTGATGCAAACTGTGATGCATAAATGGTCTCTAATGTTGTGTGAAATCTGATTATTTAAGCAGTATGGTAATTCTTTTATTGTTTGTTTCCTCTTGCTTTTGTAAAAAATTTATAGTACTTTATAGTTATAGTTTATAGGAGAAAGTTTATGTTTTTTAAAGAAAATGTAAATAAAAAAGAAAAATTTATGGATACTATCACACCTAAAAATAAAACAGCTATTCCTGTATGTTTTTCTACGGATGAAAATTATTACCTATACCTAGCAGTTGCAATCAAATCTTTAATTGTTAATAAAAAAGCTGATACTGAATATGATATAATTATTTTTGAAACAGGTTTGGATTCTCAACAAAAATCCGAATTATTAAGATTATCAACGAATGATACATCAATACGAATTTTTGATATCTCAGGCATCTCAGAAAAATACGGAATAAAAAACTTTATGATAATCAATCACCTTAAAGAAAGTGCCTATTATCGGCTTTTAATAAGTGAGATTTTATCAGAATACAAAAAGGTAATCTATTTGGATTGTGATTTGATTGTTTTGACGGATTTATCAGAGATGTATAACGTAGACATTAAGAATAAATATGCAGCAGTTGTTAAGGATTATTTTGTTTCGTGCTTGTTTAGTCAAAAAGAAGATTTTATTCAATATGCAAAAGATGTCTTAAATATTGATAATCTAGATTTATATTTTAATAGCGGCGTTATGCTTTTTAATTTAGAATTAATGAGATTAAATAATGTTCAAAAAAAATTATTAGATATTGCAAAGATTAATAATAGATATTTTCATGACCAAAACGTTTTAAATTCTTGTTTTTTTAATAAATGCGTCTATCTTGATGGAAAATACAATGTTCAATGGCATCTATTTTTTAAGGAAGGTTGCTTTCCCCCTGAAATATGGGCTAAATATTTAAAAGAATTGAGTGCCCCTAAAATTTTACACTATACATCTCAAAGGAAACCATGGAAAGATTTATCCTTACCGAACGCAGATATTTGGTGGAGATATGCCTGTATGACGCCGTTTTATGATAGAATTAAGGATTATATTAAATCAGAAAGGAGGGCGTATGAAAAATATTCACATGGGATTAAATGAAAATCCCAATAATCTCCTATCCAAAAAATTGAATTGTTTTTTGAAAAAGAACCTTAGTCAAGCGGTATGTTATTATCCTGATCCAAATGCATCTAGTTTAAAAGAATTATTAGCTAAAAAATTCAATCTAGCCCCTCAAAACTTTTTTATTTCAAATGGAAGTGATGAAATTTTATTTATATTGGGAAGTATAATGACAGATGTAAAATATGTCATTTGTCCTCAAAATACATTTAATAGCTATAAGTATTTAGCAAACCTATATAAAAAAACATTGATTGAAACTCCATTGTTAAATTATGTTGTTGATATTGAAAAGCTAATTAAAAAAATACGTCCTAATAGCATGCTTATTATTCCAAATCCACATAACCCATGTGGAACATATATAGGAAAAGAAAAATTAGAAGAATTAATAAAATCGTGTAAAAATAAAAAGGCGTATTTGGTGGTAGATGAGGCCTATGGTGAATTTGCAGAAGCCGAAAAGGATGATTATCTGTCTGCTTTGAGCTTATCTAACTATTCTCGGATGATAGTGATAAGAACTTTTTCAAAGTTTTATGGTAAGGGAATCTTTCATAGTTTTAAATATAATATTTTTGATAATGTAAAATCAATTATCTACCAAACAGCTCCTAATGTAGATGCGTTTAAAGAGTATGATAATATCTTGATGGAAGCATCAAAAGTTGATAAGAATAAATTGGTTATTATTGTCTTGGGGCCAACCGCAACAATATTAGCATATGATTTAGCTTTAAAAGGCTATCAAGCATTGGATATGGGACATATTGCCAAAGCCTATGATCGTCATAAGAGGGGATTTAGAGATAAAAAATTTTGGGCACCTGATTAACTTTTACATCCTGTATAAATAGTATGTAATTAAAAAAGTAGGGGGTATTTTTCCTCTAATTCTTCCAAATGCTTACTTTTTTTACTTATTTCTTGTTTTTAAATATTTTGGTGCATCTGCCAAACGAAAACCTCACGACTTCATTTTTAAACCCAACAAAAAAATAATAAGTTGATTTTTTTGTGTTTTTAACGTACTTTAAGAAGAGGAAGGAATTACAATGAAGCAAATTAGACCAAATACACCCTATAAGGGAAACGATGATGAACTGTTGGTTTTAAAAGAAAAGGCTGCCGAATTAGTATATAAAATTAACAGTTCTACCCCTAATCAAAGAGGCAAAATTCATCAGGATCTTTTACCCAAACTTTTCAAGAAGTTGGGGCAAAACAGCTGGTTTGAATTTCCTTTGAACTGCGATTATGGTTGCTTTACAGAAATTGGGAACGACTGTTATTTCAATCATCATCTTTCTATCGGTGATGGTGGAAAAATTAAAATTGGTAATAATGTAATTGTAGGTCCCTATGTGGGTATCTATACTGCGCAACATCCTTTGGATTCCAAAGAACGTTTGGCTGCTTGGCAAACAGTTCAAGATATTACCATCGGAAGTAATGTATGGATTGGGGCAAATGTGGCAATCCTGTCTGGTGTTACCATTGGTGATAACGTTGTCATTGGTGCAGGGAGTGTTGTGACAAAAGACATTCCAAACAATACTTTGGCATATGGGGTTCCCTGTAAAGTCATTCGGAAGATAAAATAAATTTTCTGAATTCCTGAGTAAAATAAATTTGATTTGGCTCCAATTGATGGACGGAACCATCTTTAAACAAATGATAAGGTTTAGAGCCAACGATTTGGATGGTATTTTGATTCATCAGCAAGGTATCTTCTTCAGGAAGGGCAATAACAGGGACATCATTGGAAAGTTCAGTAAAGCATTCTGTAGCTCTTTGAGTTTTGGCAGGATCGTCATTTGGATAATGCGCCCCAATATAAGCCCCAAAAACTTTGTTAAAGCCTGAGGTCTTTTTCAACCCCACCTCATTTGGATCGGCGTGACGACAAGAATCTATCGTTTTTCCAAACAAAATCGCTCCAGCGCTTCCACCAAAAACAATTCCCCCTTGTTCTAAAAAGGCATTGATTTTTGAAAATGCGTTGCAGGATTTCAGTTCTGCCAGAAGTTTATAAGTATTTCCGCCCCCGATAAAAAGGGCAGCATAGTGAGCTAAATTTTTGGCACAGAGTTCCTCGGCTGAGGTGATCATATCAATTTTTGGAAAATAAAAATCTGCGAGTTCACCCGAAATCCATTCCAAACAGCTGGGGTACTTTTCTTTTTCCATCGCTAAAGGAATGTAAAGAAGTGGCTTATTTGTATCCACTTTTTGCTTCAAAAGCGCATAGCTCTCCTTTACCTGTTCCCCACATCCTCCACCATTTAAAAAGAGCGTCATGCTAGTTCCTTTTCCCATTCGGATTTGAGTTTGCTCCAGATATTGGTATCACGCAAGCAATTATGGTATTTATCCCAGATATCTTGACGCATGACACCTTCCAGAACATAGCCACAACGTTCAGCCACGTGAGCAGAGCGCACATTCAAAGTATCGTTTCTGATGATGATACGGTTGATTCCATTTTTAAAGGCCTCACTTTCCAAAGCACGCACAGCCTCTTGCATATAACCATGACCAACTGCATCATCGGAGAGCCAGAATCCAATTTCTGCGGATTGATTTTTCTCATGCACATGAATTAAGTCCACAACCCCCAAAGGCTGATTTGTTTCTTTTTGATAGAGGATATAGGCAAAACCACATCCTTCTTCCCAATTTTTTTGACAAGAACCAACCAAAAATCCTGTAAATTCATCCTCCACAGAGTTCGTTTTATCCACCCAGGGGAGCCATTCGCGTAAAGTATTTCTGGATTTATCCACAATCGCGTAAAGCTCCTCAGCCAACTTAAAGGTTGGCTTTATGGGGTGCTTTAAAATAATCCGTTCTGACTCAATTTGTTCTGGTAATTGCATTTGTTATCCTTTCGTTTTTAAGAATTTTGCCATTTCATGATACAGGGTAAGGGATTTTTTCCAAAATTCGGCAACCTCTTTGGGATCGGAAGTCCCTCTGGTTTTTGTAAAGCCATCCAAAATCATCACTTTATCAATGCTACTGCCAAGCCCATCAGATTTTTCGGCAATTGTCGCATTCTGTTCATGAACCAAGCATTTTGTGAATCCATCTGGGGTAGCAAAGACCAAACATTCCCGAATAATCATAGAACGGTCTTTGATGTCTTTCATCAAGCGTAATAAATCCTCATCCGAAAGTGTTTGGTTAATGTATTTGATAAAAGGTCCAGGGAAACCACCTAGCGCAGAAATGTAGTATCCCACATCAGATTTAATCACAGGTGTATTCAGTTTTTGAGCAGCATATTGGGCCGAATAAGTCGCAACCTCTGTCACATCCAAAGATTGAATCTCAGGTGTTTCTATTTTGGCTTGAGCCAGTTCCAAACCATATTGTGTAAAGATATCCCTGCCGATTTCCCATTTTCCCATATTTCCTGTGACAAATGTGATTTTCATATGACCTCCTTAAAACTGATTCTTTTCCAATTTTTCCTTATACCACTTGGCAAAATCATCTAGGGCATGTCCCCAAAATTGTGCCTCATATTCATGGTTGATGGCACGTAATTCGCTGAGTGTTTTTTCTTCCCCATCAGGGATATAAAACTTGTCATGCCAACGCCCTTTCTCTCCTTTGGCTTCATAAGAAATGCGCCCTGTACTTCCCCCTGTAAACAAGATAGGTTTTTGTCCTGGCTCACAATAGGCAAAACAATGTTCCAATTTAGCATGCCTGTTTGGGATATCTTTCATCATATCTAAAAACTTTTCTGTTCCTATTTGCTTGTCAAAATAGGCATTATAAGGTCCTGGCAAACCGCCCAATGCTTCGATATAAAGTCCTGAATCGGATTTTAAAACCGGAACACCAAGTTTTTCGGCAGCATATTTAGCGCTAAATTTAGCAACCTCACCACAAGTTTTTGCCTGAATCTCCAGCACTTCAAAAGAAGGTTTCATGATTTCCAAATTAAACCCATATTTCTTAACAAGAAATTCATTGGCTTCTTGAACTTTATGAGGATTTGTCGTTAAGTAAATAAGTTTATTCAGCATTAAAAAGTATCCTCGTAAAAAGAAATTCCTGAATTGATTTTGCTTACTGCTTCCTTCAAATAGGGACAAGTATGCTCAGGGGTCTTATTCCATTCATACCATTCTAAACGTTCACATTTGTTCGGTTCTTTGTTTTTAATATCACCTGACCACTTACAACATTCAAAATAAAATTGCAGGTACTCTTCGCCTTTATTACTGTGGCAAATGGTTTTTAAGATTAAATCGTCCGGATGAATATCAACACCTATTTCCTCTTTTGCTTCACGAATGGCAGCCGATACAACCTGTTCATTCCCATCCAAATGGCCACCAACGAATCCCCAATATCCACTGAACGAGCAATTTTGCCTCAGCTGTAACAAAACTTTATCGTCTTGGCGTAGCATTATGAAAATTCCAACGGGTACTTTAAATCTTTCTGGTCCTGACATATTGCCTCCTTACTTAAACGTTTTCATAAAAATTTGGGCAAAAATATCTTTGAATTGCTCAGGGTGGTCTGTGATTTTTTGCTTTAATTCAGGGATTGTAAATTCTTGAACTTCAGCTACCTCGGTCGGATCAAAAGTAATCGGATCATCAGAAATCACCTTGAATACATGATGAAAGGCACGTGGCTTTCCATTCTTTAAAGTATAATCTTTTCCAAAAAAATCTATTTTGGTTGCTTTGATTCCCATTTCTTCGCTTAATTCACGTAAGGCAGCCTGTTCATAAGTTTCACCAGCATCCACATGCCCCGCAGCAGAATAACTCCATTTCCCTGGATCTGTTTTCTTTGATAAAGCCACCTTCTGCAAAATAATATTGCCTTTAGAGTTGAACAAAAAGAGACCTGCAATCATAGGACATCTTCCCTCTGGGATAGGTTCCCCACGCACAGCTACATCCACAGGGTAATCCTCTTCATTGGCTAAATTGATAACTTCCTTACCACAGCCCATTAAAACAAAAGGTGTTGCATTTTGACTGGACAAAGTATTGATATCTATCCAAACGGCCCCGTTAGAATCTAATCCATCCCCTTGAGTTGTGGGTTCTCCCGCCACCTCTACATCAAACAAAATCCCCGTATGTTGCATGCATCCCACTTCCCCCGATTCTTTGGTAAATTGAGAAAAGAAAATTGTTTTTTCACGCTGGTTAGTGCAAGAAATCAAATTACAGTTTGTTTCTTCTTTAATTTCACGAGCCACAGTTTGTTCGGGCGTTTCACCTGCCTCAGGACTTCCCCCAGGTAAATCGTAAAGCCCTGTATAAGGACCGCGTGCTTTACGAATCAGTAAAATCTGATTGTTTTTACGAACAATTCCATAAACGCCTTTATGAGAACGCGTCACAAAAGAATGTAAAAAAGCCGGTTGCATTGTTATTTCCTCCTGCCTTTATAATACAGAATTATTCATTGAAAAGCAATGAAAATCTCTGGGGAAGTGAGTTTTGGCTTAGATTAATAGATAAACGTATTACTTTTAATTTTTATCCGCTCTAAAATTAGCTAAAAAATATTGGGAAGGCTAAAAAAACATGTACGATTTAGGTGTGATGCGATATAATAAAAAGTGTGATGCATTGAAAGGAAAAAATATGAAAAAATTCAATAAAATCAATGAGTTCTGCAAGCGGTTGGAGCCCCTCCGCGCTCACCATTTAAGAAAATCGGAAGTTTATGCTTCCGATTTTTTTATATCTGATACAAGCCGTTAAAGCCCAAACTTCTGCCTGAAATTGTGTTGTTTTGTGGCTTAAAACAACGGAACATATCGCTACTGTTGCAAGAACCCATTTTGGTATCCCCCCACATATCTATAATTTTTGAAAGAGCCCCTTCATTTTTAGGTCTATTTTTGAATGGGTTGTTGCGATGGACGTTTAACAAAATACACGAATTTCATCAACCAAAAAACTCAACTATTAAAGTTGGAAAAAATCCCCTACCCTTTATCACAGCATGGTAAAATTTTTAAATTCCCCCAAAGGAACTGCTTTATAAAATTTTCCCTTTTATTTATCCCCTTTATTCGCCCCTTTCACGCCACAGTTTTTTAGTACTATAAGTCATTAAAATAATTTTTATTTTGCAATAGCCTGTTTTTATATAGGAGGCATATATTTTCAGGCATGCCTAGAATTATATATCAGGTATATAAAAATAGGCTATT
>CAKQBW010000009.1 GCA_934216505.1 uncultured Alphaproteobacteria bacterium
CGGATAGATAATGAAATGGATGATGGTGTTGTGGATAAGGTGGAAGTGGAAGTGCCTGTTTCTGAAGCGGTTGCCCCAGTTGAAACAAGAGAACAGCCTGACTCTGAACAGCCACAACCTGAAGTTTCTACTCAAGAAGGACAGGTGCAACCTGAACCTCTTGAAGAACAGACAGAGGAATTAAACGATGAACTCCCTCCTTTGGAAGAACAGAGAACCTTTAAAACCCCTGGGTTAGAGGGATTTTGGACAGAGAACAAAGGTGTGTGGTCTTTTGATACTTCTGATATGACTTCAGAAGAACGGGATTTAGCGGAAGAGATTTTGGCGAGTCATGGTATTCAGCCAGAAAAAAATGGGGAAGATACAACACAATGGTCTGTGCGTGGAAAAGAAGTTAAAGACCTGAAAAGATTTTGGAAGTACTGTGCCCGTAATACAGCCCTTTATACAACGCCTTTGGAAATTCAAAAATGGACAAGTCCAGGGTTGCGGGATAATTGGTGTCGGCATCAGGTAAAATCATTTAGCTTAGATAATGATGTTCAGTCTTTTTCATTTAATAAACCTAAAGCGTGGTATTTTAACCCCAATAATTTGCCTGAAGCTGATCAAGAAATGGCGCGCCAGTACTTGATTGACCACGGGATTGAATTTAATGAAATGGTGGCGAAAGAAGCGATGAATTCCAATAAAAAAGGCGAAAATCCCATTGAGGCCACTCAAACTGTTTGGGTGGTGCGTGGGGATGCCATGAAAAAGTTGGAAGCTCTGTGGAACAGAACGGATAAAAATCCTGAATTGGCAAATGCCCCCAAAGGAATGCAACCTGTTGGTTTGGCGGGCTTGGATAAAGGAGGAAAACCTGAGGAGGAAAAGACGCAAACGGCCACGCCTCACGGAAAAGACCAACCCTCTCAGATGCCTGATAAATCTGCCGAAGAAAAAGGGGAAAAGGCTGATAAAGGTGGCAGTGCTTTGTTGGATTCTTTGGCTGATGCGGTTAAAAATTTCAATGACAGTACTTTTGGAAAGGGCTTTTCATCCCCAGAGGCATTTGGCCAAGAAATGCTTTTTCAAACTTTAATTTTCCCGTTGGAATGGTTGGACCGTTATTTGAAGCAAGTGGGGGTTGATAAAGGGGAGGCAGGGGCAAAACCTGCGCCTCAACAAGCGCCGAAAGTACAAACACCTGAACAGGCGCAAGCCATTCAAGCTATGCTCAAAAAAATGGTGGATAAGGATAGGGCCGATGGAACGGGTATCTTTAAGGAATTAGTGGATAAAGGATTGATTGGGTCAAAATCAGCGCATTTGGATCCTGCAATGCGGATTGAAAATTTGCGTCAGGCTTTGCAAGATCCCGCAAATGCAGAATTAAATAAAAAATTGAAGAATAATTTTGCTACAGTGGCTCATGAAAATCCTGATTTATTCCGTGCGATGTATCCTGCGGATTACAAGGGGCCTTACACACCTGATATTATGCTGAACCATTTGGCGACTTGGCAAAGTGGTAAGGAAAACACGAATGTAAATTCTCAAGATATGATTGCAGAATTGGTCAAAGAAGTGAAAAAAATGCAACTTGAACTTCAGACGATGAAAGAACAAATGGCTGAAATAAAAGCTGAAAATGCTTTCTTGCGCCAGCAATTACAAGATGTTAAATCGGGTAAAATTAAACCAGAGGACATTCGTTTGACTCCTGATCAAGCCCTTGAACAACAACCACAACCGAAGACGGAACAAAACAACGAACCCGAAATGGAACAACCTGAAGTTTCTTCTTTGGAAAAATCAGATCAAACACCTGTTTCACCGACAGAAGAACGGGCTGATTCTAAAGAAGAGAAGGGACAAGAAGAGGTAAAGACAGAGAAAGAGCCTATTCGTGATTTAAATACTTTGTTGGCACAGCATAATTTAGGTGAATTGCGTTCCATTTTGGGGGGCATAGATACCACAGATATGCACCAGTTGGACCTGTTAAATAAGATACAGCAAGAATATGAGAATCGTTCTCAAGCGGATTATAAAGCTCAAGATTTAAATCAGTTGATTCAAACGGCATCAGATGTTTCTTTTGCGCATCGGATAGATAATGAAATGGATGATGGTGTTGTGGATAAGGTGGAAGTGGAAGTGCCTGTTTCTGAAGCGGTTGCCCCGGTTGAAACGAGAGAACAGCCTGACTCTGAACAGCCACACCCTGAAGTTTCTACTCAAGAAGGACAGGGGCGACCTGAACCTCTTGAAGAACAAAAGCAAGACCCCGAACAACAGGTAACGCTTCAGAATCAATCGACATCAATGGAACTTCCTATTCAACCAGAGCAACAACCAGCGGAAAATGAGGATATAAATTCTCATCAGATATCTCAGGTGAATGTGCAAGATACCCCGACAGCTGTGAGTCAGGGGGGTGAAGTAAATAATCCTCTTTTTCAAAAGAAAATTAAGCGGACTGAGGCCGAGAAAAAGGCTGAAAAAATTGCTCAACAAAAAGTGGAATTAACAGCTGAAGAGGAAAATTTAATCAAACGTTATCCAAACATTTTTGCTTCATTGAATGATAAG
This sequence comes from uncultured Alphaproteobacteria bacterium, assembly GCA_934216505.1. GTDB lineage: Bacteria > Pseudomonadota > Alphaproteobacteria > CAAHEQ01 > UBA3637 > UBA3637. Next base: position 2,581 of record CAKQBW010000009.1, read on the forward strand.
GGTGATATGAAAATGAAGATGAGAGTTGGTGATGATGAAAAAATCTATTACCAAACCACAACTTCAAAACAAAAGAAAATAAGCGAAGTAGATGTGGGATTTGTTGCGCAGGTTGTTGGTGATAAAAGTATTACTGCTGAAAAATTAGCAAGAATACTTAAAGCTTGTTCTCAAAGAGGAAAGGCTAAGCAAGACTTGAAAGTGGCTCTTAAAAATCAACAACAGGGTCGGTAAAGAAAAAAAGGGGGAGAGATGTTTTTTTGGATTTTGTCATCACTTTGGACGGGGACATGTGTCCTTGTCTATGTGATGACCCAAAAGACAGGACTTTTTGGGTTAGATAAGTATCAATTTTTATGGTTGTTGCCTGTGTGGGCAATGGGGGAGGTATCTATGTTTCATTGGTTCAAAAGAAGAAAGTCAGAAAAAATTGTGCAACAGGCGGTGTCAGATCACCCCTTTGTGCCTGTAAAAGGGTTTGTTCCTCAGGCGATGCCCTCCCAAGGAAAAAGCATGATGTATATTCCAACGCCTGCTGTTTCGGCCCAAATGACTCAAAATCCAAGTTTTAATGAGGATCTTCAGATTCAATCCTCTAAGGAAGCAATTGTTGCGGAAGAGCAAAGTTCCGCCACTCTTGAATTGGAGAAACAGGCGGTGGAAACGATTACAAAGTTGGCTGAAGCCAAAGGATTGACGGCTTTCCCGCATGTGTTGTTGGAAAATGTTATGATTCCTTTGACCGTTTCTGCGGATATTAAGGCTTTATTGATTACTTTTTTAAGTTATTCTGGTTCATGGAAAGTTGAAATGAAAGAACCTGTTTCTGAAACAGTTTGGGCGAATGCGATTGCCTCTACGCCTCTGTTGAAAAAGGTGTTGGCCGCAAAAGAAAATCTTTTAAAAATGGAATCAGAGGCCGAAGTTATCCCTGTTATTGTTCTGTTAGATGGTCAAATTGAACAAGAACAGCAAGTGAAAGAATTTATGGATAAAAACAATATGCGTTTGGTCAGGTTAAATGTCCAAGAAAACAGTTCTTTGCCAGATGTTTCTCAATTGCTGGACAAGGAATTTGAAGGTGTTCAAATGCAAAATGAAGTCTCATCAGAAGGAGAACAAAATGTCTAAACTTTCATTGAAGAATCCCGCCACATTGACGACAACAGTGATGGGGGTAGGGTTGATAAAACAGGCCCCAGGCACGTGGGGGTCTTTGGTGGGGGTGATTTTATCTGTTCTTTTGATGAATCTCCCTTATGTGCGCTGGGGTGTTGTGTTGATTGGATTTTTGTTGGGACTTAAAATGATTCCTGAGATGATTAAAAATCAATCTGAAAAGGATCCAGGCTATATTGTAATTGACGAATTTGTGGCACAAATGCTGATTTTTTGTTGTTTGCCTGTTGAAGTATTAAATCCAATTATTTTTATTTTTGGCTTTTCTTTTTTCCGATTATTTGATATACTGAAACCATGGCCCGCCAGTTATTATGACCAAAAAGTTCATAATGCTTTCGGAATAATGATGGACGATATGGTGGCTGCTGTTTATTCTGTGGTGGCTCTTTATGCGATAGTTATTTTAAGTTTGTAATGAAAGGATTGAAAATGACAAACGAACACTTTAAACATGTTGTGGAATTATATGCTCAAGCCAAAGGGTATCAACTTTCTCCCTTTGCGGATAAAATTATTAATCGGTGCTTGAATGCCTGTAATGGGTGTTGTCCTTGTGATGTTTCCCGTGGCTTTTGTCCCTGTGGCGAACACCAAAAAGAAATTGCCGAAATGGGACATTGTCATTGTAATTTGTTTGTGAAAAAAGACTAATCTTTTTGACATAAAGCATAAAAATTATCCCCACCCTCATTGGCGCTTAGGGCTTCATTGGTGATGGGGTAGTTGTCTTTGATGGACCCCAAAAACAAACTTCCTTCTTTGAAAAAAATCCAAATTTTTTCGTGAGGGCAAATTTTTAAAATGTTTGTTTTTTGGGCCATGATTGAATTTAAATCTGCCAAATGAGCTCCTTGTCTTTCGCAAAAAAGACGCGCTGTTTGAGGAGTATAGCCATCTGTGTCAGAGCAAATCCATTTTTGAAAAGTTTGAGGGCGACACACGCCTGTTTTTCCATGATATTGATACCGAAATGGGTAGCAATATTCATTTGAAGGACAATCGGTGTTTTCTGTACAATAACGGGGCGTTTCGTTTGAAAAAGAAAGGCATTTTTCTTGAATCCAAGTTCCCCGACAACTGAAGCAAATTTCTGGATTTTTGATTTTGTGCAGAGGCGGACATAGATGTGATTTTTCGGACAATCTGAATTTGGTCAGGTAGCGTTTTCCCTGACACACATTTTTTCGTGGATTTTCTAAACGGACAGGTTGGGTCGTTGAACAGGGATAGCAATGGCCTAAAATGTCCTGTAGAGGTGCCTTTGGGGGGCAAGAAGAAGGAACACGATTTTGAAAAGGGATTTCTTGTTTTTCTTTTTGTTGTCCTAAACACGCCCATCGTACCACAGAATGAGAATCATTGTACTGCGCCGAACGATGGGGGCAGAGCGTACAATTTTCAGGCAATCCCACCCAAAAATTATTTTTATCTGTACAAGTATAACATTTTCCCCGATAATAGAAAAGGCAAGGTTCTTTCTTCATTATCAAGAAAAATCCCAAAACACAGACACAACTCCCAATAATTTTTCCCCACGTCATTGTTTTTTATTTTTTCGGATAAGGGCCATACCAATATCAATCATTTTTTGACGCAATTCATCGTCTTGAATGCCATCTACTTTCTTCATGAGAGTGGCTAATTCTTCTTCGTCCAGAGGCCACTCGGGTTCATGGGTGAGGGTTGGGTTTAATTTGACGCCCCCTTGTTCAATCTTGATTTGGCGCACCGCAGGATAGCCAAAATAGGTATTGATGCGTTCAATGACATGTCCTTTTTGATGTTCAAAAAGTAAAGCAAAAGCCCCTCCTGCTGTGCGTATTTTTAATGTCCCATTTGTTCTTTGATTCATGGGGAAAGTCAAAGAAACAGGCTTGATTCCATAAGCCAATTCTTCCCCCAAAATATCATGCCAATGGGCCAATAATTCCACTTGTGTAAAACCATTTTTTCCCAAAAGAGGGCGAGCTAGTTTTTGGACTTCATTGCTTAAATTATTCAGCCCTTCATAATTTCGTGAGCGAGGAGATTGTTTGAATTCGTCTGTGTCTTTACATTTTTCGGTCATTTTTATAACACTCCAAAAAATGACTATAAAAGGCATCAAACTGATTTTCTTCAATGCTTTGGCGAATTTGCTTCATAAAGTTTTCATAAAAATGAATATTGTGCCAAGTCAAAAGCATGCTGCCTAAAATTTCTCCCGCCCGAAACAAGTGGTGTAGGTATCCCCGAGTATAGTGGCGGCAAGTGGGACAAGAACAGGTTGAGTCCAATGGATCTAAACTGTCTATATGACAGGCATTTCGTATATTTAAAACCCCATGACTTGTAAAGGCTTGGCCGGTGCGACCCGACCGTGAAGGCATCACACAATCAAACATATCTACTCCACGGGCGACAGCCCCGATAATATCGCTGGGGCGACCCACCCCCATCAGGTAGTGAGGTTTTTCTTCGGGCAAAGCAGGCGCCGTATAATCCAATACTTTAAACATCTCTTCTTGCGTTTCTCCGACAGCTAGCCCCCCGATGGCATACCCATCAAATCCGATTTGTTTTAAAGCCGCAACAGAGGCGAGTCGTAAATCTTGGTAAGTGCCCCCTTGGACAATGCCGAACAGGCCGTAGCCTTCTCGGTCCTGAAAGGCTACTTTGGACCGTTTGGCCCACCGCATAGATCTTTCCATTGAGGCTTTAACTTTTTGGTGTGAGGCGGGTAATTTGATACACTCATCAAAGGCCATTGTAATATCAGAGTCCAGTAAGTATTGAATTTCCATAGACCGTTCAGGGGTCAGAAAAAACTTTTCCCCAGAAATATGGGAACGGAAAGCCACGCCTTCTTCTGTGATTTTCCTGAGTCCCGAAAGGCTCATCACCTGAAATCCTCCACTGTCCGTTAAAATGGGTTTGTCCCAGTTCATAAATTTGTGGAGTCCCCCAAAGTGGGCCACTCTTTCGGCCCCAGGACGGAGCATCAGATGATAGGTATTTCCCAATAGAATTTCGGCCCCCGTTGAAGCAACTGCTTCCACCGTCATCGCTTTAACGGTCCCCACAGTTCCTACGGGCATAAAGGCGGGGGTATTCACTTGGCCATGAGCCGTGGTTAAAATTCCTCTGCGGGCTTTATTTTGTGTGGCGATAAGTTGATATTTTAACATGGTCTTATTTTATCTTTTTTTGTCCCTAAAGTCAATAATTTAATTATTGTTTGTGTTTTAGATTGATTTTTTTTTGGCTTTCTTGTAAAATACTATCTTTAACAAAGGAATAAAAATGAAACAAAATCCAAATCAAATCAAGTCCGAAGAAAAAAATATGATGTGGGCTATCGTTATTATTATTGCGATATTGATGCTTTTTCAATATATCTTTCCTTCTCGTACAGTTCAAAATTTGCCACCTTCAGTGCCTGTTCAACAGGTTGCCGAAAAGCAAGAGGAAGTTATTTTACCCACAACCTCTGTTATAAAAAAAGAAAAAGTTTTTTCCGTTGAAAATCAATTTGTTAAAGGAACTATCTATGGTGATGGTTCAGGTTCAAATGCGTTGCAATTGACTCAATATAAAGAAACTTTAAAACCCGATAGTCCTGATGTTCAGCTACTGACGGATAAGTATTCTTTTGAGGTGAATTGGGTTGTACAAGGAAAAGTTTTACCTTTGACTTTACAATCAGGGAAAATTTTAACCCCTGATACGCCTCTTGTTTTTGGGGCCCAAAGTCGGGATTTAAAATTGACCCGTACAGTTCGTATAGACGATCATTATATGATGACCTTTCAAGATGAAATCAAAAATACCTCTGGCCAAAATATGATGGCCTCTTTAACGGGAAAAGTGGTGCGAGCCAAAGGGGATATCAATGAAAATCGCTCTGTGGTACATACAGGCTTTGTTTCTTTGACGAATAATCGACTTCAAGAAAATAATTATTCAACGATTGATGAAGAATCTATTTCTTATCAAACAAAAGACGGTTGGACGGGGATAACGGATAAGTATTGGCAAACCATTTTAATTCCCGAAGGAAATACCTCGGTTGAAATTAAAAATACCTTGGAAAATGGAGATTATGTTGCCTCCTTTAAGCAGGGAGATATTTTATTGTTGTCGGGGCAAACACTTGTGCGAACAACACGCATATTTGCGGGGGTCAAAGATTTAGATTTAATCAATGATTATATGAAACTTTATGAAATTCCCAAATTTGATTTAACGATAGATTTTGGGTGGTTTTATTTCTTGACGAAACCGTTTCTGTATTTCTTACAATGGTTGTATTCTTTGGTGGGAAATATGGGGATTGCGATTTTATTGTTCGCTACTTTGTTGCGGCTGGCTTTGCTACCTGTGGCGACAAAATCCTATGTTTCTATGGCGCAAATGAAAAAATTACAGCCTCAGTTAAAGGCAATTCAAGACCGCTATAAGGACGACCGTGTGCGTATGCAGCAAGAAATTATGGCCCTTTATAAACGGGAAAAATTGAATCCAGCAGGGGGGTGCTTACCGATGTTGATTCAAATCCCCGTTTTCTTTGCGTTATATAAAGTTTTGTCTGTTTCGTTGCAAATGCGTCAGGCTCCTTTTGTTGGGTGGATTCAGGATTTGTCTATGCCCGATCCGAGTTCTGTTTTCACTTTGTTTGGGCTTGTTCCATGGCCGATTCCCAGTTTTCTGAATTTAGGAATCATGCCTGTTTTAATGGGAATAACAATGTATATCCAACAAAAATTAACGCCTCAACCGGCTGGGGCAGATAAAGCCCAAATGAGCCTGTTTAAATGGATGCCTATTCTATTTACCTTTATGATGGGACAGTTTGCTGTGGGATTGATTTTGTATTGGACTTGGAGTAATATTTTGTCCATCGCCCAGCAAAAATACATTATGCGAAAGGTGAAATAATGGCTTTTCAAGAGCGGGGAAAACAATTATTTGAACGGGGTGTTTCATTTGCCCGAGGGGTGAGGTCAGAAAATGATTTGCCCCTTTTGCGGCTCCCTGAAATTGCTTTTGCGGGACGTTCCAATGTCGGAAAATCCACTTTGATTAACGCTTTAACGGGCAAAGAGATGGCACGGGCCAGTCATACGCCAGGTCGTACTCAGGAACTCAATTTTTTCAATGTAGGAGACAGGTTTTTTTTGGTGGATTTACCGGGCTATGGGTATGCCAGTGCTCCCCGAAAAATAGTCCAAACCTGGACACAACTGATTCATGCGTATTTGCGGGGACGACAGCAACTGAAACGTGTTTTTTTGCTGGTTGATGCTCGCCACGGACTCAAACAAGTGGATTTAAACATTATGAAAATGTTGGATACAGCCGCAGTGAGTTATCAACTGATTTTGACAAAATCTGATAAAGTCAAGAAAACAGATTTAGAATTGGTTTATCAACAGACGATGGCAGAGGGGAAAAAGCATGTGGCGTGCTATCCTGAAATGATTTTGACGAGCAGTGAAAATGGTTTGGGCATCCCTGATGTGCGGGGGGAAATTTACAAGGTATTGGAGGGGATTTAAATGTATCAATCAGGGGATACCATTTATGCGTTGGCCAGCGGATTAGGGGTAGCAGGGGTGGCCGTTATTCGCTTGTCAGGACCTCAGGCCAAACACGCTCTCAAAACACTTTCCAATTTGAAAAAGATTGAACCCAATCATGTTTATTTTACCGCTTTAAAACATGGTCCAACGGTTTTAGATCGGTCTTTGGTGTTGTACTTCAAGGCGCCTCATAGTTTTACAGGGGAAGATGTCGTGGAATTACAGGTGCATGGGGGCAGAGGGGTGATTCATTCTGTGATGCAAGCGTTGTCTGAAATGGAGGGGTTGCGCCCTGCGGAACGGGGGGAATATTCTCGTCGGGCTGTTATCAATGGAAAAATGGATTTAACCGAAGCAGAAGGTCTGTTGGATTTAGTGCATGCGGAAACAGAGCAACAACGGCGTCAGGCTTTGTCGCAAATGGATGGTCAGTTGGGGGAACTTTATGAATCATGGCGGCAAAAGTTGATTCATCATTTGGCGTATGCGGAGGCTTTTATTGATTTCCCTGAGGAGGAAATTCCCCCTGAAAAAGAACAGCAAATTGATGGGGATATTTTGACTTTAATCCAAGAAATGGAACGCCACTTGAATGATGAACATCGTGGAGAGCGGTTGCGGGAAGGGTTTCAAATTGCTATTGTGGGGGTGCCTAATGTGGGAAAGTCCAGTTTAATTAATGCATTGGCCAAAAAAGAAGTTGCGATTGTTTCACAAATTGCGGGGACAACCCGTGATATTGTGGAAGCGCATTTAGATGTGGCGGGCTTTCCTGTGATTTTGGCGGATACAGCTGGGTTAAGGGAACATGCCGAGACAATAGAAGCCGAAGGGATTAGGCGGGCCGTTAAAAAAGCCCAAGATGCGGATTTAATTTTGTATGTTCAGGAGGCTCAAAATAATCTTTCTCCCCCAAAATTGCCCGATGAATTAAAAGGCAAGAAAGTATTGAATGTTTGGAATAAGACCGATTTGGGGGCGGTGAAAGAAAATAAGACGGATTTTTTCGTGTCGGCCAAAACGGGGAAAGGAATCCCCAAGTTATGGGATAAGATTAAGGAAATTTTGGTGAATTCTTTTTCGGGGGGACCTGCCTTGACACGCCCCCGTTATCGGACGGCGATTCAAGAATGTGTAAAGCATTTAAAATCGGCTTTGCAGGTACCTGAACTAGAATTGAAAACAGAAGATTTACGCTTGGCGGCACGTGCGCTGGGGCGTATCACGGGACGCATAGAAGTAGATGAATTGCTGGATGTTATTTTTAAAGATTTTTGTATAGGGAAATAGTAATTTCTGAAATAGATATTTTGACGAAAGGAAAAGTATGAAGAAGAAAGTTTGTGGATGGATGATTTTTTTGGGGGTGTTGTTTGGGGCCCTAGGTGTATTGGCTCAGGCTCCTATGGATGAGACCCTTCCTTGGGCCAATCCTGATAATTCTTCCGTATCGGTGCAGGTTCCTTCAGAGGCTGGTCTTCCTTTGGCTAAGCCTGATAATTCTTCTCGGGTCTTTGCTGATCCCTTTGAACGAATGTTGATCAACATAAGAGTGATTATCTATTTATTGGGTTGTCCTGCTATTATTATTTTGACGATTTTCTCGGTGATAACCGCTATTAAAAGGAAAGGGGGAAAGGTTAGAATTACTTTTAAAGAAGAAGGAAAAATAGTGAAGAAATATGTAAAACTAGTTTTTTCCGATGATAAGAAGGTTATTTTTAAAGATGAAAAAAATAGGTACGAATGTTCGCCTGAAGAAATTATAAAGATTCAAAAAAGAAATAAAAGTTTTATTGCGCTTTTAATTGTCTTGGGGGTGGTTCTGTTTATTGAAACGTGGGATTATATTGTTATTTATGCAACAGAGGGGGTGAATAATAATGATGCTGTTGTTTTTGAATGTTTTGATTCCGAGTATTAGTTAAATTAGAGGAAATAAAATGAAAAAGTATGATGTTATTGTCGTGGGGGGCGGACATGCGGGGTGTGAGGCTTGCGCGGCGGCGGCGCGTTTGGGGGCTCAAACTTTGTTGATAACGCACCATATTCAGACGATAGGGGATATGTCCTGTAATCCAGCCATTGGGGGCTTGGGAAAAGGTACTTTGGTGCGTGAAATTGATGCGCTGGACGGTGTGATGGGACGCGTGATAGATAAAGCGGGGATTCAATTTCGTATGTTGAATGCCAGCAAAGGACCCGCTGTGCAAGGGCCTCGGGCGCAAGCCGATAAAAAATTGTATATGAAATATATGCAACAAGAATTAAAGCATTATCCTTACTTGACTCTTTTGGAAGCCAGCGTGGAAGATTTATTGGTGGAAAAAGGCCGGGTTGTTGGGGTGGTTGCAAATCATCAAGACATTAAAGCGAAGGCCGTTGTTTTGACAACAGGGACTTTTTTAAATGGTGTGATGCATGTTGGGGCCGAAAAAACAAAAGGGGGACGGTTTGGGGAGCCTGCCTGTTATGGATTGACACCCGCACTTCAAAAATTGGGGCTGACTTTGGGGCGGTTAAAGACGGGGACGCCCGCTCGCTTGGATAAAGAGTCTATTGATTGGTCTAAGTGCCAAAGACAGGACGGGGACAATCCGCCACAACCTTTTTCTTTCAGAACGAAAAAGTTAAAACAAAAGCAAGTACCGTGTTGGATAACGCACACCACGCCCGAAACACATAAGATTATTTTGGACAATTTGGACAGAGCCCCTTTGTTTGACGGGCAAATTACCTCAACAGGGCCCCGTTATTGTCCCAGCATTGAAACAAAGTTGATTCGTTTTAAAGGGCGGGAGAGTCATCATATTTTTTTGGAACCCGAAACCCGTTCGGGCAACAGCATTTATCCCAACGGTATTTCTACCAGTGTGCCCAAAGATGTTCAAGAGGCTTTTTTGCGTTCTATTCCTGGGCTGGAAAAAGTAAAAATTCTGCGTTATGCTTATGCGATAGAATATGATTATGTGGATCCAAGGGAACTTAAATTGACCTTGGAAACCAAAAAGGTCCCTGGGTTATTTTTGGCGGGTCAAATCAATGGAACGACAGGCTATGAGGAAGCCGCAGGGCAAGGATTATTAGCGGGCGTGAATGCGGCTTTAAGAGCGTTGGGAAAAAAGAAAAGGCTCACCATGGACCGTTCAGACAGTTATTTAGGGGTGATGATTGACGATATTACAACTTTGGGGGTAGATGAACCCTATCGCCTTTTTACTTCACGGGCCGAGTATCGTTTGACAATGCGTTCGGATAATGCGGATTTACGTTTGACGCCCGTGGGAATTAAAGTGGGCTGTGTGGGCAAAGAACGGGCCAAAGAATTTAAAATGAAATTAAAGCAATTAAATCAGGCACGTTGTTTGATTCAATCCCTTTCAAAGTCCCCCAAACAATTAAAACAAATGGGATTTTTGGTAAATGTAGATGGGCACAAAAGAACGGCTTTTGATTTGTTGGCTTACCCTGAGGTCAGTTGGACAGATTTGATAAAAGTGTTTCCTGAATTGGAAAAAATCCCCGCAGAAATTGCCAAACAGTTAATGATTGAGGGACGTTATCAAGGGTATTTAGCCCGTCAAAATCAAGATATTGTGGATTTTAAAAAAGATGAAGCCTTAAAAATTCCCGAAAAAATAGATTATTATCAGGTGGGGGGATTGTCCAATGAAATTCGGGAACGGTTGGAAAAAGAACGGCCTCAAACAATCGGGGCTATGGGACGCATGCGGGGAATTACACCCGCCTCTATAACAGCGGTCATTGGGTATTTAAAGAAAAATAAAAAATGAATTAGCCTTTTTCTGAGTTTGTTAGCATTTCAATTTCATGGGTGAGATTTTGTTGTATCCTGATATTTTCTTCGGATTCAAATGCTAGCAGGTATTTCAGGTAATCCAACAATATCTTTTTCCATTCAGGTTGGTTGTCGTAATACTTTTTAACCATTTGGAAAAGGTGATCCCAGTTTTCCCAATTTACTTGAGAGGTGTCCTTTTGGCCCAATAAATATGCCACAACGGCAGTTGCCTCTTGACGAGCCTTTTCTTTGTCAAAAGTGTCCATCACTTGCTCTGGTTCCGGAATCGTCATTTCTGGGGCGTTCGGCAACACCACCTTTCTTTTGAAAAGTTCTTGATAAACCTGTAAGAGTAAAACAGTAGAAGTGTCCATTTCTTTCCCCTTTTATTGAAGAATAAATCAAAAATTTCTTTTAGTCAAGAAAAAAATTATTATTCGTAAAGGGGCCGTTCTTTTTCAATGGTAGTCGCAGGCCCATGTCCAGGATACACAAGGGTCGTATTGGGGAATTGTTGAAACAAAAATTTCAGGCTTTTTTGCATTTCTTGGGGATTGCTTTCTGAAAAGTCTGTTCGCCCATAGGACCCGTAAAATAAAGTATCCCCAGAAAAAAGGCAATTTTGAATGAAAAAGCAAGTGCCCCCTTTGGTATGGCCAGGTGTAGTGAAAATTTTAATTTTTTCTTTTCCTAAGAAAAAAGGTGTGTCCTTTCCAAAAAAATGGTTGATTTTTGGGGCGGGCATTTTGGGCAGATGAAATCTGTCCAAAGCAGTATTAAAGTTATCCACTAAAGGCTTGTCCTCTTTGTTCAGATACGCCTTTACCTTTAGTTTTTCTTGAAAAAAATCAACGCCCATGATGTGGTCAAAGTGGCCATGTGTCAGTAAAATAAACTTTAAATGAAGTTCTTTTTCGTGGATAAAATCAATGATATCCTGATTGGGGGCGCTACAATCAATTAAAACGGCTTCCAGTGTGTCTTCGTCCCATACCAGATAGTTATTGTTTTGTAAGATACCTGAGGTAAAATTTTGAATTGGCATTTGTTTTCCTTTTGATAGAGTCGTTAAGATTTTTCAATAAAAAAAAGATTTTGTCAAGTCTAAAATAAAAAGACTTGAAATCAAAATGATTTATTGCTAAACTCATAAAAAAAGAAAGGGAAAAGAATGAAGAAGTTTGTTTTTATGTCATTGTTATTGTTGATGGGGTGTGCGACGGTGCCTTCTGTTCCTTTAAATGAAGAAACACCCGAGGGACTCTATTTGACAGCCTATAGTCAATTTAAGGAAAAAGATTATGAAAAAGCCATAGAAAATTTTGATAAAGTGGAACAACAATTTCCCTATTCGCAATGGTCTGAACGGGCACAAATTATGATGGCTTATACCCAATATTTAAAGAATGATTATACAGCATCGTTGTTGTCTTTGGAAAGGTTTTTGCAATTACATCCAGGTAACAGGAATGTGCCCTATGCCTTATACTTAAAAGCCCTTTGTTATTATGAACAGATGTCGGATCCCACCCGTGAGCAAGAGATGACGCAAAAGGCTGAGGAAAGTTTTAAAGCGGTATTGATGCGTTTCCCTGAATCTGTTTATGCGCCTGATGCACGGGAAAAGTTGGTGATGATTCAAAATTATTTAGCGGCCAAAGAATTGTCTGTGGGGCGGTATTACCAAAAAAATGAAGACTATATAGCGGCCATGAATCGTTTTCAAGAAACAATTGACCATTGGCCTGAATCTACCCAAAGGCCTGAGGCGTTTTATCGTTTAGCGGCCTGTTATAAGGCCTTGGGTATGGATGATCAGATGAATCAGGTAAAAGAAAAATTGTCCAAACTTTATCCTGACTCTGTTTGGAATAAATGGGCGAAAAAACTATAAAAAGGATTTTGTATGCTGACGGCTTTAAATATTCAGCATTTTGTTTTGATTGATCATTTAAGTTTGACCTTTGATAAAGGCTTGAGTGTTTTTACGGGGGAAACAGGAGCGGGTAAATCTATTTTATTGGACGCTCTTTCTTTGTTGCTAGGGGGGCGTAGCGAGGTTCGTTTTGTCAGTAAAGGGGCAGATCAGACGGTGGTAAGTGCCACTTTTAAAGTCAAAAAATCGCATCCTGTTTTAAAAATACTGGACGATTTGGGGCTGATGTGTGAAGAAGATTTAGTTCTTCGGCGGACCTTGAATAAAGACGGTAAGAGCAAGGCTTTTGTATGTGATCAACCTGTCAGTATTGCAACATTGAAAACCATTGGGGAAACTTTGGTGGAAATTCACGGCCAATTTGCCACGCATGGGTTGTTAAATCCCGCTACCCATTTAAAGACATTAGATGCCTATGGTCATTTGTCAGATCAGGTGAAACTTGTGTCTAAAGTCTGGGGCCAATGGCAGGACAAAGAAAAGGTCCTTTCTGATTTTGAAGGGCATTTGGCGCAACAGCAAAGCGATGAAACTTTTTTACGGGAAAGTTTGGACGAGTTGGACAAATTAAATCCAAAAGAAAACGAAGAAGAAGTGTTGGTCAAAAAGCGGACAGAATTGATGAATGCCGAGCATATTATTGAAAATGTCAAAAATGCCTATCAGTTTTTTGATGATGAAGAACAGGGGATTTTGCGGTTGTTAAGTAAAGCGGACAACCAATTGACAACAGCGAATAAAATAACAAACGGGGCTTTTGATAAGGAAATAGAAACGTTGGCGGAGGCACAAACGATTCTATCTGAATTATCGGATACATTGGAATATCGTTTAAATGATTTGGGGGACACTTCGGAATTATCGGTCATTGATGATCGGTTGTTTGCCTTGCGTGATTTGGCCCGAAAACATCATACAGAGATAAAAGATTTGCCTCAACTTCGGACAGATTTAACCAAACAATTGGCAGGGATTACCCATGGGGAAGAAAGATTAGTTGCTTTAAAAAAAGAAGTCCTTGCCGCTAAGGAAACTTTTTTGTTTGAAGCCCAAAAACTCTCTCAAAGTCGCCAGCGAGCCGCTCAAGAATTGACTTTAGCCGTGATGAAAGAGTTGCCCGAATTAAAATTGGAAAAGGCGACTTTCAAGGTGGAGGTGAATACGGTTCCTCCTTGTGTCAATGGAATTGATCAGGTTGTCTTTATGGTGGCCACAAATAAAGGGGCGGATTTTACGCCGATTCATAAATGTGCCTCAGGGGGAGAATTGTCCCGCTTTATGTTGGCTTTAAAGGTAAATTTGGCTCAAGAAAATCAAAACACTTTAATTTTTGATGAAATTGATACAGGAATTTCGGGGGCAACGGCTTCGGCTGTGGGGGAAAGATTGGCTCGTTTGGGGGAAAAACATCAAACTTTAGTTATTACTCATTCGCCTCAGGTGGCGGGTTTTGGTAAGCATCACTATTTGGTACAAAAGGCAGATACAGAGACAACGGCCCATACCTCTGTCCGACTTTTGGATAAAACCGAACGATTGGAAGAAATTGCGCGGTTGTTGAGTGGGGCAACGATTACGGAAAAATCTCGTCAGTTGGCTAAAGAATTGATGAAATAGTCAAAAGTTGTGGGCACCTTGACACTTTAACTCAGTTGTGATATGATAAATTTATGTTTTTAAAGGAGAAATGATTTTATGTCAGAAATGAAAAAAGAAACATCGCCTAATTTAACACGGCGAAAAATGTTGAAAATTTTGGGCAGTTTGATGGTGGCGGGGGTGGCTCAGCCTGTGTTGGGCAAGAGGACGCCTAAAGCCCCGAGTGTTCCCCGTAAAAAGGAAGCCTCTTTGCCTCCCAAAAAAGCGTCCTGTAAAGAAACAAAACTTCCCCCGAAAACACCTGTTGCTTACCCCATAGCGTACGATCGTTTGTGGCAGGCATACTTTCCTACCCTCAAAAAAAATGAAGGAGAAAAACTTTGCTTTTATCGCTGTGCCAACAGTAAGGTGACCATTGGCTATGGCAGCAAGATAGAGGGAAATACCAAACAGTTGGATAATACGACCGTTTATTATAAAGGTCGGGCTTTATCCAAAGAAAAGAAAGCGTTGTTTTTATCTCAACTGACAAGCAAAACGAATGCGACTTTGATGGATTATTCTATTACGCGGGGAGATGCCGAAAAAATTGCTAAAAATTTTGCCTATCAGGCAATGCATACTTTGGATACAGAATTTAAAGAAATCCATTTTGTGGATTTACCCATTCCTATGCAGGCTTTGGCGTTAGATGTTTTTTATCATGTGGGTAGAGATTCTTTTAAAAAATATAAACTTTTTCGGTCAGCCTTAGCCCAAAAGGATTACGCAACGGCTTTAGCTGAAAGTAAAGTGTATCTTAATACTAAAACACGTTCAGTTAGTTTGAAACGCGAACGGCGCAAAAGACGGTTGTTCAGAATTCAGCAAATTATTCAAGAAAATCGCACAAAAACACAAGATGAAATTCAAAAATTGGTGGCACAAAGTTATAAAAAAGAAATGCCTCTGATTGTGCGTTTATGCGATGGAACAACAGATAAGGCGGCCGAAGATGCGATTATCAAAGGGGAGTTAGAACGATTGAAACTCAAATCTAATATGCGTCCTTTGATGCGGGTGCTTTTAAAGGGAAAGCACAAACGCTCAGCCTGATAACTTGACAAAAGTCATTTTTGTGTTAAACTAACCATAGAGGGGGGGGTAAAACATGTATAGTTGGTCCGCCAAAAGCGTTCAATTACAAAAAACGGGGCGCATGGCACACCATCAAGTCCATATCTATCTTCACAGAAGTGAGTGAAAAATTTATTCGCTTATTATTTCTGATTTTTAAAATTGCCGAAGGATTTCATCAAAAGTGCCTTCGTTGAACATCAATTCATGCACTTTATTGTTGTCAAAGTTTTGTTTGATAGAACAAAATTCAAGGTAAGCCTTGGCGCCTTCTGCGTGGTTTTGAAAGCCTCTGATGTCATAAACTTTGTCGGGATAGATGACATATTGTGGTGTTTGGCGGCAAAAAGCCCCCACAATGTCGCTTAAGCCACTTCGGTAGGAAAGAAAGGCCTTCATTTGATTGACTTTTTGAATTGTTGTTTTGATGTCCCAAAAGACCTTTTTGTAGGAGGTAAATCTATTTTCATCAGAGCAATTAAAAATGACCTCAAATCCTTTTTCTTTTAATTTGTCGGCCAAGTTTATCCACCCAGAATCATCAATGACTTTGGGACAGGAAACGCAGTCAGGGGCAATAAAAATCGTGTTGGCCAAAGAAGCGTCTTCTTGCTTTTCAATGTTGGGATAAGATAGGGGTGTTTTTTCATCAAGACCTAAGGCTTTCGTGAAAGCCGCTTTAAATAAAGCATTATTATCGTAAATGTCTTTAAATGATTTATCTTTGTAAATAAGGTCATTGATATTGATGATGTTGGGCCTGTCAAGGGGGATTCTGTCGCATAAAATGATGTCATCTATGTCTTCAGCGTACAGTTTTACTAAATCGTAAAAATGACGTTTAAAGACCCACAGGACAATTTTTTTGTTGGGATTTTGCTTTTTGTATTCTTTTAATAAGCCACAAACGATTAAAATATCCCCCAACCCTTGGGGCGGAAAGAATATCGTTAAATCATCTTTATACCAGGATTCATATAAGCGCGCTTCTTTTAAGACCTCTTTTTTGATGCAAATATCTGAATCTTTATGACTCATATCTCCGATACAGAGAACTTCATTAAAGATAGGGACCTGCGCAAAGGGAGAATGAAAAGTTGCCAATAAAGGGTAAATCAACTTTCCTTGCGTCCATTTACAAAGTTTAAGAAAATCTAACCGTAATGGCATATTATAATGGTAAAAATATGATTCGTTGATATAAAATGATTTGATGTTTAAAATTTTTTCGTCCCTTAAATAGGTAAAGAACCAATCTAAATTCATGGGCTCTTTAAATTTTTCTCTGTACTTTTCTTTCCAATCGGTATTCATATATTTTTTGAAAATAGAAAACCAATCCACCGTATTGTCAATATAGCATATCCCAAAGGACCAATGGTTGCCATGTAATTTTGAAGTGTGCATATCCAATGAAAAAGCCTGAATGCCTTTGTTTTGGGCGATTCGTTCGGCGTTCTTTAAACAATCAACTATGTCGTTGTTTTCCATGCAAAAAGCGGTATCATCTGCATCTATTTTCCAAAAGTTTTTGTATCCTTGCTTTTGGGCATGTCTGAAAATAGCGAGTTTTGCCAACACGGCGTTATACCAAGCCTTATCCCCCAAAGCCCGTCCATAGGGGAGGAGTTCTTTGATTTTACTTCCCATCAATTCAAAATCATCATAAAACTTGATTTTTTTATACAAAGCCTTTTTGGTTTTTTCGTCATCGCAAACAATATAAACTTTGGCCCGAAAAACATGGGCAATGTCAATCCATTTTTGAAAACAATCCAACGAAAATTCTTTAATCCCGTGAATCTTTAAATAAAAAACAGGGGCGGGATTTTCTGTATCAGATTTGTGGTGAAAAGAAAAAGTATATTTACTTTTGGGGGATTTTACCATATACAAAACATTTTTTCCAAAAATTTGAACGACTTTCATTTTTTGGTTGTTTTTAAACTTTATTTTGACCAATTTTAAGAAAGGCGACATCTTATAATTCCTTGTTTATTGTTAAATGAATCTCTAATTTTTCATCTCTTTTTTTGGAAAGGGCATAGGCGCATTTTAAGCCGCTGGGCTTGTCATCATTCACTAAGATTCTTTCGCCCATGGGGGCATCAAAGATAATATGGTTGAACCTTAAATGATTGTCCCGCATAAATTTTATGAGATTGTCCTTTTCGGATTCTTTTCTTGAGGTGAGGAGGATAATGAAATCGTCTTTGGGAATTTGTGCAAAAAGTTCTTTGACGCCGTCCAAAATAATATCAGCCCCTTTTTTATATCCGTTATGAACACAAAGCGTGCCATCTACATCAAAAATCCAAGTATGGGGCAGGGGGGATAAAATCAACTTATTTGGCATAGTCAAGATATTCCTGAAGTTCTAATAATCCTTTATAAAAGGCCCCGCAAATGGCATCATAATCTTCCCAAGCATAGGTGGTCAAGGAAAGCCATATAATCGCATGTAATAACTTTATCTTTTTGCGATCGGCTTGTGTCATTTCAAAAAAGCAATCCTCTAATTCTTCCCAATTATTGGAAATAATCATCAATTCCACTTCGTCTTTTTTGATTTCCAAGGAAAAGTTTTTGCGATTAAATTGATCGTAATTGCCCACCACCGAATAATACAGTTTTGCCCAATCATAATCCACATCGCCGTAAAATTTTGTGTGCCCAAAATATCCCCTTGGGTCAATTAAAATTGGCCGTACGCCTTCGGTTTCTATCATCATATTATGAAAGGTGCAATCCCCATGAATCAAACAAAATTCTTTGGGATACATGGCCCGTATGTCTGCGATGATTTTGTCTTTAATTTTAAAGATATTCGTGCACTTTTTCCCATTGATAATAACAAAGTCGTCTTTGGCAAAAGGCACCAAGTCATACACTTTTTCCAGCCTGTCAAAAGTTTTGGTGATGTAATTATTTTCGCAATCGTCTGTGCTGGCTGGTTGGGACGGGACCAAGTTATGCAGATTTTTTAAGGCAGTAATGATTTTGTCCAACAAAGCCCTCTTGAATCCTTTGGTTAAAAAGGCGTATTCAAAAATGTTTTGTCCTTTGATTTTTTCCATCACCAAAGGATCATAGCCATATATTTTGGGAATGTTTTGATAGCCCAAGGCGACCACTTTTTTATACCATGCTATTTCATCTTGCGCCAGTTTTTGTCCTTGTTCATTGATGGCATATTTTAAAACAATGTCCCCTTTAAATTCCATTTTATTGAAAGGCCGACATTTGGGTTTGTTCAATTCATTTTGAAAATAAGACAGCATTGTTCCAATTTCCAATCCCCCATACATGTCAAACCGCTTAAAGGAAATGTTTTTGGTGACCAACCAACGGACAAATTCCCCTTCCTCAGGAACGTCCGCAATTTCGGATTTATCTTTAAAAATAAACAAACCAGCAACGCCATTTTCTGCCGAAGGTTCTTCCTTAAAGGTATTATCCACATACGACCAACGACAAGGAAACCCCTTGGAAATGCCAATATAATTAAATTCAGGCGAAAATGTGCCCCCTCCCAGCGACAGGACTAAATCACACCAAATGAGCATGAAAGGTGTCTTTTCGGGGATATTTTTCAGGCACTCTTGAATCCCAGAACAGGTCCCTTTTTTGGGGGCGTCAATGACTTCATAATCCACCTTGGCAAAAACTTTCAAATAACGCTTGAAGGTTTCCTTTTGGTAATCCGCAATAATTTTGAATTTTGCCTGAGGGTATTTGTTAAACAGATGAAAAATCATCGGTAAGTTATCAATAGGGACCAGTGCTTTAGGTTTATTCGCCGTCAATGTTTCTAAACGACTTCCCCTTCCCCCTGCTTGAACTATAATGTAGTCAATCACGGTGTCCCCCCTTATTCTAACTTTTTTAAATGGAGCGGGCGAAGGGATTTGAACCCTCGACATCAACCTTGGCAAGGTTGCGCTCTACCCCTGAGCTACACCCGCATTTTTCAATGACAGGTATTAGTTTAGCATATAAAAAAACAAATTGCAAGTAAAAAATAAAAATTTTTTTATGAAAAAAAGGGGCTGTGTTTACTATTGTATTTGGCGCAGGGTAAATTGACAAATTTAATAAAAAGTGATAAGACAGACTATATGAGAAAAGGAAACATGTTAAAAATTCACAAAAAACTTTTACCCGCAACACTTTATAATGAACGGCGGGATAAAAAGACAGGAAAGCCCATAGATATTGATATGTTGGTCTTTCATTGTTCGGCGTACCCCTGTGAAAAATTGATGCATGTATTTCAAGAAACAGGTGTCTCGGCGCATTTCATCATAGGCCTTGATGGCACGATAACTCAGCTGGTAAAGGAAGATAAGCGGGCTTGGCATGCAGGCGTTGGGACTTGGGGGGGGATTGATGACATCAATAGCCATTCGGTGGGGATAGAATTGGTGCATGCTCAGTTGGGGCATACAGGGGCTTATCCCTCCCAACAAATAGAGGCCCTGAAAGAATTATCAAAAAAGATAATAAAGACATATCATATTTTGCCCCACAATGTCGTGGCGCATAGTGATATCGCCCCGACCAGAAGGTATGATCCAGGTCGTTTGTTCCCTTGGCAAGTCCTCGCCCAAGAAGGAATTGGTCTGTTCCCGTCAGGCGAACAAAAACTTTTCCCAAAACAAAGTGTAAAAGATTTATTGAGGCAAATAGGATATTCGGTTGAAAATGAACCCGCCTCTTTACGGGCTTTTATACGCCATTTTATGCCCCAACTGATTCCTGATAAAGAAAATCCTGTGATGGATCCGTATCAGTTTTTACTGGACTATGATAAAAATCTTCCCTCTGTTTTAGCTCATCAACCTCAGGCAAATCAGGCGATTTTAAACACCTTGAATCAAGTGGCTTATCTATTCAACCAATCTCGCCAAAAGTCCCTTCTTTTCAAAAGTAAAGGCCGTTTTATGGGGATTTAAATGTCCAAATTTTCAACGAATTTAGCATGTTCTTGGATAAACTGAAAGCGGTATTCGGGCTTGTTTCCCATCAAACGCATTACGATGTCCGAGGTGTAGGCCGAATTTTCTTGTTCTTCTTCGTTGGTGGAATTTTTATTGGGAATCATCACTTTCAACAAAGTGCGTTTGGCTGGATCCATCGTTGTTTCTTTCAGTTGATAAGGGGGCATTTCTCCCAATCCTTTAAACCGAGAAACCTCTACATTTTTCCCCTTAAAAGTGGTCGCTAACAACTTGTCCTTTTCGGCATCGTCTTGGGCATAAACAGATTTTCCCCCTTGTGTAATCCGATACAGGGGAGGGAGAGCCAAAAATAAATGACCATTTTCAATCAATTTGGGCATTTCTTGATAAAAGAAACTCATCAATAAACTGGCGATATGGGCCCCATCTACATCGGCATCAGTCATGACGATAACTTTTTCATAACGCAACTTGCTTTCGTCATATTTTTCCCGATGACCACACCCCAACGCTTCAATCATATCATTGATTTCTTCATTGGCGTGGATTTTATCTTGACTAGCCGAAATGACATTCAATATCTTTCCCCGTAAAGGCAAGATGGCTTGATGAGTTCTGTTGCGGGCCTGTTTTGCAGAGCCACCCGCTGAATCTCCTTCCACCAAAAATAACTCGGTTCCTTCCACGGATTTATGAGAACAATCGGCCAATTTTCCAGGCAACCTCAATTTCTTTGTGGCACTGGCTCGTTGCGTTTCTACGGCTTTTTTGTGGCGCTTGCGTTCTTCACTGCGTTCTATAATCCATTCCAATAAAGCGTTGGCGGACTTCGTATCTCGGCTCAACCAATGGTCAAAAGGGTCTTTCATGGCATTTTCCACCAACTTGGTCGCACTGGTTGTGACTAATCGTTCTTTTGTTTGACCTTGAAATTGTGGATCTCGTACAAATACGGATAACATCACCCCTGCGGTATTTAAAATATCGTCCGAAGTAATGTCTGTTGCTCGTTTGTTGCCCACCATATCCGCAAAGGCTTTAATCCCCTTTGTCAGGCACATCTTCATTCCTGTTGTGTGGGTGCCCCCTAAAGGCGTTGGTACTGTATTACAATAGGAGTATTCAAAGGCCTCCCCATAATCATTGGGCCAACAAATCGCCCATTCTACCGCCCCTTGATTGTTGGGAAATTCCACTCGCCCTGTGAAAGGCTTCAGGGTTGTCATTTGGCGATTTTGAGTGAGGAAATCCAAATAATCAGCGACCCCATTGGGGAATTTTAAAATCTGATCTGTGGGGGTCTTGTCTTCCCCTTGTATCAATTCAGGCGCACAGGACCAACGCACTTCCACCCCCCGAAAAAGAAAAGCTTTTTGACGGGCCATGCGAAAGAGAGTGGCCGGTTTAAAACGAATCGTTTCCCCAAAAATTTCGGTATCAGGAATAAATTTGACCGAAGTGCCCCGCCGATTGCTGACGGTCCCTAAACAAGCCACAGGTGCCACAGGCACCCCCCGATGATATTCTTGGCGATACAGTTTTTTGTCTTTGGCTACTTCTATAATCAGATGGCTGGACAGGGCATTGACGGCGGATAACCCCACCCCGTGTAATCCCCCCGAAACATTATAGGCACCGCCCCCAAACTTTCCCCCTGAATGAAGGGTGGTTGTAATGACTTCTAAGGCTGATTTATTGGGGAATTTAGGGTGAGGATCCACGGGAATTCCCCGTCCATTATCGGTGATACAAACATAATTGTCTTTGTCTAAACTGACTTGAATGTTGGTGGCATAGCCCGCCACGGCTTCGTCCATAGCGTTGTCAATGATTTCGGCCACCAAATGGTGATAGGCTTTTTCATCAATGCCACCAATATACATTCCTGGTCTTTTACGGACGGGTTCCAACCCTTCCAAAACTTCAATGTCTTTTGCCGAATAGGTGTTTTTGCTTTCGGTTGCCTCAAATAAATCACTCATGGCTTATCTCCTGACCGTTGAATCCTGTCCCCCTGCATTATATCGGCCAAAGTTGTTGGCTAATTCTTCCCATACAGATTTCGTTTCTCCCCCAATCTCTGTCGTGGCTGTTTCAAAGGAAACTTGTTTCATGTCCTTTTTTGTGAAATGATGAATGTCTTTTACTTTCCCCGTGTCGTCAAAAATATAAACATAGGTATCTTCATCAACAATTTCTGGGTTAAAAAAGACACGACTTTCTTTTTTGATTTGAGCGTAAATCATCAGGTCTTCCACGCCTTCATTCGGGGAAGAAGTATAGTTGGGCGTTCCTAATACCCGCAACATTTTTTCTTTAGAGTCCCCCTTTTGAATGCTTTTTAAACGCTTGATTTCGGGTAAATCACCACTTTGGTAAGTTTCCAATCCGCAAGCCCCCAGCATTAAACAAAAAATTAAAATAAGTTTCTTGAACATAGGATTCCTTTTTGCTATAATACTCTAATAATATATAAAAGAAAGGCGTTCGTCAATGAAAAAAACAAAAATCAAACAAAATTCTTTTGTTGTGGTGGCTAGTATGATTCAAACAACCCCTCAAAATTTGCACTTTGTTTTTGATGACCAAGAATGTCAGGCTTTGGCGGATAGGTTTGATTTGCCGAAAGTCCTTTCTTTTTCGGCAGACCTCACCCTTTATCGTGATGAATTTGTTCATATTAAGGGGCAGTTTGAAGCCATGGTTATTTATCAAAGCGTTATTTCTTTAGACGAATTTGAAAGCCCTGTCAAGGCACCTATAGATGTTTTGTTTTCGGAGAATCCCCCTCAAAAAAGTGATGAAATCATTGATAAAATTGAACGGGGTCGGATTGATTTACGGGAAGTTTTGTTTGAACAATTTGGGTTGTCTTTGTCGCCTTTTCCCAAAAAAGAAGATGAACAAAATGGCTTTGTTTATCAAGAGGTGTCTTCCCCCAAGGAAAATCCTTTTGAAAAATTAAAAACAAGACTCCAAAAATAATGCTGGACAAGTTTAAAAAAAACTGCTAATGTCAAAGATTATAACAAAGGAGAAATAGATTATGGATGAATTTGAAAAGATTCGGGCTTTTTCTGAGCAGATGAGTCGTCAAACAGAGCAGGCTGTTGCAAATGAAGAAGCAGAAGTACGGGCTTCCTATACGTCCTCGGAAGAAACACCTGAAACAATAGGACCTGCTTCGGAAAAATCAGATAATCCTAATTTTTTGGAAGAATGGAATACAGAACAATCCCCTAAGGAACCAGCAATAAAGTCTTTATCCAAAACATTTTGGATTGTCTTTTCGCTAACGACTTTGGTTTTGGGGGCATTGATTGTTGTTTTTTGGCTTTTACTGAAAATGCCAATGGATAAAGGGGAGGTTGTTTCTATTGCCCCAACGCCCAATGCGGTTAAAGTAAAACCCGAAAATCCAGGGGGGGCGATTATTCCTGATCAAGATAAGGAAATTTATACACGTTTGACCCAAGATACGGTCCCTGTGCGTGTGGAAAAATTGGTGGAAACACAAGAGGAAATTCCTGTTTTCCCTCCTGTTGTGACGGACGAAGAAATTCCTGAAGTGGAACTTTCCACTGAAACGATAGAAATTATCACAGAAGAGCCTCCTCATAAGGAAACGCCGCCTGTGCAAGCAAAAGAAAAAACGCTTTCTCAAAAGGCGGCTACTTCTTCCACAAAAGTATCCCCAAAGGTCTCCTCTCATGAAAAATGGCGGATTCAACTTTTCTCCTCCTCGGATAAAAAGAAAGTGGAAAAAACATGGAAAGTTATTTCGGCAAAGCACAAAAAATTATTGTCCAATATGCCAATGGATATTGAAAAGGCTGAGATTTCTGGCAAAGGGACTTTCTATCGGCTCAAAATCGGTGATTTCCCAACAAAAGAACGGGCCGCTAATTTGTGTGCAAAATTGAAAAAGAAGCATCAAGATTGTTTGCCTGTCAAATAAAAAAAGGATAAAAAATGAATTCAATTTATACATTAACGACTTGGGTTATCCCCTTGTTATTATGCATTATTATACACGAAGTCGCCCATGGTTATATGGCGTTAAGGTTAGGGGATAGAACAGCTTGGTTGATGGGACGCCTTAATTTAAATCCTGTACGTCATTTTGATCCCATTGGGTCGGCTTTGTTTCCTTTGGGATTGTGGGTTATGGGGTCTCCTGTCCTTTTTGGATGGGCCAAACCTGTTCCTGTTGATTTTTCCCGCTTGAATCACCCTAAACGGGATACAGGGTTGGTGGCATTGGCAGGGCCTCTTTCCAATGTTTTATTGGCTGTTGCTTTTGTTTTGGTGGGGAAAGTGCTGTTGTTGGTTTTGCCTGTTCAGGCTCACTTCACAGAATGGGTGATGCAAAATATCAAAAATGGGGTGCAATTTTCTCTTTTCTTAGCGTGCTTTAATTTGTTGCCGATTCTCCCTATGGATGGGGGCAGGGTGCTTTGGTCTATCTTACCCCAAAAGTTGGCGAATAAATATCAGGAACTAGAAAAATATGGACTTTTTATTTTATTTGGAGTATTATTGCTTTTGCCCGCAATAGGCGTGGATATCGTGGGTTGGTTTGTGGGGACCCTGTATCCTGTGTTTGGACGCTTTGTGGCGTTGTTTATTTAAAGGAGTTATAAATGATAGATATTAAACTGATTCGTGAAAATCCAGATTTGGTAAAGGCGAACATCAAAAAGAAATTTCAAGACCAAAAATTGGTTTTGGTTGACGAAGTGATTGACTTGGATAAAAAGAATCGTGCGGCAATTACCGAAGTGGAAAGATTGCGGGCACGTCGTACCCAGTTGTCCAAGCAAATTGGGGCGTTGATGGGTCAAGGGAAAAAGCAAGAAGCCGAATCAGTGAAGTCTGAAAGTCAAAAAATTGGGGACCAAATTTTGGTGTTGGAGGCTGAACAAGAAAAACTGCAATCTGAAATTCGCACCCGCATGATGGTGATTCCTAATATCATTGATGCATCTGTCCCCGTGGGGAAAGATGACAGCGAAAATGTTGAAATTCAACGCTATGGAGATCCAAAGGTCCCCGATTTTGAAATCCCTTATCATATTGATATGATGGAGGCTTTAGACGGTATTGATTTGGACAGCGCACGCCGTGTTTCGGGAAATGGTTTTTACTATTTAAAAGGTGATATTGCCCGATTACATTCGGCGGTTTTGACCTATGCTCGTGATTTTATGATTGACCGAGGTTTTACCTACTATGTGCCTCCTTTCATGATTCGTTCTCAAGTGGTAGAAGGAGTGATGAGTTTTGCCGAAATGGATGCCATGATGTATAAAATTGAAGGGGAAGATTTGTTTTTAATCGGCACTTCTGAACATTCTATGATTGGTAAGTTCATTGACCAAATTTTACCTGAAGCCGAATTGCCTTATACTTTGACCAGTTATTCGCCTTGCTTCCGTAAAGAAAAGGGGGCGCATGGATTGGAAGAGCGTGGCGTTTATCGGATTCATCAATTTGAAAAACAAGAAATGATTGTGATTTGTAAGCCCGAAGAAAGCATGCATTGGTATGATAAATTGTGGCAAAATACAGTGGATTTATTCCGTTCTATGGATATTCCTGTTCGGACATTGGAATGTTGTTCGGGGGATTTAGCGGATTTAAAAGTCAAGTCTTGTGATGTGGAGGCGTGGTCGCCCCGTCAAAAGAAATACTTTGAAGTGGGGTCTTGTTCTACTTTAGGGGACGCTCAAGCCCGTCGTTTGAAAATTCGTGTGAATGGGAAAGATGGTAAAAAGTACTTTGCGCATACATTGAATAACACGGTGGTGGCTTCTCCGCGTATGTTGATTGCCTTACTGGAAAACAATTTGCAAGCCGATGGCAGCATTTTGATTCCCAAGGTCCTGCAACCTTATATGGGGGGAAAGGAAAAATTGACGCCGAAAAAATAACATTGGAAAGTGTTTGATTGATCCCCTTTGAGTTTTTCCAAAGGGGATTTTTTTAGTTAGTTTCCTAAAGTAGTATTTTGTTTTTTCGCCTGTCATTCTGTTCCAAAATGTCATTCCCGCGCAGGCGAGAATCTCGTCAAGGGAGCACTTCCTTAAAGATGCCCGATCAGGTCGGGCATGACACCCTAAATTGTCATTCCTCTCTCTGTCATTCTGAGCGGGGCTTGCCCCCGAAGAATCCATAGCGGGGGACCGTGTTTTGTGAGTTCTGCGTTATACTCAAAATGATAAAAAATGGATAAAATTTTAATGGGCGTCTTTCCAATTGGGGGCAATTCCTGTTTCGGCAATCAAAGGAACAGACAGTTGAACAACACTTTCCATCTGGTCCTTAACGAGTTTTGCCAAAAGAGATGCCTCGGCTTCAGGGACCTCAAAAATCAATTCGTCATGCACCTGTAAAAGAGGCAGAGCATGCAAAGAAGATTCTTTTAAAGCCTGATTGATTTTATTCATCGCCAACTTCATAATGTCTGCTGCTCCCCCCTGAATTGGAGCGTTAATTGCGGCTCTGTGGGCAAACTGGCGTGTGGTTGAATCAGACAATCCCTCTATATAAATTTTGCGCCCAAAGGGGGTTAAAACATATCCATGTTCATCAACAAATTTTTCCGTTTTTTCCATATAGGCTTTGATTTCGGGATATTGTTCAAAATAGGCACGAATATAGTTGTTGGCCTCATTTCGTTCTATGTGTAAATTACGGGCTAACCCAAAGCCTGAAATCCCATAAATAATGCCAAAATTGACCGCTTTAGCACTGCGCCGTTGGTCAGGTGTTATTTGTTCCAAAGGAAGCCCCAGAATCTGACTGGCCGTTCGGGCATGAATGTCTTCATTATGAATAAAAGATTCTTGTAATTTTTTGACTTGAGCCAAATGAGAAATCAGTCTTAATTCAATTTGAGAATAATCAGCGGATAGCAAGACATTTCCTGAACCCGCCACAAAGGCTTGGCGAATTTCTTTTCCCTCATCAGAGCGGATAGGAATGTTTTGCAAGTTGGGGTTAGAAGAAGCCAAACGTCCCGTATTTGTGGCGACCATTGAAAAAGTGGTATGAATGCGGGGGCTGCTTTCGCTTCGTTCAATAAAGTCGTTGATATAGGTGGATTTAAGTTTGCTGAGGCCACGATATTTTAAAACCAACTCTGCCAACTTATCACCGTTTTCTTCGGCCAGTTTTTCCAATACTTTCACATCGGTTGTCCAATGGCCTGAGGCCCCTTTCTTTCCCCCCATTAGATGCCGCTTTTCAAAAAGAATTTTTCCTAATTGTTGGGGCGAATTGATGTTAAATTGTTCTTGAGATTCTGAATAAATTTCTTCAGATAACTGATTGATTTTTAATTCAAATTCTGTGTTGAGTTTTTTGATTTTTTCTCGGTCTATTAAAATACCGTTTTTTTCCATTTGAAACAGAAAATCAATCAAAGGTAAATCCATTTTTTCATACAGTGAAAATAGATTTTCTTCCTCTAATGATTTCGTTAAGCGCTGATATGCTTGAAACAAAAAAAACGAATGATTTTCGGGGGAAAGAGCCCCCAGAAAATTTTGTGTTGAAAGAAAAGTATCTATGGAATTTAAATTTTTATTTCCATTTAAAAGGTATTCCATCAACATACAATCATGGTAAGGCAATTGAAATTGAATGGCTTTTTTTTGTAATAGATGCTTTTGTGTTTTTATATCAAATCCTATTTTGGTTTTCGGGGATTCAAATAACTTTTTTAACTCCTGCCACATTTCGGGGCTGATAGATTCTGAGGTCGGGGAAAATAAATCAATTTGAGGGGAAGAATTCTCAGATTTAATAATAAAGGCTTTTTCCCCGTCAGACAATTGAATTGTGTCAATTTCTCCAGATTTATCCAACCCTAAAGTAAAAGAAAACTCATTTGTTTTTGAAAAAAATTGGTGTATCTCTTGTGGCTTTTTTATCTGATACACAGAAAGATTTTGTGCGACCTTACCTTGTTGGAAAGAAGGGAGACGCTTCATCAAACTGGGGAAATTATTTTCTTGTAAAAACAAAGTTATTTTATCTATATCCAGCGGGCGTCTTTTAAAGCATTCCAAATCCCTATTGACTGGGGCGTCAAAACAAAGAGCCGCCAATTTTTTGGAAATAAAAACATCTTCCTTACTTTGGGTCAGATTGTCCAATTGTTTGCTTGGTTTTAGTTGAGAAAGATTTTGGTATAAATTTTCAATATTTTTAAATTGCTGAATCAATTGTGTGGCTGTTTTGGGACCAATACCCTTGGCCCCAGGGATATTATCCGTACTATCGCCCATTAAGGCTTGAACATCAACGACTTGAGAGGGGAAGACGCCAAATTTTTTCACAACATCATCAGTCGTTATTTCCTTTTTTTTCATGGGGTCGTACATTGTTGTATTATCATTGATGAGTTGCATCAGGTCTTTGTCCGCCGAAATCACCCGAGCGGTCAGCCCTTTTTCTTTGGCCAATTTGGTATATGTGGCAATTAAATCATCGGCTTCATACCCTTCTTGTTCAATCCAAGGAACATTCAAGGCATCGCAGGCCTGACGAATCAGATGAAACTGTGGAATCAAATCAGGGGGAATTTCTTTTCGGTTGGCTTTGTAATCAGCATAAAATTCATTTCTGAAATTTTTGCGCTTGGCGTCAAAAACGACGACCAAATTTTGACAGGTATTTTCCTGTAAAAGATTGAGCATCATCGCCGTAAAACCATAGACAGCATTGGTTGGTGTGCCATCTTCCCTATGCATCGGGGGGAGGGCATAAAAAGCCCGAAATATATACCCTGATCCATCAATAAGACACAAACAATCAGGGGCGGCGGTCATTCTTTTTTCTCAGATTTTGTTGAAGAGGGGGCCATATTCAGATAAGCCTCTTGGCAATGCTTTAAACAATAAGGCTTTCCTACTACGGTTTGTTGTCCGCAAAAACAAAAGTCTTCATCTGTTGGATCACCGATGGGCCACCGACATGTATTTAATTTTAAATCCGTCAAATGAATCTTCCCTGCGATGACCTTTTTGATAGAAACTTTTTGTTTTTTATTGCTAATCGTTTTAATAGGAGAAGGGCGTGTCTTTAAATTTAAGCGATGGACCTTGCCGATAATGGAATTTTTTGACATTCCCAAAACTTTTGCAATTTCAGCGGTGGGCTTTTCCGATTGCCACATTTTCTTTAATTTTTTGATTTTATCATCAGTCCAAACCATATTTTCTCTCCTTTTCTATAAGTATAGCCAAAAACAGTTATTTTGTCAATCTGAATAGAGTTTTTTATCCAAAAGAATTTGAAAGGGAGTATTTTGGAAAAGGATAGGAATCAATGAAAAGTATTCTTTCACAAAAGTTTCCTCTGGCCCAGAAGTTTTGGGCAGTTTCCCCTTTTGATATTGACGATAAAGGGCGGCCACTTTATCCACTTTTTGGACAAAGGTCCGTGTGGAATCTAATCCTTCTGATTTTAGTTGATCGTTTAACGCTGCATTAGGGAAAACAAAAATGTCCTTTAAATAAACAGGGCTGTCCTTTTGGGCGAGTAATTTTTTTTGGTGATCTGTTAGATTTCCTTTGAGCAAATTCAGCCCATTTTTAAAGCGAATTAAATCAGTGGTTGCAAAATTATCCGATACAGGTGTTTTCATAAAATTCAAAAAGACTTGATTGGGATTGGCCTCATTGGGTTGGTTATTTAAAAACTCGTCAGGCCACATCTCTGGGGCGAGATAATAATAAAATTGGGCGGGTAGGTAAGTGAGTAATTCTTCATCGTTTTGAAATTTTTTGGCAATTCTAGTGGGTCTCTTTCCTTTCCAAATGATAATTTCGGGGTGTGTTTTTATTTTTTTGGGCACAGACCTTTTTTCGTTCAACATAGGAAAGATATATTGGCGCATTTCAAAAGGGGTTTGCAACAAAAAATCCAACAGATTATCTTGTTCTTCCACTAATCTTTTGCGGAGCATTTGTCCTTTTGTCATTTCTTGGGCCGAAACGTCCATTGAAAAAACAAACATCAATAATAATAAAAGTATTTTTTTCATCGTGTTCCTCCTTTTTTGGCTTCGTGTATTTTATAGATTTCTTTTTGTACAGGGTGAATGAATAAAAAGTCTGTTATTATAATCAGAATAATAGAAAATAAAATCAATAGGTAAAACCAATAAAAGTCTGTTTCTATTTTATAAGTAATCATAAAAAGAAATCCCAATAAAATCAATAAGGCAGAGCCGATAAGAATTTCTTTGTTCCTATTTAAAAAGTTGATAAAAAAGTGGGGAGAAAATGAATGGAATTTCTTTAACTTTTTTTCCAAGGACATATATTTTATTTCAAGCCCTGACCCTAAAATATACAAAAATAAAACACTCACAATAATGCCCCACAAGGTGCCATTAAGGGATTGCTTTAATAAAGTCTTTTGGGCGGGATAATGGGATTTTGTTTGTAATTGAATTTGGGTGTTAGCGGGCAAGACCTTATTCATTTTAAAAAATAGATTCCCTTGATTATCGGGGGAAATGGTAAAGTTTTCGGGATAGGTTTTATTGTTTGTTCCGATTAAAAATTCCAACGAATTTATTTTGCTTTGGTTATTGAAAATAATTCCCGAAAAAGTGTCCGCCACAAAAGGCCATTTATTCCCCATCAAGGGAATCAGCAAAGTGTCTTGGTTTTGTGGGGCAATAATCAGATAATCCAATTGAATTTTGTGGGCTCCTATATCCACTTCAGGCAAGGTCAGGAAGACTTCGTTTTCTTTACTTTGAATTTTTGGGGGAAGAATTTGTCCATCTAAACGAACCTGTCTGAGTTGAAAATTATCCAAAGAAACAGGCCAATTTCGGGTAATATCTTTTTGGGGAGCTCTTAAAATAAAACTTAAATCTTCGTGAATGTAAAACACATCGGTGTCTGTGGCGGTAATCACAAAGTGCCAATCGGGGGTATATTGTATAAAGGGAACTTGTTTGGGAGCCCCAAAAGCAGGCTGAATTCGGACGGTTTGTTGATTCGTATTTTCCACAGAAACGGAGGGGGTTAAATCCAACTCAGGGCCTTTTGAGGCGGGAATGTCCATAGAGCCAAATAAACGCAATTTTAAATGATCTTGCCATGTTTTTGGAATAGGTTTATCCGAAACACCCTCCAAAAAAACCAAGGGCTTCCCTTCAAATGAACGGGGTTCATTTTGATAAATCAAGTTGGGGTTGTCTTTTTGAAACATTTGATCCATATTGACCTGAGCGCAAATAGATTGTCCCCATAAAAAAATCAGTAAGAAAAGTCCCCCATTTTTCATCTTTATTCCTTTTCGTCTGAACAACAAACTTCATACATGGGGCATTCGGCACATTTTGGCTTTCTGGCGGTGCAAACATAGCGTCCCAATAGCACCATTGCTAAAGCAAAATCAGGCTTATATTTTTCAGGAATAATTTTTTCTAATTTGTCCTGAACTTCTGCGGGTGTTTTTCCTGAACAAATTTTCAAGCGATGAGCCAACCGAAACACATGCGTATCAACGCCAATGTAAGGGGCGTGATAGGCGACATTTAAAAAGACACTGGCCGTTTTGCGTCCGATACCGGGCAAAGTGATTAAAGTATTAAAATCCGTTGGGATAGTTCCGTTATATTTTTCCACCAATTCAGTGGCTAAATGGACAATAGATTTTGCTTTGTTGTTGAAATAGTTGATGGATTTTAGGTAAGGCGTGATACCGGAGATACCTAATTCAATGGCTTCTTGAGGGGTGGGGACAGCCTGAAATAGAGTGGGGGTATTTTTATTCACATTTTTATCCGTGGATTGAGCGGACAAAATAATCGCCATAATTAATTCCCAAGGGGTGTGCCAATTTAATTCACACTTTGGGTGAGGATAAACTTGATTTAATTTTTCAACAAATTTTAAAAGTTGTTCAGATGTCATCAAAGGCATTTAATTTTTCCTTATCATAATGAAGTGTGCCGCTTGACGCAAAGGGGCGGCTTTTTGATCAAAAATTTCCAAGGCTTTCAGGGCTTCTTTTTCCAAAGACAGGGCTTTTTGACGGGCTTGTTCCAGCCCCAAAAGAGAAACGAAAGTGGCTTTTTTCTCTTTGTTGTCTTTTCCTAAAGTTTTTCCCATGTCTTCTTGACTTCCTTCTATATCCAAAATGTCATCAGTTATTTGAAACATCAATCCAATCGCCTGAGCGTATTGTTCCAAAGCCTGTTTTTGGTTTTTGTTGGCCTTGGCGGCGATAGCGGGAGCCATGACGGCGTAATTCAATAAACAGCCTGTTTTTAAGGATTGCAGATAGGCCACTTCTTGCAGATTTAATTTTTCTTTTTCCCCAATTAGATCAATCATTTGCCCGCCCGCCATGCCATTTTTTCCTGCTTTTTGGGCTAATAAATGGATGAGTTGCCCTCTGATTTCAGCATCAGGGTGAGTTTTTTTATCCGACAGAACTTCAAAGGCCAAAGTCAAAAGACTATCTCCCGCTAAAATGGCGGTGGCTTCATCAAAGGCAATATGGTTTGTCGGTTTGCCGCGCCTTAAAGTATCATTATCCATAGCGGGTAAGTCATCATGAATTAAAGAATAACTATGAACCATTTCTAATGCCGTGGCAATTTGGAGGGCGTTTTGTTTTTTTAAGCCCAACATTTTCCCCACAGTTAAAACCAAAAATGCCCGAAAAGCCTTTCCCCCTCCTAAAACAGAATAACGCATGGACTCTGTTAATCGTCTTTCCTTCCCACGGGGAAGAATCAGATATTTTTCCAAGTTTTTATCTAATTGTTTGCGGGCGAGGGCTAAGTCATTCTTTATCGGCATCTAATGGTTCTACTCCTTGTGGAATTCCTTGTTTATCCAAAATCAATTTTTCCACTTTCATCTGAGCGGTTTTTAACTTTTCTTCGCATACTTTTTTTAAAGCACACCCTTCTTCATAGGCTTTGATGGCTTCTTCCAATTTTATTTGACCAGACTCCAACTGTCTCACCAAAGTTTCTAATTTTTCTAAGGCCTCTTCAAAGGATAAGTTTTCCATTTCATTTTTCATTCTTTTTTCCTTTATCACAACATTTCTTTTTTTGATGACAACAACAATCGTGAGTATGATGGCAACATTCGTCATGGGACCCAGAACATCCGCAGGATTCTTGAGGTTTCGTAGAGGGGTGAGGTTTTGCTTTTAATTCCAACTCCCGTTTTGCTAGTTGATTCATAATATCCCACATTGTTTCACGTGTTTCGTAAATCATTTGAACGGCGGTAATTTCTTGAGTGGCTTGTTCCAACTCGTCCAATTCTTCTTCCATTTTGCTTTGTAAATGAAAGGCTTTTTTCCCCAAGATTTGCATTTCTTCCCACAAAAGTTTTGGGTCATTTGCTGTTTTTAAAAGCAGCTTCAGTTGATGCACATGATGGGCTAAATCTATTTCAGTGGTCATTTGTATCCTCCAATCATTGTTTAGTATAGTTTATTTTACCTAAATTCGTCAAGGAAATTATTTTCTTTTTAATAAAAATTTCCGCTCTGGGGGTAAAAAATGTTTTAAGGCATGTTTAGTTAAAAAATACCCTGTTAAATTTAACCCATTTTTTAAATCATCAAAACTGGGGGCGACTTCTTTGATAAAAAAGGCAGGTAAGGGCAAAAGTTTATCATGGTAAGGATGCCCCATTTCTTGACTGACCGCATGTCCTGTTTTGGGGGAAACATAGGTGAGATTGTTTTTATCTCCCCCACCTGCACAGGAAGTTAGATCCAATGAAAACCCTAATTCAGACAATAAAAAAAGTTCAAATAAAATATAATCTTTTACATAAGTTTCTTCGCTTAATTTATTGAAAAATAATAACATATGATGATATACATTTTCGTATGTTTGTCGTTCGGGAAGACAAACATTTAAAATTTCACAAAGGCTTTTGAGGGCACACAACCTTGACCAATCGTCCAAAAAGGGGGCTGCGGTTGATTTTAAATGTTCCAAGTAAAAAGTCCCTAATTGTTCATTTAAGCGGGCTTGCCAACGGGCAGAAACGATATCGGCTATTTGAGGGGGCTTTTTTCCTTTATATACCCCCAAATAGCGGCCATTTTCTTGTGTTAAAAGGGAAACGACATATGACCGTTCCCCTAAATTTTTTACCCCCAAAACAATCGCTTTTTCTGTTTTGAAATCAGGCATTAAAGTTCAATCCCCAAGGTTTATATTGATTGACATCGTCAATCCAATTGGGGCGCACTTTTACAAACAAAAACAAATGAACTTTTTGCCCCAGTTGGCGGGTCATTTCTTTGCGGGCTGATTCCCCGATTTTTTTTATCATAGATCCATGGGCCCCCAAAACAATGGATTTTTGCGCCTCTTTGGATACAATAATGTTTTGTTCAATGCGAATACTGTCTTTGTTTGTTTTAAAAGAAACAGGCTCTACTGTCAGTTGATAGGGCAATTCTTGTCGCAGATATAAAAACAGTTTTTCCCGAGTAATTTCCGCACAAAAAAGGCGGTCAGGTAAATCGGTCAATTCGTCCTCAGGAAACATCCAAGGGGCGGGAGGGGCCAGTTGAATCAGATATTCCTTTAATTCTTTAATGCCTTCTCCTGTTTGGGCGGAAACGCAAAAGACCTGAAGGATTTGCCTCATGGTATTTATTTTTTCCAACAAAGGAAGCATTTTATCTTTTTTTACTAAATCAACTTTATTGATAATCAAAGTGATTTTTTGCTCTGCTTTTTGGATAATTTCCAAATCTGTTTCCATCAGCCCCTTTGTACCATCTATCACGATAACTAATTTATCAGCATCTTCTGAGGCAGACCAAGTGGCGTCCAACATCGCACGGTCTAAGCGGCGTTTGGGCTTGAAAATACCCGGCGTATCCACCAATACTAACTGGGTTTCTCCTTCGGTTAAAACGCCCCGTACTCGTGTCCGTGTGGTTTGAACTTTGGGGGAAATAATGCTTACCTTTTGACCAATCAAGCGGTTGATTAAGGTGGATTTACCCACATTTGTTTGCCCCAAAATCCCAATAAAAGCAAAATGTTGAGTCATTCATGGACCTCATTTTCTTTTGGGGGCAGCGGGGTGATTTTTTGTAAAAGCAAATAGGCAGCTTCTTGTTCTGCTTTTTTGATGGATTGCCCTTTGGCTTCTTGAAGGTGAGGACCTGCCTCCACTTGTACCGTAAATTCAGGCATGTGCGCTAACCCTTTTTGTGAAAGCAAAGTGTATTTGGGAAGTGTATCAAAATTCTTTTGACAGTACTCTTGCAAAGCAGACTTGCTGTCTTGGGGGGCGTGTTGATAGGAAAGCATTAAAGGTGTCCAAATGGGGATCATAAACTTTTTAACGGCATTTAATCCTTGATCTAAATAGAGGGCCCCGATAATGGATTCACACACATCAGACAACACAGATTTATTATGGCGCATTTGCTTGTGGTCTTTTCCTTTAAACTCGGGCAGATGCCAACTGGTCGTAATTTTGGCCATTGTGGAGGCACAAACCAAGGTGACAAAGCGTTTGGCTAACTCTCCCTCACTTTCTTCGGGAAAGTTTTGATAGAGCATTTCGGCCACCACAAGACCTGCCACTCTGTCGCCCAAAAATTCCAAGCGTTGATAGCCCGCTCGTTTGCCATCACTGGCCAATTTCGTGGCTTCTTCGTATAAAGCAGGGGTGTGGAACAACATCTTGATTTGACGCCGTCTTAGTTCAGATTTTTCTCCTGTTGGGGCTTCTTTTTTTTCCTCTCTTTTTTCTTCCATGAGAAACTCCTTTTTTAAATGATTTCTGTTAAAATTCGTTCTTTTCGGACAAATTCATTCCAACGCCAAAATTGGAAAAACCATCCATCCCCCGTTGTGGAATAGAAAATAAAGCGGGCTTTGCCTTCCAAATTTTCGGCAGGGACCACGCCAAAAGAACGGCTATCCAAGGAATTATCACGGTTATCCCCTAACATGAAAAAGTGGTTATCAGGAACAATAATGGGGGGAGTATTATCATATTGAAAAGTATCCCCTAATTCATAAATATCATGAACAACGCCATTAGGCAAAGTTTCGGTATAGCGGGTATAAAGGTGTTCACCTGCTTCGGTTTCCCAAACTTCCGTCCCTTTGCGCTCTCTGGGGACGAGGGTATTGTTGATATACAGACGTCCATTAAGCATTTGGACGGTGTCGCCAGGTAAGCCAATTACTCGCTTAATGTAATCTGTTTTATTTTCGGGGGGCTTTTTGAAAACAACGATGTCGCCCCGTTGGGGGGAATTATAGAACAATCGCTTGGTGGGAATTAAGGGGATAGAAAAGGGGAAAGAATGACGGGAATATCCATAGTCAAATTTTGTAATGAACAAATAATCTCCAATTAAAAGGGTTGGGACCAAAGAACTAGAAGGGATATTATAGGGTTCTACAACGCACGAACGAATGAATAAAGCCAAAAAAATGGCCCAAAAAACACCCTTCCAACCTGACTTTTGGGGGGCTTCTAACTTTTTGTTTAGTTCTTGGATTTTCCTTTGTCGTTCGGCTTCAACTTCTTCCAAGGATTGGTTTTCAATAGAGTTGATATCATTTTCTTGCATGTGAGGACTCCTTTTTTGGTACTTTAGCACAAAACGAAGCCAAAGTCTAGTTAAATTGAAAAAAATAAAAAAAACGCTTGCAATTCTATTATTTTGTGATAAACTGAACTTATCCGATTGTTTTTAATTAAAACCAAGGGGTGTAAAATGAAACATATTTTATGGGGATTATCAATTTCTTTGTTGGCTTTTCAGGTGCAAGCGGGCACAGTTCCCACTTGTCAATGCGCAGGACGGTGTTCTTCGGGAATGATTTGTAATTGTGCGACAAATTCTTGTACGGCACGACGGGCTTCTCCTTATGCCTATGGATATATAGATACGCGTTCCCCTGTTTATGTGGCTCCTCAGGTGTATGCGGCCCCTGCAACTTACAATGTGGGGACGGCACCCGTGCGCAAAACATATCGTGCCAATATAGCACCTTATGTGTCGGGGCGTTTAATGCTCAGTAAAGCGATGGCTGATTTTCAACATGACCAAACGATTGGTTATGATTCAGCCCGATATAAGACAGATTTAGATGATACTGTCTTGGGGGGAGCGGTTGCCTTTGGTGTTAAGGTGGATAACATTCGTTTGGAAGCAGAAGGCTCTATACATTCGGACGCCGAGACGAGCTATCCAACGGCTTATATGGTCGGTACCATTAAACAAGATAAGATGAAACATAAAGTGCAAGCCATGGGCATTTTATTCAATGCTTACTATGATTTTCCTGTTTCTTCCCTTTTAAAACCCTACATCGGGGGGGGGATTGGTTTGGGACGGTTGAAGAGC
Source organism: uncultured Alphaproteobacteria bacterium (assembly GCA_934216505.1). Lineage (GTDB taxonomy): Bacteria > Pseudomonadota > Alphaproteobacteria > CAAHEQ01 > UBA3637 > UBA3637. Next base: position 40,138 of record CAKQBW010000009.1, read on the forward strand.
AAATTGACGGTTGCCGATCCTGTTCCAGGTACTCACTTGGTTGATATTGATACACATGATCAAAACAAAACGAACTTTATTTGGCAGTTAGGGGCAGGTGTCAGTTATTCCCTGAATAAACGAGTGGATTTAGATGTGGGGTACCGTTATACCCATTATGGTAAGTTGCCCATGTTAGATTGGTATGGGACCTATGGTGGAGAGCCTGCCACAGAAACCTTACGGCTAAAAGATTTTCGGACACATACGCTGTCTGTTGGGGTACGTGTAGATCTTTAATAAGAAAAATTTTCTTTTTTGAAAATTCTTCTTGACATTTTTGGGGCGTTTGTTGTATACTAATCGCACCAATGGCGGATGTAGCTCAGTTGGTTAGAGCGCTGGTTTGTGGTACCAGATGTCGTGAGTTCGAGTCTCATCTTCCGCCCCATTGTAATTTTCCCCTTTTATCAAGGAGGGGAATTTTTTTTAGGAAGACTTTTTCTTGTTGTTTTTTCATTTAAGTTGTGCTAAACTTTCCCCGAAAGTAAAAGGAGAGGACGATGGCTGAAATTTCTGTGATTATTCCTGTATATCAAGTGGAACAGTATTTGAAAGAATGCTTGGATTCGGTTGTTCATCAAACATTTCAAGATTGGGAAATGATTTGTGTGAATGATGGGTCGCCAGATAATTCCAGTGAAATTTTGGAAGAATATGCTTCAAAAGACAGACGCATTAAGTTTATTTCTCAGGATAATTTGGGTCTATCGGGGGCAAGAAATACAGGTTTGGATAATGCAACGGGGCGGTATATTGTGTTTTTGGATTCTGATGATAAATTGCCACCCTATGCGCTAAAAGTTCTTTATTCAATCGCCCAAATAACACATGCGCCTGTGGTGGCTTCCCGCCATAAAAAAGCCGATGATAGAACCTCTGGGCGGTTGAATTATAAAGTAATCAACAAGAATGTTTTGGCCACTTTTATTCGGGATAATAAAATTCATTCCAGTGCTTGGAATAAAATTTATAGAGCGGATATATTGAAAAATCATCGCTTTATTCAGGGAATTTTCTTTGAAGATTGGCCATTTTTGACGACTTTGATGGGACAGATTGATTCTTTTGCTACAACGGAAACGCCGTGTTATATTTATCGTGAAACAGGGACTTCTATCACCAGAAGTTGCTTTTCAAAAGAAAAGGTGGATAGTTATTTAAAGGGAATCCACTTTGTTTATGATTTTTATCAATCTCGGGCGGATTTGCGTTTGGCTCAAAAAAGAATAGCGATTGCCGTCAAAATGATGATCAATAAGGTTTATAAGTGTTCAGATAAGGAATTAAAGCATTATACAAAAGTTGAATTAAAAAAATTGGTTCATGAAAAAATTCTGTTGTGGCGTGATTTACCATTAAAAACACTGATTCGGGCATTTAGATTAAAATGAAGAAAAAAACGATTCTCATTTATAAAAAATCAAACCTTTTAAACAGTGCAGGGGGCATTGAAAAGATTTTGTCTTGGCTGGCTAATTCGTTGCATCAACAAGGTTATCGGGTTTATGTTTTGACGCGTGATAAGCGACAGGGGACTTTATTTTATCCACTGGATAAAGGGATTGTTTTTAAACACATTCAGTTAAAATTTTCTCGTCTTCGGCGGATAATTGGTCAAATCACTCATAATTTGATTCCTTATTTTAATCGGGAATTGTATGTCAGTCGGTTGATTCGCTGTTATTGCGACCAGATTCGTCCTGAGGTGATTCTAACGATGGGAATTCAGGATTTGGCGGACATTGTTTATCACGATCCTTATCCGTGTCAAAAAATTGTCCAACTTCATTCGGCGCCCAGTGTCTTTTTCACAAAAAAGAAAACAAAATTGTTCGTTAAAACGCTGAAATCAGCGGATATTGTTCAAGTGTTGATGCCCTCTTTTAAAAAAATGTTGCGTCCTTTTTATGCGGGAAAAATTGTTGTGATAGGAAACCCTGTGGCAAAAAATACTTTTCCACGAACCCCACAAAATATAATCATTTATCCAGCCCGTATTGAACGTAATAAGCGACAAGATGTTTTGATTGAAGCCTTTCAAAAAATTGCCTCTCAATTTCCCGATTGGCAAGTGCATTTATGGGGGGGCGTGAGTGATTTTCAATACAATGAATTTTGCCAAAATTTAATTCACAAATTTCATTTGGAAAATCAGGTCAAGTTGATGGGGGTAAGCAAGCAAATGGCTCAAAAATTATCTCAGGCGGCAGTGTGTGCTTTTCCCAGTAATCATGAGGGGTTTTCTTTATCTTTGACTGAGGCGATGGCGGCTTCGTTGCCGTGTGTTGGTTTTCAGGATGCTCCCAGCGTGAATGAGATGATTCATCATAATGAAAATGGCTTTTTGGTTTCCAATGTGTTGGAGTTTTCCAAGGCTCTTGAAACATTGATGAAGAATCCAAAATTGCGTCAATCTATGGGAAAAAGGGGGCTTTTGTTTGTTCAAAATTATACTCCTAAAAAAGTTTTAAAAGAAACCGAACAGTTATTTCAATGACAGGGGGAGGGGCTTTTAAGTTTATAAAAACAAAAAAATCTTGACATTAAAGTTAAAAAATGTTATTGTCTTGATAGGTCAAAAAAGTGTTTTTTGAACAGCTAAAAATAAAACTTTGGGAGTTTTTATGTCAAAAGAAGAAGTCTTACAATTTGTTGGAACTGTGGTTGAAGCCTTGCCGAATGCGACTTTTCGGGTAAAGTTGGAAAATGGACACGAGATATTGGCGCATACTTCTGGGAAAATGCGTAAATTTCGTATTCGGGTCATGGTGGGGGATAAGGTTGATATTGAAATGACGCCTTATGATTTATCCAAAGGGCGTATTGCTTTCAGACATAAAGCGTAATGTAATTTAAAAAAGGGGGAATAGATGGCTTTATTTTTATTATATGTGTGCATTTTTGTGGGAAGTTTTTTTTCGTTTTCCCTCTTTAAGCGGTGCTATACCGACCCTAAAAACAGAATCATTGTGAATGATTTTGATGCGTTTTCGGCGGGTTTTACCTATCTGTGGTTTTTGGTGGGGGTTTTGGGGGCTTCTTTTATTGTCCCTAACTTGGTTCATTTATATTCTTTTGTGGCGCTTTTGGGGTTGAGTTTAATTGTTCTTTATTCGGCTTGCTATCCTTTTTCAAAGTGGCCTCAAACGGGACTGGAATTCTTGGTTTGTTTGTCGGGGGCTTATTTGTTGAGTGGGGATGCCTCGTTTCCTATGGTGTTAGGGGGGGCTTTGTTTTGGTTGTTGGCTTGGCGTGTTTTCCGTTCTTTTGATCAATTCCCCTTTATTTCTATTTTGATGACGGTTATTTGGATGATCAGTTTGATGATCGTGGGGCAAGTCGTTGCTTTGCCTGATCTCTTAATGGTTTTGTCGGGCGTTGTGGGTTTGATTTGTTTTTCGGTTTTCAGAAAAAGATTAAACGCTTCTTTCCTGAATTTGGGGGATCCGATGGCTTCTTTTGTGGGGTATTGCTGTGCGGGTATGTGGGGGTATTTTTTCCTGAAAGGATATATTTCCAGTGCCATTTGCGCTTACTCTTACTACCTGTTTGAAGTCGGTTTTATGGCGGTTTGTGTGTTCAAAGGAAAGGAACAAGTCCCTCTTTTTATTCAATCTTTAAAGAATGTTGAATATCGGGGAAAGACAGTTAAGATTTTATTTTGGGATGTGTTGATTATTTCTTTATTGTCTGTTTTTGTCACCACCTTTAAGCAGAATGCGACTTCATTTTTACTATTTTCCACAGCGATTGTTTTGTGCTATATTTATATGCAACTCTCTAATATCTCTTGCCCAATTCCAGGCTATAAAGATATTTTGAAGGATTTAAGGCAAGGAATGAAGGTATTTTATGCCCAAAGTAAAGCGTTGATGGCGCAAAAGGCTCTTGTAAAAGAGAAAAAAACACCCCAGAAGAAAGAAACTCCTCTTTTGAAAAACAAAGGGAAAAAGAAAGTTCCTCTTCAAAAACAAAAGGCAAAAAGGAAAAGAAAGAAATGATTCCACTTTATACTCGGCCAAATTTACAGGGGGACGCAGATTTTAAACTGACGTCCTCTTTTGCCCCCAGTGGGGATCAACCTCAGGCCATTGCTTCATTGGTACAGGGCTTGAAAGAACATCAACATAATCAGGTTTTATTGGGGATTACAGGTTCAGGAAAGACTTTTACGATGGCTCAGGTGATTCAGCAAGTCAAGCGGCCAACCCTGATTTTGGCTCATAATAAAACATTGGCGGCTCAATTATATGCGGAAATGAAATCTTTTTTTCCAGAAAACGCAGTGGAATATTTTGTATCCTATTATGATTATTATCAACCCGAAGCCTATATTCCCAAAACAGATACCTATATTGAAAAAGACAGTGCGATTAATGAACAAATAGACCGTTTGCGCCACAGTGCCACGCGTCATTTATTGGAACGGCGAGATGTGATAGTTGTTTCTTCTGTTTCTTGTATTTATGGTATCGGAGATGCCGAAAGTTATTCGGCGATGGCTTTTCGTTTGAAAAAAGGCGATTCAGTGGAATTGACGGATTTAACCCATCGCTTGGCGGAATTGCAATATAAAAGAAATGATATAGATTTTCAACGGGGGTCTTTTCGTTTGAATGGAGATGTATTGGATATTTTCCCTAGCCACTATGAAGATTTGGCTTGGCGGGTTTCCTTTTTCGGCGATGAAATAGAGGAAATCTTTGAATTTGATCCTTTAACGGGGAAAAAGAAGATGGGATTAAATGAAATTACTGTTTTCCCAGCCAGCCACTATGTAACACCTCGTCCTGCTCTTTCTCAGGCCATAAAAACGATTCGTTCGGAATTAAAAGAAAGATTGGCCTATTATAAAGAGCATCATCAACCTTTGGAGGCAGAACGTATTGAACAACGGACGCGCTACGATTTAGAAATGATGGAAGCGACGGGGTCTTGTAAAGGAATTGAAAATTATTCTCGTCATTTAACGGGGCGCAAACCAGGGGAAGCCCCGCCCACTTTGTTTGAATACCTCCCCAAAGATGCTTTGGTTTTTATTGATGAAAGCCATGTGACGGTTCCCCAAATTGGGGCGATGTATAAAGGGGATAGGTCCCGTAAATCCACTTTATCCGAATATGGTTTTCGGTTGCCCAGTTGTTTGGATAACAGGCCTCTGAAGTTTGAAGAATGGAATGCGATGCGGCCTGATACAATTTTTGTGTCTGCAACCCCAGGGCCTTGGGAATTAGAGCAAACAAAGGGTGTTTTTTCGGAACAGATTATTCGTCCGACAGGGCTTTTGGATCCCGAATGTATTGTGCGTCCTGTGGCAACTCAAGTAGAAGATTTAATTGCTGAATGTCAAACGCAAGCTGCAAAAGGACACCGTACTTTGGTAACAACACTGACCAAAAAGATGGCGGAAGATTTAACGGATTACCTGAATGAAAATGGGGTTCGGGCAAAATATATGCACTCAGATATTGATACTTTGGAAAGAATCCAAATTATTCGAGATTTGCGCTTGGGGACTTTTGATGTGTTGGTGGGAATCAACCTTTTGCGGGAGGGTCTGGATATTCCCGAAGTTTCCTTGGTGGCGATTTTAGATGCCGATAAAGAAGGCTTTTTGCGTTCGGCAACTTCCTTAATTCAAACGATCGGGCGGGCGGCCAGAAATGCCGAAGGACGCGTGATTTTGTATGCGGATAAGATGACTCATTCTTTGGAGTATGCTTTGAGCGAAACAAAACGGCGGCGGGAAAAACAGATAGCCTTTAATTTAGAACATCATATTACCCCCAAAGGGATTCAAAAGGAAATCCCTGATTTAATAAAGGATTTCAATGATTTAACGGGCACAACGGTTAAACAGATAGAACAAGTTCCCGAATCCATTGAAACATTGAAAAAGAAAATGGTTCAAGCGGCGGAAAATTTGGAATTTGAAAAAGCGGCCGAAATTCGTGATAAAATTAAAAAGTTACAAGATTTAGAATTGTCAGAATGGGATTAAAATCTTTCTTGATTCTTATGCCAAAATTGTGTAGAATGAGACAATAAGAAAGGTTTAGAAAATGTTGCGTGTTCTTCCCCAAGTTTTAATCAATCAAATTGCGGCAGGTGAGGTTGTTGAACGACCCGCTAGCGCTATTAAAGAGCTGATTGAAAATGCCATTGATGCAGGAGCCAATCGGATAGATGTCAAAATTCAGACAGGGGGAAAAAGTTATTTTTCTGTGGTGGATAATGGCAAAGGAATGACTTCAAACGAATTAGCGTTGGCTGTTGAACGGCATGCAACCAGTAAATTACCAACGGATGATTTATTGGAGATTAATTTTTTGGGCTTTCGGGGGGAAGCGCTTCCCTCTATTGCTTCCGTGTCAAAAATGACGATTATTTCACGACCAAAGGAATCAGAGTCAGGCTGGCAAATTCAGGTAAATGGTGGGCAAAAACAACCTGTTCAGCCTATTTCAGCCGCCTATGGTACAACGGTTGAGGTGAAAGATTTATTTTATAACACGCCTGCCCGACTTAAATTTTTAAAATCGGACCAAAGTGAGCAGATGGCTATCAGGGAGATTGTAGATAAGTTGGCGATGAGCCACCCCGATATTTCTTTTTCTTTGACAAATGAAAACAGAAAACTTCTTTCCTATCCCGCAACGAATCGTTTGTTAGACAGGGTGGCAATGGTGATTGGTCATCAATTTTCGGAAAATGCTTTGCCTGTTCAGGCGGCCTATGAGGGGATAGAATTATCGGGATTTGTGGGGTTGCCGACCTATACACGGGCGACTTCTACGGACCAATACTTGTTCGTGAATGGTCGCTGTGTGAAAGACAAAGTCTTGTTGGGGGCCATTCGGGGGGCGTATCAAGGTTTAATGGGACATGGCAGTGATGGCTATCCTGTGTTGGCGTTGTTTTTAAGCGTCCCCAATCATCAAGTAGATGTCAATGTTTCCCCTGCTAAGACGGAAGTTCGTTTTGTGGATAGTGGTCGGATTCGGGGATTGATGGTGTCGGCCATTCGGTCTGTTTTGGCGGAAAATGGGCATCAAACGGCTTCCACTATAAAGATAGGGCCTTTGGATAGTTTGGCTCCTTTAAAAAGTACCCCCATGCCTCATTCTTATGGGGGGGTGTTATTTCCTGTACCTGAGCAAAAATCTTTTCAGTTATCGGATAGTTATAGCGTTAAAAGCTCTTTTGAAGAAGAAGCGGAGCCTGAAAAAATTGATGTTTTTCCTCCATTGGGGTTTGCCAAGGCACAATTATATAAGACCTATATTATCAGCCAAACGCAAGATTCTGTTTTGATTGTGGATCAACATGCGGCGCATGAGCGTTTGACTTATGAAAAGATGATGAAAAATTTAGGGGAAAATCCCCAAACGCAATTATTGTTGGTTCCTGAAATTATAGATTTAAAACCTGAGGAAGTTTTTTTATTGACAGCTCGGGCCCAAGAATTAAAGCAAATGGGGTGGGTGATAGATGCTTTTGGGGCTGATTCGGTAGCGATTCGGGAAATTCCTGCTTTTTTGGATAAATTAGACCTTGCGAAAATAATTCGTGATTTAGTGGATACTTTAAAGGATTTTGGTGATACCGTTCTTTTGAAAGATAAGATGAAAGATATTTGTGCCAAAATGGCGTGTCATGGATCTATCAGGGCTGGGCGTGTTTTAACGATTTCTGAAATGAATGCCTTGCTACGCCAAATGGAAAGTTGCGGTACTTCGGGACAGTGTATTCACGGGCGCCCCACTTACATTACTCTGAAATTAAATGATATAGAAAAACTTTTTGGGCGTAAATAAAAAGACCTCACATCCGTGAGGTCTTTTGCGTTCTTATTAAAATTTATTCGTATGTATAATAAGTACGACGTGTTCTAATTACTTTACGGGAATGGACTTCCTGTTCACGATAACCATTGGCGGGATCTTCCACATACCGTTTTTGAACGCTATGATTATATTTTGAATTCACGCTTTCACGAGAGTATTGATCATAGGTTTGTACTTCAATGCGCTCGCCTTGTGTTGCTACAGGCGTACTAATTGTCGCATACCCAACGGGCGCTGGTTTATAAGTTCTGACATAACGTACAGAAGGTTGAACAGCCACATTATAAGAAACAGGCGCTGGAACAGCAGCATATCCTTGTGTGTATGTATAGGTCGGTGTGGCATAATTATATCCTGTATAGGCGTGGTTGCAACCACCATTTAAACAAGCATGGCCTCCCACGGGAGATAAAGCAGAACCCGCAATTTGAGCTCCCGCTACTCCTGTAGCACCAATAACATTTCCCGCCGCTTGACCAGTGGCGCCAATCACTTGGGCTGCGCCACCAAAAGTTGATCCGATAATGTTAGCTGCACCGTCCATAATGCCTCCTACAGAAACACCCGCTTGCACAGGACCAACACCCACGCCCGCAGAAACATATTCGGCTTTGGCTTTACCTGGCAAAGAAGCCACTATTAAACCACTAGCTAACGCCATATAACGAATAGCCTTTTTACTTGTATTAGAGATTTTATTTGTTTTTTTCATTATTCATCCTCCTTTTTTAGATGATAAGTCTATTATATCAAAAAAATTGACAAAAGTCAAGCGTTATTTTCTTTCCCCTAGTATCTGCAGTGTCTTGGATGAGGAAAATAAGGGAAAGGACTACCATAAAAACAACGATTTCTTGGAGGAGGTGGGGGACAATCATAGTACCTATATCTTGGATAAAAAGGTCTGAAGCGAGGGGGAGGATAACAAGGAACAGGAGGACAATACCGCCAATCACTACGGACAGGAATAACGGGGGGTGGTAGAATAGTTGTTGTGGTATTATAGATAGGTCTCTGAACCACTGAGGGGGCAGGGACATAGGTAATGTTGTCTGGTACAGACCGATAAATCGTCTTCGTTGGGACATTCAAAACAGTGCATTCTTTGTCCTTTGAAAAATAATACATCGCACAACACCCAGCAATAAGACCAATTAAAATGCTTTTTCCTTCCATGAGGGACTCCTTTCTGTTGCTTGTCTATTATATAGTAAAGTTAGACAAAAGTCAATCTAAAAAGAAAGTTATTTATAAGAAGCCCGTTTAATACGGTCATTGATGGCACGTCCTAACCCTATATTTGGGATGGGGGCGATGGCTATTTTCGTCTTTTGCGTTTGTTCTTCGGCTTGATGGAGCATCTGGAAAAGATGAGCGGCGGCTTCCTCTAAATTACCGCTTGGACTTAAATTCAAATCCCCGTCTTTAGTGCCAAAGCCAATAAAAAATTCGTCTTTTTCGGGGGAACAAATGTTGATTCTGGTTGGATAACGGGGGGCATAGTGCTTTAATAATTGCCCTGGTGAAGAAGGTTTATGGGGGTTGCCATCTGAAAATAAAATAGTTTCCCCTAAAAAAGTTTCTATTTTTTCGGCTGCCAATCCTCCTGCTCGTAAAACAACTATCTGTGAGTGTGTCATATCCAAAATAGTGGATTCAACGCCGATGGTGCAAGGGCCATTGTCCAAAATCATAGATACCGCTTCTCCTAAACTGTTTTGGACATGCTGGGCTGTCGTGGGGCTGATTGTTTGAGATTTGTTGGCAGAAGGTGCCACGATAGGAACCCCTGATTCCCTTATCAAGGCCAAAGCCACAGGGTGATTAGGCATGCGTACGCTGATTTTATCCAATCCCGCACAGGCTAAGTCTAAGGCCGGATTCTTGTCTTTTCTGTTTAAAATAAAAGTCATGGGGCCAGGCCAAAATTTTTGAGCCAAAGCCAAAACGCGCTCATCTGTTTGGGCATATTCTTTTAAAAAATCCGTGTCAGAAATATGGGAGATTAAAGGATTGAAAGTGGGCCGATTTTTAATGGCAAAGATTTTAGCAATGGCTTTGGCATCATAGGCACTTGCCCCCAATCCATAGACAGTTTCTGTCGGAAAAGCCACGACTTGACCTGTTTGAATCAAATGGGCGGCTTTTTTTATATTTTCTTTGTTGGCGGTAAAAATCATAGACTTTTCTTTTGAAAAAGAAAGCCTATCCCGATGATAGGCTTTCTAGAGTTTTTTGAAAGAAAATTAAGCAGCAGGCCATTGAGCCGCATTGTCTGCATTAAACTTGACCCATTTTTCATCGGCTTCGTCCGAAGATTGAATTGCCCCTTGGGGACATTCCCCAATGCACATACCACAATCAATACAAACATTTGGATCAACAACAACTTGCTTTTCGCCTTCATGGAAAGCGCCTACAGGGCAAACTTCCACGCAGGACTTACATTTCACACAACTATCATTTACAACTGATGGCATTTTATTTTCTCCTTTTTTAAAAATAGAACTCTGCTATTTTACACTTTTCCAAATAAAAATCAAGTTTTTTTTGGTGGCTGAGTAAAATTCCTTTAACCCGTTTGTTTTTTCATCTGTTATTTGGCCCACCTTGTTATTCTGTCCCCTCCTTGTCATTCTTCCCCGTGAGGCGGGAATCTCATCAAAAGGGACTCTATCCTAACAGATGCCCGCTCAGGTTGGGCATGAAAATGCCCCATTTTATCCCGTATTTACGGGCGTCGTGGGGGAAAAAGAGAAAATTCAAAAATCCGCTTTTCAAACAAGCGTTAAAGCCCGTCAATAACGGGAAGTAAGGTATAACAAAAAGGATCGTTTTTGTCAATATGCTTTTTAGCGTCTTTTTGAATTTTGATAATTTTAAAATAACTTATTGATTTTAAATAAGAATTTAATCGTTTTTTCATTTTTTCTCTTTCCCCAT
>CAKQBW010000010.1 GCA_934216505.1 uncultured Alphaproteobacteria bacterium
AGGGGATGACAACTTTGACTTGAGCCTTATTTTCCCTTACAAAGTGTCAGCGATAGAGGCTTATCAAGATTTTTGTCGTGAGAATAGCGAGTGCATGAGTTGCCAAACATGTAATACCACCACAGGAACTTGTCAAAATGATTGTGAGACAGGAACCTGTATTGCGGGTGCATGTGTTGGACAGGCCTGTGAAGAAGGGGAAACGCTGGTGGAGACAACGTGTCAGCCCTGTAAAACAGATTATAGTGCAACTTGTTCCAGTTGTAATTCAACAACCCCTTATTGGAATGGAACAGATTGTGTCTGTCACGATAATTCTTGCGGAACAAATTTCTACTGCGATACAAATGGTGCGTGTCAGGAATGTGAGACTCCTTCAGAAAGTTGCGTCCTTAGTGAAGATAAACTAGATAACACAACCCAATGTCTCATCACAAAGAAAATATCCTGTGCTGATCCCAATCCTGATTGTAATATAACCACAGGGGAATGTATGCACTGCGATGCTCCTATCCAAAGATGCGATAGAGAAACAGCAACAGATCCGACCACTGGTTGTACAACTATTAAAAAGATAACCTGTGATTCTTCGGCGAATCCTGCCTGTCGTTCAAGTGGAAATTGTGGGCCTTGCCCCAACAACGCTACCTGCAATAATGGAACAATTACTTGCAAGGATGGGTATTACAGAAACGGTGATGAATGTCAAAAATGTGATGATCCTAAAACGAGTTGTAAATTCGCGCAAAACACTACCGATGAAAACGGGTGTATTACTGAAAAAGAGACGACTTGTGGCGGGGAAACCCCTGCGTGTTACGATGACGGGGTTTGTCGCAAGTGCCCTGACAACTCAGGACTGACGGAACAAGGTCCCGAAATTTCTGGCTCTCCCTGTAAATGCAAATCAGGATACGCTTATGATGAGGCAAAAGAAAAGTGTGTCAAAGATGCCTGTGGTGGGAATGCGTGTTGTTTGGAAATGCTTTCTTTGGGCTTTGATATAGATCCCGATTGCACTAATGACACCTGTAGGACAACCAAAGACAAGACAAAACAAAAATCCGGAACTTTTTTCATGGAAACCTTTAGCACTGGCGCCCGTCCTTTCTATTTAGGAGATATAACCTTGGATAAAGATGTCAATCTTGAAAAATGTTCTACCTTATTCGTGAAAGGGAATTTAGATGTACAGGCTAATTTACAAATGAACAGTTTGCTCGTCACAGGAACTTTTACAATTCACCCCAACAAAAATGTCACTTTAGGAAGTGGGTCGTTTGGTTCTACCATCATAGAATCGGGTGGTGTGTTAAAATTGACGAACACTTCGCTAACATCAAGGATGGGGCATGATTCGCCCAGTGGCTTATGGGAAGAAATTCTTGATGGTGGTCCATTTATCAATAAGGGAACTGTTGAGTCTGTTCATCGCCTTCATTTTCCGAAAACATTTGAAAACTATGGAAAAATGACTATCTCTGACGACATTTGGCAGAACAATTATATCGGAGGACACTCTGTGGACTCCAGTTTTCTAAATAATGGGACGATAGAGGCAGAAAATTTGGGCCAAACAGGATCTATTGCTGCAAATACAAGCGTCATAAATAATGGAACCTTGACATTAACGGGTGCTTTAGGCGTAAGTTTTTGCCGCGCAACTAATGCGGAATGTAGGGGGGGACTGACGAATTCAGGCACGATAACAGCCACCTACCTTCAAGGTCTTTTTCTTTCAAACACAGGAGGGACAATCACTATTTCGGGTGATGTTTTATTGGGAAATGAAAATACAACATCAGCCGATACAGCCATTGATATTTCAGGAGGCAGCGTCAATATCACGGGGAATTTAGTATTCTCTGCGCTTAATACTGGAATTAAGTTATCAGGACAGGGACAACTTACCGTTGATGGAAGCATAGACCGAGCTGTAAAGAGGGTAAATATCGTTACACGTCTAGAAGTAAGCGGACCGTTTTTTGATATCTCAGACAATGCACAACTGGTTATAAATGGTTCAGAGTTATTTCTTGACCCTTTTGTATCAAATGGTCCCACAATTAAAGTATCAGGAAATGGAAAAATAAAAAGTAAGGCACCTATTGCAACCGCCGGTCAATACGCCATTTCTCAAACAGGGGGACAAATACTTGTGTGTGATACAGTATTCTTAAGTTCCGTCAAAGGAAATAACATTACAGGGGGAGTATTAGCATCAACTTCATCTATAATATCATCTTGCGAAAGTGGCGCAGAAGAATCCTGCAAAAGAATTGATTACCTAAGCAGACCCAGGGATACTGGAGACGCTGATTCTTACATCTATGATTCCCATGTTAAACCTTATGCGAGTATTCCATGGTGTCGTTCAAGTGGAACATGCAATGAAGGGTATTATGAATCAGATGGAATTTGTGTCGCATGTGAAGCCACTTTTGAAAAAATTTGCTCTGGTTGCCCAGACAAAAGCAAACCTTATTGGAATGGAACAGAATGCACTAAGGCTCAGCTAACCTGCTCTGACAACACTGATTGTAAAGCCGGCGAATATTGCGATTATGATGACTATTTAAGCTGCAAAGGTCCATTAACAACGGGTACTTGTCTAACAGCCGATACGGATTCTGGAACCAACGATTATGGCTTTACTTTAAGTGCGAATAAGATGGATTGGTTTAGTGCGGAAAAGTTCTGTGAATCCTTGAATAAAACGATGGTAAGTTTAGAAGATACCGATTGCACAACAAGTACTTGTGATTGGAGTAAAACAGCGACGGGGAATCTGTCAAGTACCTATTGGTGGACAACGGACTTCCACCCATCTGATTCTTGCGCCGCGTTCCGTCCCAACACTTATGATCAAATCGTACTCTTTCCCTCGCGCGCTTTCTACGGCAATAATAGCTATGCCCTGTGTAAATAGAGTTTCATCTCGTTTGGGATAGATGAAGAGCCATTGCTGGACTTATGTTATTCAGGAAAAGGCAACGCCCCCTTTTATGCAAATAAAAATCAATTTTTTTAAATAAAAAGATTGACATTTGGGAATTATTTGGCTATAATGGCGGTAGCTTTCTTAAAAATTAAGGGGCGGGACTTGAAAAAGCCCCGCTTTTTTAACAAAAGGAATAAAATGGAATTGATTGAAAAAGTATTAAATACGATTACAGCTCCTCTTTTAGATATGGGCTATGAGGTGGTACGGGTCTGTGTGCAAGGCAACGAATTAAAAACTTTACAAATTATGGCCGAACGCAAAGATCGTCGTGATATGACTGTTGATGATTGTTCCAAAATCAGCCAAACCGTCAGCGCTTTATTGGATATCGCGGATCCTTTCCCTGGGAAATGGGTCTTGGAGGTTTCCTCGCCTGGGATTGACAGACCTTTGGTCAAATTGCAAGATTATGAACGTTTTAAAGGGCAAAATGCCAAAATAGAACTGACAAAAGAAATCAATGGCCGCCGCCGTTTTAAAGGGACTTTAATGGGGGTTCAAGGTCATAATGTCTTGATTGACTTTGAAGGCAGCGCCTTGTCCTTTGATTTTGACAACATAGACAAAGCCAAATTGACTTTGCCCGAAGAAATTTTTAACCACAAAAAAGGAGTATAATAAATGCAAACTGCAACTTTACCAAGACCTGAATTGATTCAAATGGCCGATGTATTGGCCCACGAAAAAGGGATTAACAAAGCGGCTGTTTTACATGCGATGGAAGAAGGAATTTCCAAAGCGGGACGGTCTAAGTATGGGCCCGAATATGATATTCGGACGCATATCAATCCCACAGATGGGTCTATTGAAATGGCCCGCTATATGACTATCGTTGAAGAAGTAGAAGACGAATTTACGCAAATTTCTTTGGCCGAAGCCCGCAAATCCAACAAATTTGCGAAAGTGGGCGAAGAAATTGTGGATCCTTTGCCGCCGATGGATTTTGGACGCATTGCCGCTCAAACCGCCAAGCAAGTCATTATGCAAAAAGTGCGTGATGCTGAACGCAACCAACAATACGAAGAAATGAAAGACAAAAAAGGACAAATCGTTCATGGGATTGTCAAGCGGGTAGAAGCCGGCAATTTGATTGTAGAAATTGGGCATACTGAAGCCTTATTGCGCCGTGATGAATTGATTCCCCGTGAATTGTATCATGTCGGGGATCGCATTCGGGCTTTGGTGTTAGATGTTCGCCAAGAAATTAAAGGACCTCAAATTTTCTTGACCCGTTCTCACCCTGATTTCGTGGTAGCTTTATTTAAGGCAGAAGTCCCCGAAGTGTATGATGGCACCATTGAAATAAAGGCTGTTTCCCGTGATGCGGGGTCACGCAGTAAAATTGCTGTGTATTCCGAAGATTCTACCATTGATGCACGGGGAGCCTGTATTGGCATGCGGGGGATTCGGGTACAAGCCGTCAGTACTGAATTACAAGGCGAAAAAATTGATGTGGTAAATTGGTCGGCTGATCCTGCCACCTTTATCATCAACGCTTTGGCCCCTAATGAAGTTTTAAAGATTGTCATTGACGAAGAAGCCAAGAATGTGGAAGTCGTGATGAATGAAGATCAATTGTCTTTGGCGATTGGTCGGCGGGGACAAAACATTCGTTTGGTCAGTCAATTGACAGGGTGGCACATTGATATGATGACAGAAGCCCAAGAAGCTGAGCATCGTCAAAGTGAAACCAAAGAACGGGTGGAATTATTTATGTCGTCTTTGGATATTGATGACATGATGGCCCATTTATTGATTCAAGAAGGCTTTGCATCTGTGGAAGATATTGCCTATATTGCTTTGGACGAATTGGCCGCCATTCAAGGATTTGACGAAAATTTGGCCAACGAATTGCAAAATCGGGCCAAGGCCTATTTGGTCGCCAAAGAAAACCAAATCAATACGCACTTAAAGGAGTTGAAGTTAGCTAAAGACTTAACCTCTTTTGAAGGGTTGGACAAAGAATTACTCATCAAATTGGGCGACAAAGGCATCAAGTGTTTAGATGATTTAGCGGACTTATCCAGCGATGAGTTAAAGGAAATTGCTGGGGCCAACATGACAGATAAACAAGCAGATGAGCTGATTATGAAGGCTCGGGAGCATTGGTTTAGTGAAACGACACAATCACAAAAATAATCATCCCAAAACAGTGGTCGGGACACGGACTTGTTTTGTATGTAAGACAATTGCCCCACGCCAAGAAATGTTGCGTTTCGTGGGCCGTGTGGGGCAAGTTGTTCAATTTGATGCCAAAGAGGTCTTGCCCGGTCGGGGAATGTGGTTGCATGCCAATAAAAACTGCTTACAAAAGGCTATTACAAAAAAAATCTTTTACAAAGCCGCCAAAGGGACGGTTAAAATTCCCGATGATTTAATGGAAAAGGTCAAACAAGATTTAGCCCTCTTTCCGAACAAATTAAACCTGTTTCATCAAGGAGAAGCCCATGAGTGAAAAATTAACTTTATCAGGTAAAACCCTCTCTTTAGGGGGGACTTTGCGTCCTAATTTTGGGGGCCGGTCTGGCGTTCAAGTGGAAGTCAGGAAACAACGCCGAGTGATTACCCCCGAACAAAAACCGTCCGTTTTAAGTGAAAACACGGCCCAAAAAATTAAATTATTGCAGGAAGCCCAAAAGGTTGCCGAACATGCCAAGCAATTGGAATTAGAACGCAAAGAAAAAGAACAACGCGCCAAAGAAATCGCTGAACGTAAAGCCATGGCGGAAGCCAAACGACAAGCCGAACAAGCCGAAAAACTATCCCGTGAGGCCGAAAATGCCACCAATCGTCAAGACAAGAAAAAAAGTTCCGAAGATGATTTTTCCAAAAAACAAAAAGGTTTTGAAGCCTCTCAAGGACGCAACAATTCCTTTGAGCAAAGACGGGCCAGTAAGGTGAATTTGAATACCTATAAACAATATCAACCCTCCGATGACGATTCTGATGATGAAGACAACGGCACCCCGCATCGCCGCCGTTCGTTGGCGTCCATCAAGCGGGCCAAGGAAAAGCAATATCAAAAATTTTTGAATGCCCAAAAAGGGCCGGCCGAAAAAATCATTCACGATGTGATTATTCCTGAGACAATTACTGTTCAAGAGTTGGCTTCTCGTATGGCGGAAAAAGGAACTGATGTTATCAAAACTTTAATGAAGTTAGGTATGATGGTCACCATCAACCAAAGTATTGATGCAGACACCGCCGAATTGGTCGTTTCTGAAATGGGACATCGGGTCAAACAACGGGTGGCCGAATCCGATGTAGAAAATGTTTTGAAACAACAAGAAGTTTCGCCTGATAAGTTTTTACCTCGTCCGCCTGTGGTAACCGTCATGGGGCATGTGGATCATGGAAAGACTTCTTTGTTGGACGCTTTACGTTCTACCCATGTTGCCACAGGGGAAGCGGGGGGAATTACGCAACACATTGGGGCCTATCAAGTTGTTTTGTCCAACAACAAAAAAATTACTTTTATTGATACCCCTGGCCATGAAGCCTTTACGGCCATGCGAGCCAGAGGGGCGCAAATTACAGATATCGTCGTTTTGGTGGTCGCTGCGAATGACAGCGTCATGCCTCAAACAGTGGAAGCCATTCATCATGCGCAAGCCGCTAAGGTACCGATGATTGTGGCGATTAACAAGATTGATGTGCCTGGGGCCAATCCCCAAAAGGTACGCTCTGATCTATTACAACATGGTGTAGCTGTAGAATCCATGGGCGGTGATGTATTAGAAGTAGAAGTCTCCGCCAAGCAAAAACTGAACTTGGATAAATTGGTGGAAGCCATTTTATTACAAGCCGAAATGTTGGATTTAAAGGCCCCTCAAATTGGGCCCACAGAAGGGGTTGTCATTGAAGCCCGTATGGACAAAGGACGGGGGTCTGTTGCCACTGTCTTGATGAAAAAAGGGACTTTACATATCGGGGATATTTTTGTCACGGGAAAAGAATGGGGACGGGTACGGTCTTTAACAAATGCCAAAAATGAAAAACTGACTCAAGCCCTGCCCGCTCAACCTGCTGAAGTGATTGGATTGAATGGAACACCGTCTGCGGGCGATGATTTTGTGGTGGTGGCCGATGAAAATACGGCCCGTGAAATTTCGTCCTATCGGGCCAGAAAAGCACGAGAATTGTTGAATGTCAAACGCATGAGTGGGACTGAAGGTTTATTGGCCCGCATCAAAGCAGGGGAAATGAAAGAAGTCCCAGTGCTGATTAAGGCTGATGTTCAAGGGTCTGTGGAAGCGTTAAATGGTATTTTAAGCAAAATTAAAAATGACGAAGTCAAAGTCAATATCATTTATGCCGCCGTCGGAGCCATCAATGAAACGGACATTACTTTGGCCCGTGCCAGCCATGCGATTGTCATTGGCTTTAATGTGCGGGCAAATCCTGGGGCACGGGATATGGCCAAGCGGGACGGAGTAGATATTCGTTATTATTCCATTATTTACAATGTCGCCCATGATATGGAAAAGGCCGTAGAAGGACTTTTGACCCCCGAAGAACACGAAAAGATTTTGGGACACGCCGAAATCCGTCAAGTGATTTCTATTTCCAAAGTGGGAAAAATTGCGGGCTGTATGGTGATAGATGGGCTGATTAAACGGGGCTCAAAGGTCCGCTTATTGCGTGATAATGTGGTTGTCTTTACAGGGGATTTAGATCAACTGAAACGAATGAAAGACGATGTGAAAGAAGTCAAGGAAGGCTTTGAATGTGGGGTAAAATTGGCCAAATATGACGACATTAAGCAAGGCGATGTCATTGAATCTTTTGAAATGGAAAAAACAGCCGTTAAATTTGTGGCCAAAGAATAAAAAAGAGAGGAAGTAAAATGAGTTTAAATATGCGGAACATTGCTATTATTGCCCACGTGGATCATGGTAAAACCACCTTTGTTGATGCTTTTTTGCGTCAATCAGGGGCTTTTCGGGAAAACCAACAAGTGGCGACCTGTGCCATGGATTCGGGTGAATTGGAACGGGAAAGAGGTATTACCATTTTGGCCAAATGCACTTCCGTGGAATGGCATAACTATCGTATCAACATTGTAGATACGCCGGGACACGCCGATTTTGGCGGAGAAGTAGAACGCATTTTGTCTATGGTTGATGGGGTGATTTTGTTGGTAGATGCCGCCGAAGGCCCCCTACCCCAAACAAAATTTGTGTTAGGCAAAGCCTTGAAATTAGGTCTGCGTCCCATCGTGGTTATCAACAAAATTGATCGTCCTGATGCGCGTCCTGTGGAAGTTAATAATGAAGTCTTTGATTTATTCGCCAACTTGGGGGCCACCGATGAACAATTAGACTACCCCGTTTTATTTGCCAGCGGCCGTGAAGGGTGGGCGGTAGAAAACTTGAACGATGAACGCATTGATATTGAACCTCTGTTTAAAAAGATTATAGAGCATGTCCCAGCCCCCCAAAGTGATGCCAATGGCCCTTTCAAAATGTTGGTGACTACTTTACATATGGATCCTTTTGTGGGACGCGTTTTAACGGGACGCATTACCTCAGGTCATATCAAAACCAACCAAATGATTAAAGCATTAGACCGCCACGGAAATGTCATGGAAACGGCTCGGGTCAGTAAAATTTTGGCGTTCCGTGGGCTGAAACATCAAGCGATTGATGAAGGTGTGGCGGGGGATATCGTCAGTATTTCGGGATTTCAAAAGGCCACGGTGGCAGACACCTTATGTGATCAGAGTGTGTCCGAACCCATTCAAGCGCAACCCATTGATCCCCCTACTTTGGCGATGACCTTTTCTATCAACACTTCGCCTTTGGCGGGGCAAGATGGCGACAAAGTTACCAGCCGTATGATTTGGGACCGTTTGGTCAAAGAAGCCGAAGGGAATGTGGCTTTAAAAATTGCCCGTACCGACACGACAGATGCTTTTGAAGTCTCTGGTCGGGGGGAATTACAACTGGGGATATTGATTGAAACGATGCGCCGTGAAGGCTATGAACTTTCTGTTTCCCGCCCACGGGTCGTTTTTCATGAAGAAAAAGGGCAAAAAATGGAGCCTATGGAAGAAGTCGTCATTGATGTAGATGACGCCTATACAGGGGTTGTGGTGGAAAAATTGGCCTTACGCAAAGCCGAAATGGTAGAGATGAATCCTTCAGGGGGGGGCAAGACACGTATGATTTTCCATGCGCCTTCCCGTGGATTGATTGGCTATCACAGTGAATTTTTAACCGATACCTGTGGCACAGGAGTAATGAACCGTATTTTCCACAGTTATGTTCCCTATAAAGGGGAAATTCAAGCCCGCCGAAATGGGGTCCTTATTTCAACCGAAAGTGGGAAATCCGTGGCTTATGCCCTGTGGTATATTCAAGAACGGGGACCTTTGTTCATTGGCGCAGGGGTAGATGTCTATCCTGGGATGATTATCGGGGCCAACGCCAAGCAAGGAGATATTGAAGTCAATCCGATTAAGGGCAAAAAACTCACCAACATGCGGGCCGCAGGAAAAGATGAGGCCGTGGTTTTAATTCCCCCTGTCTTGATGCCTTTGGAAGCCGCTTTGTCCTTTATTGCCGATGATGAATTGGTGGAGGTAACCCCCAAACATATTCGCTTACGCAAAAAGTATTTGGATTCCAACGAACGCAGAAAATTTGAACGGGGCCGTTTATAAGGCATTCTTTTTGATTGCTTTTTATGGAAAAATTTTCTATTCTCTTCTAAAAACAGAAAGGAACAGAGAGTGCGCACGGAAAAATTTAATCCCCAAGTATTGGCTTTCTTTGGATTAGGATTAGCCAGTCAAGCGCCTGTCAATTTAATAGGGGGCACTTTGAAGTACTGGTTTTCCACCGTGGGAATCGATTTAACCAAAATCGGCCTGTTCGGATTGGTCTTATTGCCTTATACTTTAAAATTTCTGTGGGCCCCTTTCATTGATTTGATTGACTTACCATGGGCCAAAAAATGGGGCCGCAAAAAAGAGTGGGGATTGTTGGCCCAATTTTTCACCATGGTCTTTTTGTTTTTATTGTCCCTGTCAAATCCAAACGAAAACTTGATGGGGGTTTTTGCTTTGTGTTTGGGAATCGCCTTTATGACTGCTACTTCGGATATTGTCATAGACGCCCTGCGCATTGATTTATTTGACCGTAAATCTTTGGCTCAGGCTACTTCCTGTCATCAATTTGGAGCCAGAATTGGCATGTTGGCCGCTGTGGCGGGAATGATTTTCCTGTCTGCCCATATGGCATGGCAATATGCTTATCAAATTTCCATCGGATTGATTTTTATTGGGTTCCTTTGCCTTCTCTGTTTAAAAGAAAAAAACACTCCCAAACCCCTTGTTTCTATTAAAGAAGTCCTCCTGACTCCGTTTAAGGATTTACTGCACCATGAAAAATTAGGTCTGTTAGTGATTTTCGTTGTCGCTTATAAATTATGTAATGGCGTATTGGGACCAATGGCCTATCCTTTTTATTACAATGTTGGTTTTAGCGCCGAACAAATTTCATTTATGTCCGGAACTTTGGGTGTTTTTATTACCATGTTCGGTATTTTTTTAGGGGGTTTTTTAGCCATGGAAAAGCACCTCAGACCTATCCTTTTTTGTTTGGGATTTGTGGAAATCTTTACTTCTTTTTCTTTTGCGGCGTTGGCCGAAATTGGCCCCAGCATGAATGCTTTTTTCTGGGTTATTTTGTTTGACAATATCGTGGGGGGCATCGGGAATGTGGTTTGGATTACCTATTTATCCAGCTTGTGCAACAAACAATTTTCGGGAACACAGTATGCCTTTTTCGCCGCCCTTAATATGGTGCCGCTTTCTTTGATTGCTAGTTCAGGCGGGTGGCTTGCAAGTCATTTAGGATGGCCTTTATTCTTTCTCACCACAGGCCTGTTGATGCTCCCTGCCCTCTTTATGATTCTATTTTGTTCCAGTTTATTTAAAAAAACAAAGGAAATATCATGCAAGTAAAATATATTGTCTATTACCCTCAAGCGGGAGATGCCCCCAAAGTTGCCCTTTGGCTGACCAGCGATGGATCTATGTTGCATTCCAAATATGCCACCGAACATAACATCAATCCTCAATTATATTCTTCTTTGGGATATGCCTATTATTCCCCCCGTAAAAAGAAGTACCAGTTAGACCATTACTCATGTAGCGCCACTTACTCTTTGTTACAACTCTTTAAAAAACGGCAACAGGAAAAACGGGATAAATTATTAGTTTTAAAGGAAATAGAAAAAAATCCTGTTTTCAAAGATCCAAAAGTCCAACAAGGTACCTATCAGGACTATCAATTTTTTTTGAAGGCCAAAGAAATTCTTAAAGCCCGCTAGGTTCATTCTATTCATCCAACACAATAATATCATGTGGATTGCCCATGTTCAATACCCGCATCATTTCTTCTTCAATCAAATCACGGGATTGATTCGTCATGGCTTCTACCTTTAAGCGCAAGGCCTCCACTTGATTTTGAAGGTCATTATATTTTTGATTGGCTTGGCTATATTCTTGGTTGATTTCATTCAGCCGCAACCATCCCCGCCGCCCATAGATGCCATGATAAATAAAATAGGAAACGATGATCAAAGACATAAAGGGAATTAAAAAATACTTCATGCTTTTTCCTTATCCGCTTGCCCCATCTCAGGGGTATAGACACTCACTTGATTTCGCCCATGTTCTTTGGAATAATACAATGCCAAGTCGGCCTCTTTTGTCAAATCCAACAATCCCGTAGAAGATGTACAGGTTAAACCAATACTGATCGTAATGGGAATTTGTTTTCCTTCGGCACTAATAAGCGCTTGAGCCACCGCTTCACGAAAATGTTCGGCAGCGATTTTTCCCCCCGTTTCATCCGTATTGGACAAAAAGACGATGAATTCTTCCCCCCCAAAGCGGCCCAAAATATCTGAGGACCTAAAACTTTTTTTCATTAAATCCGCCACAGACTTTAACACAATATCCCCCGCTTCGTGCCCATAGGTATCATTCACCATTTTAAAGTGGTCAATATCGCTCATCAACAAACAATAGGGGGTTTGATAACGAACAGCATTGGCAATCGCCTGTTTAAACAAAGTTTCAAATTGACGGCGATTATTCAGGCCCGTCAGCGTATCGGTGGAAGCCTGAATAAACAACTGTTCTTCTGTATTTTTTTGATCGGTGATATTATGCAAGTTCAAGTACAGGGCTAATTCTCCGTCCAATTCAATCACACGAGCCGATAAAGTCAGCCACAGTTTTTCATCATTATTTGGCGAACGCATTTGAACCTCAAAATTATCAATGATTTTATCTTGGCGAACTTTATCAACTAATTCAGTTCGCTTGGCAGAATCAGCAAAATAATCCGACAAATGGAATTGTCCCACCTCTTGGGGAGTAATGTTCAACACACGGCGAGCCGTTGGATTGATGTAAATCACAGAATCATCCAACAACTTTGACACCAAAATAGGGAAAGGAGCTATATCCCAAAAAAGAGTGCGACGTTTTTTTTCTTCCTCTAACTGATCAATCAATATCGCACAATAAGAACGCATATATCGGGTTTGAACAATCAACACAAACAGGCCTGACCCCCCAAAAATATAAAGGGGCATCATCTTAACTGAAGTAAAAAGACCATGTTCCCTACAAATGTAATAAGCGGCCAGCAACATTAAAACTTCCCCCAATCGCCCAAACAGAGCCGTCTTGCCCGTGGATTCTACCCGAATCAGACTAATCCCCACGACAAACCATGCCAACGCCAGCATATAAATTTCGGCAGATAGTTGAAAATAGCCACACAAAAAATAAAGTTCCACCAACTGTAAAACAAAGCAAACGCCAAAAATGGTCCAGAGTTGTTTTTTGCCATAATTACGCATAAGCAAACTCATCCACAAACAGGTAAGCCCCAAACAAACAAAAACCATTTGCATCCAACTAGCCACAGCTGGTTTCAAAGCAAAAGCAGGATTTAAAACAACCAAAGAAGGAACAACAATCCTTAAAAAATTTCCCAAAGCCCACACATAGCAGGCCCGACTGATCCACCTAAAACGGTATTTTTGCATGCTTTTAAAATAAAACAGCCCAAAGCAAACACCCATAATGAGATACCCTATTGTTTCCATTCCATAGGCGTTAAATTGCACTTTTAAAATTGAATACAGTTGCTCCAACATCAAAAAACTCCTATCTCTCCCTTTTAGTTTAACAAAAAAAATTGAAAAATCAATAAAAATTCATTAAAAGGTGTTGCAAAATACAATCGTATGACCTATATATTGACTACCAATAACAGAAAAGGAGAAAAAAATGAGTAAAATTTTAGGTATTGACTTAGGTACAACGAATTCGTGCATGTGTATTATGGACGGCAAAGATCCCAAGGTTTTGGAAAACCGTGAAGGGGCCCGTACAACACCTTCTATTGTGGCTTTCACGGGCAAAGGCGAACGCTTGGTGGGACAACCCGCTAAACGGCAGGCCGTGACAAATCCTCAAGGAACTTTGTATTCTATTAAACGTCTGATCGGTCGGCGCTTTGATGATAAGATGGTAGCCAAAGATAAAGAGATGGTTCCCTATAAAATTATTTCGGGCGAAAATGGCGATGCTTGGGTAGAAGTAGAAGGCAAAAAATATGCCCCCAGCCAAGTATCTGCTTTCGTTTTGCAAAAATTAAAAGAAGATGCCGAAAATTATTTGGGTGAAAAAATTACACAAGCCATTATTACGGTCCCTGCTTACTTTGACGACAGCCAACGGCAAGCCACAAAAGACGCCGGAAAAATTGCAGGCTTGGAGGTTTTGCGTATCATCAACGAACCAACTGCGGCGGCTTTAGCCTATGGTATGGACCAAAAGAAATCGGGAACAATTGCTGTCTATGACTTAGGGGGGGGAACCTTTGATGTGTCCATTTTGGAAATCGGTGATGGTGTTTTTGAAGTGAAATCCACCAACGGAGATACTTTCTTGGGTGGGGAAGACTTTGATGCCCGCATCATGGATTATTTGGCCGATGAATTCAAAAAAGACAATGGCATTGATTTGCGTCAAGACAGAATGGCTTTACAACGGTTAAAAGAAGCCGCCGAAAAAGCCAAGATTGAATTATCCAGTGCCAACCAAACAGACATTAACTTGCCCTTTATTACCGCTGATGCGACAGGGCCAAAGCATTTGAATGTTTCTATGACTCGGGCCAAATTGGAAAGTTTGGTGGAAGATTTGTTGGAACGGACAAAAGGCCCTATGGAAAAGGCTTTGAAAGATGCGGGCTTAAGCAAGAATCAAGTTGATGAAGTCATCTTGGTCGGGGGGATGACCCGTATGCCTGCGGTCCAACAATTGGTTAAAAACTTCTTTGGTAAAGAACCCCACAAGGGCGTCAATCCTGATGAAGTAGTGGCCATGGGGGCTGCGATTCAAGGGGGCGTTTTGAAAGGGGATGTCAAAGATGTGTTGTTGTTGGATGTGACGCCTTTGTCTTTGGGTATTGAAACTTTAGGGGGCGTCTTTACACGGTTGATTGACCGCAACACCACGATTCCAACCAAAAAGTCTCAAGTGTTTTCAACGGCAGAAGATGGACAAACCGCTGTGACCATTCGGGTGTTTCAAGGCGAACGGGAAATCGCCCGTGATAACAAATTGTTGGGACAATTTGATTTGATGGGAATTCCTCCTGCCCCCCGTGGCATGCCCCAAATTGAAGTCAGTTTTGACATTGACGCCAACGGGATTGTGAATGTGTCCGCCAAGGATAAGGCCACAGGCAAAGAACAAAGCATTCGGATTCAATCTTCGGGTGGTTTGTCTGATGCCGATATTGAAAAGATGGTCAAAGATGCGGAAGCCCATGCGGAAGAAGATAAGAAATTCAAGGAAGCGGCTGATGCCAAAAACCATGCCGATGCATTGATTGCTTCTACCGAAAAAATGCTCAAAGAAAATGCGGACAAAATTCAACCCGCTGACAAAGATGCCATTGAAGCCTGTGTCAAAGAGTTGAAAGAAGCCAGCGAATCCAATGATACAGCCCGTATCAAGGAAAAGACAGAGGCTTTACAAAATGCCAGCATGAAGATGGGCGAGGCCATGTATAAGGCGGCTCAAGCGGCGCAAGGCGGACAAACAGAACAATCCGCTCAACAAGCCGACCAACCCAAACAAGAAGAAAAGGTTGTAGATGCCGATTATGAAGAGGTCAAAAAATAAATAAAAACAAACCCAAAAGGGGGAGCCTTAAAACTCCCCTTTTTTGTGGTTTAAAGCACATAAAGGAATATGGTATGGCAGATTATTATGAGATATTGGGGGTAGAAAAAACAGCCTCGTTTGAACAAATCAAACGGGCTTTTCGTGTTAAAGCCATGGCCTGTCACCCCGATCATCATCCTGGGGACAAAGAAGCCGAACGTAAATTCAAAGAATTAGGGGAAGCCTATGAAGTATTAAAAGATTCAGGCAAACGGGCCACCTATGACCAAGTGGGGCATGACGCCTATAAAGCAGGTATGGGACGCAACGGGGGATTCAACGGTGGCTTTGGGGGCTTTGATTTTTCGGGCACAGGCTTTGAGGATATTTTTTCGGAAATGTTTGGTATGGGCTCTACGGCTCACCCCCGTCCTCCTGAACGACAAGGCGAAGACATTCGGGCAGATATCTCTATTTCTTTGGAAGAGGCTTTTGCAGGGATCAAAAAAGAAATCAAAATACAACATATGGAAACTTGTCCAGAATGTCAAGGAAAAGGTGGCAGTGGCGTACAGACCTGTGCAACCTGTCAAGGTCAAGGACGCATTCGTCAAAGGCAAGGCTTTTTCGTTATGGAAACAACCTGTCCAACCTGTCATGGTTCGGGCAAAACAATTCAAAGGCCGTGTAAAAATTGTGAAGGAAGCGGACGTACAAAAAAATCCAAAACTTTACAAGTCAATATCCCTGCGGGGGTGGATACAGGGGTACGTATGCGCCTTTCAGGGGAAGGAAACGCCGCCATTCGTGGGGGACAAGCGGGCGATTTATATGTCTTTTTAACCGTCAAGGAGCACCCTCTTTTTCAACGACGTGGGGACGATTTATTTTTGACAATGCCTGTGCCTTTGACAACGGCTGTGTTCGGGGGAGAAATTGAAATTCCCAGCATTGACGGGGTTTTACACAAAACAACAATCAAACCTGGTTTGCAATCAGGTACAGAAAAAACTTATGAAAAATTGGGCATGCCATCTTTAAAATCAAAACGCCGTGGCGATATGTATGTAGTGTTCCAAGTGGAAACGCCCACCAATTTAACCAAAGAACAAAAACAACTTTGGGAAAGTTTTAATCAGGGAAAAAATCAAAACCCCCTCTGCGAAAAGTTCAAAAAGAAAATTCAAGAATTATTCGGATAAAAAGAAAAGCCCTTTTTTTCAAAAGGGCTTTAAAATTGGCGGATAGGAGAGGATTCGAACCTCCGTTAGAGTTGCCCCTAAACACACTTTCCAGGCGTGCGCCTTCAACCACTCGGCCACCTATCCTTTTAGGATAAGAGCAGTATAGCGAATTTTTTTTCAAAAATCAAGTCATTTTTGTTTGGAGGTGGGAAGTTGTTCAAAAAATTCCTCTAAACGCTGCATCACTTGTTTTTCATCGGCTCCTTCCAAAGGCACCACTTGATTTTTAAAACGCACCACCAAAGTGGGCAATTTGGTAATTTCATAGGTTTGTACCAAATTATTTTGTTGATCAAGGACGGCTTTTTGAAGAGAAGCATCTTGCAAACAAGTTTGAAACGCATCGGCCGAAAGCCCTTGTTTTTGAGCATACTTTAACAGTTTTTCTTCAACTTTTCTTTCAGAGGCCCATTGGGATTGATTTTGGTACAAGTCTGATTCCAACAAAGATGCTTTTTCAGGGGAAACACAGCGAATTAAAGTGGCAGCCTTTAAAGTGTTTTTATCCCAAATCACATCAACTTTGGCCAATTGCGCCCGACGGGTATCCAAGTATTTTTTCTGAATCTTCGGCAAAATATCCTGATGAAAATCAGCGCAGTGCGGACACGCCAACGAACTGAACAAATACATTTGAACGGGGGCCGTTGCCTCCCCATAGCGGCGTAATTTTACCATAGTATCTGCTTTTACAGATAGGCAACAAAGGCTCACTAAAAAAAAGAATAAAGAACGCATTTTTACTTCCTAACGGCTTTTTATTTTAACCTCTTTATTTTCATTTGTCCAGCAAAATCAGCCAACCCTCTAATAAAAAAAATAAAAGCCCCTCACAATTAAAAAAAACCATGAAAATTTTTCTTGCTTTTTCAATCAAAACAAGTTAAACTAGACCTGATAAAACTTTTAACTGAAAGGATTTAAAATGGCAGGTAGTATCAATAAAGTCATCTTAGTGGGGAATTTGGGACGCGATCCCGAAGTACGCCATACAACCTCTGGCGGAAAAATCGTTCATTTGTCTGTGGCCACCTCAGATGTGTGGAAAGACAAAAATGGAGAACGACAAGAAAAAACAGAATGGCATCGGGTGGTTATCTTTAATGCCAACTTGGCGGACTTTGCCGAACGGGCTTTGAAAAAAGGATCAAAAGTGTATGTGGAAGGTATGTTGCAAACACGTAAATTTACTGATTCCAATGGCGTGGATAAGTATTCCACAGAAATCGTTTTAGGCTCTTATCGGGGCGAATTAGTTGTTTTGGAGGGCCGTGCTGATGGCAATAGCACCCCTGTTGAAGGCGGGGATGCTTCTGCTGATGCGGGGTGGGATTCCAATAACACATCCAAACCCGAAACTTTTGATGATGAAATTCCTTTTTAATTAGGGGAAGTTCCTCTTTCATTTTACATAAAATCAACCGAAAAACGCCGATATTTCATCGGCGTTTTTTTTTTAGAACATAAGGGTCGCCCGAAAACTGGAAACAAAGCCTGTATGGCGATTTGAGTTATTGGCGGGATTGATGTACAGTTGAAAATCTGGTGTCAATGTCAAAAAGTTAGAAACACCAAAGGCATAGTACCCTTCCAACACATTTTCCCAAGAACGAGAATTGGCCCCTTGAACGGTCTTGTCTATTTTATTAAAGGCCATTGCCAAGCCCCCTTGGTCCAGCGCATTTCTTTTAAAGGGATCATTCCAAACGCCCCCAATCACATAGGATTGTTTGGCAAATTCTGCCGATTGCCCTACCCCATTGATACGCCCGAACAACGCAATGTCTTTCGTGATGTTTTGTTGTAAATTTAAACTCCATCCTCGGCTTAAAGTATTTTGACTTTGGGTCGCCGGCTGATAGTATAACATCACACTATATTGTCCCGCCAATCCATTAAAGACAGGTGTCCAAGTGGCCGAAACAAATTCAGTCATTTTTCCTTTTTTAAACTTGTGCCAACTAATCGTTTCCCCCGATATATTGTTCGCATCTTGGAAGCCCGCCGAAAAAGACCATTGATCGTTGGGGGTTAAAGTGGCATACATTCCTAAACTGGCACTGGGATAGTTAGAGGTTGCATTTTGACTTAAAGCTTCATTCAAAAAATTAACCTGTTGATTCGCATCGTAATCGCCGCCGTCAAACAAGTAGAGGGGAAATTGCCCCACCGTCAAAGACAAGATATTCAACTTGCCCGCAAAAGTATGAGTATAACTGAGTTGATCAAAATAATTGGCCTTTTCATCATAATCATTGATTGGGTTGGCGATTCCCAAACGATTGGCTAAATCATTGGCATTTGTTTTGCCGTAACGCACCGCCGTATAGGCCATTTGAAAAGAGCCACTGCCCCAAGTGTCCGAGGAAAAAGCATTCCAATTCACCATCCCATAATACTGACTTTGCCACGCTGTCTTTTTCCCATTGGGACTCACTCTTTGGGGTAAAAAAGAAGCGTCCAGAGTGTAAGAAAGCCCTGTCTTTTCGGCTAAAGATTTTTTAAAATTAGCATATTTTTGTGGCAATAATTCCAAATTTTGAAAATTTTGCCGCCACTTATCTGTTTGCTGCCGATGGGCTTTACTGCCCGAAGGCAACGCATAGGCATTCAAACAAAAACTACACATCAATAAAAAGATAATTTTCTTCATCAAAACCTCCCTTGTTTTTTTTACATAAGCATTTTTTTCAATAAAGTCATGTCCTCTTTCGTATCTATTTTTTTTGTTGCCTTTCCCTTTAAAAAGGGTTAGAATAAAAATCAATGGGGGTATCGCATGAAACTTTTTTTAAAAACTTTTTTACTTTTGTGTTTCTTTATCAGTTGTACGGCTTGGGCGGCCAAGAAAAAAGGAGATGTGGTGGAACCCCGCCGCGACTATACCAAGACCGTGATTACTAAACCTGAATGCGGGTATAAAAGACCTTTGCGTGTGGCTTCAGGTATGTTAGGCAATCCCCCTTTTGCTTGGGAAGAATATGCCAGTTCAGCTCGCTCCAGTTATAAAAGTTTTGGCTTGGGATTACAAATTATTGATGATTTATCCAAAAAGTTAGGCTTTTCCTATATGACAACGGGATACCCGTCCTATGATGCTGCCCTCAAAGCTTTAAGATTGGGCGAAGTTGATGTCTTGTTTGGGGTCTATTATTCCACCAAATTGGGCTCAGGTATCCGCCAAATTACCCCTGGATATTTTAAAAATGTCTTTATGGCCTATGTCAAAAAAGGCTCCGAAGCCGAATCTTACCTGAAAAACACTAAAACTTTCAATGATTTAGTGGGATGGAAAGGGGTGATACGAGAAGAAGAAGAAATTTATCCTTTAATTAAAGGACGGGCCAAAAATTTAAAAATCACTTTGGAAACTTCTGCGCCCAAAGTTTTCCGCATGCTGTTGGACGGACGGGCCGATTATTTAATCACTTCGCCTTATTCCATTGAAGCCGAATTGCGCCGACAAAAACTTCAAAACGAAATTGTCCCTGTGGGGGAAGTGTTAGATCAATCCAATCTGTTCTTTACCTTTTCCACCAACACAAATTGTTCCAAAATTGCCAACGAATTTTCGCAAACATTAAAGGAAAACGGCCTGTCTAAAACCGAAAAAGACACCCTTTTGCGTCAAATCATTGACGATTGGGGCAACCGTTTCCGTGAAGAAGACGGCTTGATTAAAAAGCAAGAAAAAGAGCAAAAGGCAGAACCCGCCCCAACAGAATCAAATCCAACCTGATTTTTAACCTTTGAGCGTTTGGCCCATTTGTAAAAATTTTTCATGACGCCCCGCCACCCATTCATCGGGGGAAAGTTGCGTCAAATCCGCCAACGCCTTTTGTAAAGCCGCATCCACCGCTTGTATCGTTTGTTTGGGAAAGCGATGGGCCCCGCCCTTGGGTTCAGGAATAATAGCGTCAATCACTTTCAGCCCCAATAAATCTTTGGCCGTTAAACGCAAAACACGGGTCGCTTGGTGGGCAAATTTAAAATCCTTCCATAAAATAGACGCACACCCTTCGGGAGAAATCACCGAATAAATCGCATTTTCCAACATTAAAATTTTATTTCCTGTCGCCAAAGCCAGCGCCCCACCACTGCCCCCTTCGCCAATGATCGTTGTCAAAAGAGGCACCCGTAAATCCAATCCCACAGAAATACATTCAGAAATGGCCTGACCTTGCCCACGGGCTTCTGCCTCCACACCAGGGAAAGCCCCCGGTGTATCCACAAAAGTCAGCACAGGAAATTGAAATTTTTCGGCCAATTTCATCAAGCGAACGGCCTTCCTGTATCCCTCTGGACATGCCATACCAAAATTATGCGCTATCCGTGTTTGGGTGTTATTTCCTTTTTCCTGCGCCAACACCATGACCGTTCGGCCATGAAATTGCGCCAATCCCCCCAACAAGGCTTTATCTTCCCCAAACACCCTGTCCCCAGAAAGAGGCACAAAGTTTTGAAATAAACTTTTAATATAGTCTGAGGCATGCGGTCTATCTTCATGACGGGCAATTTGTGTGCGTTGCCAAGGAGTCAGCCTTTTATAGGCCAAATCAATCAATCGGGTCAATTTATTTTGTAATCGTTTTTGTTCCGATAACGATAATTGCCCCTGAGATAATTTTTCTTCTACTTCGCCGATATGTTCTTCAAAATCCAAGTAATGCATTTCACATCCTTTTTTGCTTGATTATTTTCATTATACAGGCTAACATAGAAAATGTCCAGTATTATTTGAAAGGGAAAAAATGTCCGTCAGTATTTTATTTTGGCTTTTGGTGGCTTTGACAATAGGAGTATGGGGGTGCGCTTTAATCGGGTTTTGGTATGGACAAAAATTGTTGGCCCAACAACAAAAGGATTTTAAATGCCTGATGCCTTATTTAAAAAAGATTATCGCCGATCAAGAAACATTGAAATCTTTAACGATTTCCGATGATATCCCTTTAGCCAAGTTGGAAAAAATTGATTTACCCGAAAATGTGCGTCTCAATTTTTCCCACAAAAAAATAAAAGATTAATTTTTTACTTGCCTTTTATGAAAAAAGGCTTAAAATCAAAGAAAAAGGGGTAATGATGAAAAAAATATACTTTTTAATTTCCTTGTTCAGTGGATTCATTGGGGCTGTATCGGGACATGCCGAAAATTTGTTTTGGACCTTTGATGACAACCAAACTCCCATTCAAATTCCCCCCGAATGTGAATACAGATTTGATGAAGTTCATGGCGGCGTCTTTATGCCCACTGTAGATGAGTTATACACCTATGGTCGGGAATTTTTAAATTCAGATACTTTAAGCGTTCAACAACAGGGGGCCTATTGTATTTTAGGAGCAGCATGGCAAGGCAACACCAAGGCACAATACCTTTTGGCCCGCATTTATCAAGAAGGACGCATTTTACCTCAAGACAATTTAAATGCCTATAAGTGGGCTTTTATTTCCGCTTTGAATGGCAATAAAGAGGCCGAACGACTGACTTTGTTATTGGAACAATACCTCACCACCAAGGAATTAGAAGAAACAACGCAACCCATTCAAGAAACACAAAGTAAAATCACCGAATTTTTGCACAAAAAGCAGGAGGCTCAGCAAAAACAAAATGCGCCCCAAAATGAAAAAAACAATGACACCTCCGTTCAAAATCCCCCGAAAGGCGTAGAAGGTATGCGGGAGATTTTACCAGACATGAATCACATTTTTTCCGAAAAAGATCGTATGCCATGAGATTTTTATTTACTTTAATAGCGGGGAGTTTGGTGGCTTTGCAAGTCAGGGCGCAGAGTTTCTTTCCTCAGACCGAAGATATTCCCCAAATGCCAGGGCTTTCTCAAGTGGAGGAAGTTGCCAATTTTGATTCCCCCCAAGAAAGGCTTTTGATTTTGACAGCCATGAGTACAAAGTCCATTTCAGAGACAGAGAAGTATTATCATCAGACCTTAAAAAATTTGGGGTGGAAAGCCATCCAAAAAAACCTTTACAAACGGCAAAATGATTCCCTTCAACTGGATTTGTCTGCCCCAAAAGGTAAGACCTTTATCCAATTTACTTTGACGCAAAGAAACGATTCTGCTAACTGAAAGCCTTTTTCCCCAAAAAGAGGGCTTTTTTCCCGAGTTCTTCTTCAATACGCAACAAACGGTTATACTTGGCCATACGGTCCGTTCGGGACAAAGACCCCGTCTTAATTTGCCCCGCATTTGTCGCCACCGCTATATCCGCAATAAAGGTATCTTCTGTTTCCCCCGAACGATGGGATAAAATCGTGTGGTAGTGATTTTTTTGCGCCAAAAAAATTGTTTTCAAGGTTTCGGTTAAAGTACCAATCTGATTCGGTTTAATTAAAATGGCGTTCGCCACCTCTTGTTTTATTCCCAGCCTTAAACGTTCTTCATTAGTCACAAACAAATCGTCCCCCACCAACTGTACTTTTTCTTTTAAGATGCGCGTCAGTTGTTGCCACCCTGTCCAATCGTCTTCGGCCAGACCATCTTCTATGGAAAGAATGGGATGTTGTTGGCACAGTTTCACATAGTATTGAATCAAATCTTCGGCCGACAAAATCTGATTTTCCAAATGATATTGACCGTCTTTGTAAAAAGAGCTGGAGGCCACATCTAACGCCAAAAAAATGTCCTTTCCCAACCGATAGGAAGTGTTTTCTATGGCTTCCGATAAAATATCCAACGCCTGATCCGTTGTTTGTAAATTGGGCGCAAAGCCCCCTTCATCCCCCACATTCGTGGTCATCTTTTTGCTTTTTAAAAGACTCTTTAAAGAATAGAAAGTTTCTGAGCCCATTCTTAACGCTTCAGAAAAAGATTTAGCCCCTGCAGGGACAATCATAAACTCTTGGAAATCCAACCCGTTATCTGCATGCTTTCCGCCGTTGAGTACATTCATCATTGGGACAGGTAAGGTATATTTTTCTTCTTGAGACAAACTGACATAAAGGGGCTGATTTTCACTGGCTGCACGGGCTTTTGCCACCGCCAAAGAAACCGCCAAAATGGCGTTCGCCCCCAACTTTGATTTGTTAGGGGTTCCATCCAATTCAATTAAAAAATTATCCACCTCCTTTTGAAAATCAACGGGATAATGAATTAAGCGTGGAGCGATGATTTTATTGACATTTTGAACGGCCTGTAAAACCCCCATTCCATTAAAACGATGAGGGTCTTGATCCCGCAATTCCAAAGCCTCATGAATACCTGTACTGGCCCCACTGGGCACAGAGGCCCGTCCCATAGCACCATCGGACAAAAAGACATCAACTTCCACCGTGGGGTGGCCACGGGAATCTAAAATTTCACGGGCGTGAATGTTTTGAATTGTACGCATTTTTCCTCCTTTTTTAAAAGATATAGGATTTTTTATGCGTTTTTCAAATCTGAAAATCAATTTCCCGTTTCAAGCGAGCAACGATATTCCTCAACGACCAAGGATTTAATAACCTTTTTGCAAATTTATTTTGCGTTTCAATAGGGGCTGATAGATAAGCCGTTATTCCCCGTGAAATTTGTTCAAAAAGACGGCGATTTTTCACATCTTCTTCACTCACAAATTCAACATATTTTGGCATCATATAAGGAATTTTTTTTATGGCACGATAAATAGCGTACTTCAATCTGTCCCTTTTATAAGCCACAAGTTCCCCATCATTTTTCTGACACCAATCCAACCCCTTTATTAAATGACGACGTTCTTTCAAAGGGACACGGTGCATTAAACGATTAAATTGAATTAAATTAATATCTGCCATTTATTTTCCTTTCACCAAACAATCCAACGCTTTTAAACGGGTCAAAACTTTTTCCATTTGCGCCAAAGGAATCATATTGGGCCCATCACTGGGGGCTTTATCGGGGTCCTGATGCGTTTCAATGAAGATACCCGCTATCCCTGTTGTTATGGCGGCATTGGCTAAGACAGGCGCAAATTCACGCTGGCCGCCACTTGCCCCACCTAATCCCCCGGGTTGTTGGACAGAATGCGTGGCATCAAAAATAACAGGGCACCCCGTTTGCACCATTTGGGGAAGCGAACGCATATCCACCACCAAGGTATTATAACCAAACGAAGTCCCCCGTTCTGTTAAAAGGATATTTTTATTGCCTGTGCTTTCAATTTTGGCGACCACATTTTTCATATCCCAAGGCGCCAAAAATTGCCCTTTTTTTACATTGATCACACGCCCCGTATTCCCCGCTGCTAACAGCAAATCAGTCTGACGACATAAAAAGGCAGGGATTTGTAAGATGTCAATGACTTGCGCCGCCACAGGGCATTGATACGGTTCATGGACATCGGTAATACAGGGGACTTTTAATTTAGATTTAATATCCGCAAAAGCCTGAATCCCCGCATTTAATCCCATGCCCCGCACTCCATTCACGCTGGTCCGATTGGCTTTATCAAACGAGGCTTTAAACACAAAAGGAATTCCCAATTTTGTGGTCAATTCTTTTAAAGCCGAGGCCATTTCCATGCCGTGTTGAGCACTTTCCATCTGACAAGGCCCCGCTATCAACACAAAAGGCAGGGCATTGTCAAAAGTAATATCGTTGATTTTAACAGAGGTCATCAGGCACCCTCTTTCTTATTTATTTTTCTGATTCAACAGGAGCCACAGGCATTTCTACAGGCGTTGTGGGGACTAAATCTACCCGTTCCACAACAGTGCTTTTTTTGGCCAAAACCACCAAAGTCAAACTGGTGCAAACAAAAGCACAAAAAAAGTACTTGGTCAATTTGCTGAGCAAAGTTCCCGTTTGGCGAGAAGTCAAAAAGTTCGCCGCACTGTTAGAGCCACCCAAGCCGCCAAGCCCGCCTTCTCCTTTTTGAATCAACACCAAAAAAGTAATGGCCGCCGCCAATAAAATATGAACAACTAAAATAAATGTATACATCTTTTTTCTCCTTTATTTTTGCGTTTCTGCAATACCCCAAAAACTATCCGCTTTTAAACTTGCCCCACCAATTAAGGCCCCATCTACATTCTCCACTGCCAATAATTCTTTGGCGTTTTCAGGTTTAACAGAGCCCCCATATAAAAGACGCATGCCTTCGGCCACTTCTGTTCCTAAATTCTTTTGAATTTCCTGACGAATTGCTGCATGCATTTCGGCCACATCTTGCGTGGTGGGCACCTTACCCGTCCCAATCGCCCAAACAGGTTCATACGCCAAAACACAATTTTCGGCGGTGGCGGAAACAGGAACAGAATTTTTTACCTGATCCATCACTACTTGAATGGCCCGACCTGATTCCCGTTCAGCCAAAGTTTCCCCGATACAAATCACCACCGTCAAACCTGCCTGAATCGCATTTTCGGCCTTTTGACACACCACTTCATCGGTTTCGTGATGATACTGACGGCGTTCGGAATGGCCCACCAAAGTCCAATCCGCCCCCAAATCTTTCACCATTTGAGCCGACACATCCCCCGTAAAAGCCCCGTTTGGCTTCGTTGTTGGGGCCACATCTTGCGCCCCCACAGAAACACCCATATGGGGCATATCCGCCACAAAGCCCAACACATTCATTGGGGGAAAAATGACCATTTCAAAGGGCATATCCAAAGTTGCCCTTGAAAAAATCGCCCGTGCCAGCGCGCTCGCCTCTCCTTTTAAGCCATTCATTTTCCAGTTGCCAGCAATAATTTTTTTACGCATTTAAAACTCCTTTGTTTATATGGTTTCTTTTAGCATATTTTCATTCAAAAAGCAAGTACTTTTTCTTTATGCCAAATGATCCGCCAAAGCCTGTAAAGCCGTCAAATCCGATGATTTCATAGCGGCTTTCAAGGTCACCATCGGTTCCACAAAAGTGATGTTTTTTAAAGACTCTAATTCGGCTTTCATCTTTTTGCCCACTTGAGGCACCCAAGACCCATTTTCAATAAAGCCCACTAAACGATTTTGGTAATTTTTGGCTTTTAAATGCGCAATAAAACTTTCCATGGCGGGGAAAATACCCGCATCATAGGTCGTGGAGGCCAACACCATTTTATCATAGCGAAAAGCGTCTTCTAAAGCCTCCGCCATATCCTGACGAGCCAAATCACACACGGACACTTTAACACCCTTTGCAACCAACATTTCCTGTAATTTTAACACTGCTTCCTTCGTATGTCCATAGACGGAAGTATAAGCTATAAAAACGCCTTTGTCTTCGGGTTGATACGAACTCCAAATATCGTACTTATTTAAATAATAGCCCAAATTTTCCATCAACATTGGCCCATGCAACGGAAAGATTTTTTGAATTTCTAAGCCTGCGGCTTTTTTCAAAACCGCCTGCACTTGCGCCCCATACTTTCCCACGATATTAAAGTAATACCGCCGTGCTTCACAGGTCCAATCTTCCTGAACATCCAAGGCCCCGAATTTACCAAAGCCATCCGCCGAGAAAAGGATTTTTTCCCGTTCTTCATAGGCCATCATCACTTCGGGCCAATGGACCATCGGCGCCATGATAAAGCGCAAAGTATGCTTTCCCAAAGAAAGGGTGTCATTTTCCGCCACCACTTTTTGACGATGCACTACCTCTAATCCTTCAAAATATTGAGGAATCATTTGGAAAACTTTAGCGTTAGACACCACCTGAGTCGTGGGGTATTTTTCCAAAAAGGCCCTTAAACTGCCTGCATGATCAGGCTCCATGTGCAACACAACCAAATAATCGGGGCTTTTCTCCCCCAACACTTGAGACAAATTATCCAACCATTCGTGTGTTTTATGGGCATCTACAGTATCCATTACGGCGATTTTGTCGTCTTGAATTACATAGGAATTATAGGACACGCCATTGGGAACGACATATTGCCCCTCAAACAAATCAATTTCATGATCATTCACACCTATGTAAAAAATATCGGGGAGTAATTGTTTTTTCATTTTATTTCCTTCCATTTTATTTTAACTGAATAATACACAAGTTTTTTGGAAAAAACAAGAAAAATAAAACCCACCGTTTAAAGCGGTGGGTTCATGGGATTCTTTTCACTTAGAAAGTGTATTGCATGGACACACCCACCAAATCAATTCCCATTCTGTATTTGGCATTCAAAGTCGTCCCATTTAACGGATTAGACACTAATGCCCGCCGCATAAATAACCTAGAATAGCCCGCGTCCCATTGCCAAGGACCAGCCTTATAACTAGCCCCCACTGAAGCAATCCAACGGTTTGTATCAGGCACACGGGCTGTTCTGGTTCTAGACCGTTTCACGGCCCCTTCATCCCAAGCCAATCCTGTCCGAACGGTCCAGTTATTATTCACATCATAATCTAATCCCCCCGAAATCATCCATACATTTTTCCAATCTTCATCTACCTCAGGGGCATACCGCATCGCTCCGCTTGTTCTGCGACTCATCGCATCAGACCAAATGTTCAATTTACTGAAGCGACTCCAACGAGTCCAACGAGCCATCGCCGAAAAGCCCCATTTGTCCATCTTATGATAAGCCGACATCAACACATGTTCAGGCATAATCAACTTGGTACCACAATCGCCATAGAAAGTCCCCAAATAATGTGGGCCTTTAATTTGGTGAATCGTCTTACTGCGGTAGGTAATCCCCAACCGTGTATTTGCCGCAGGTTGATACATCAATCCCACATTATATCCAGGAGTTGTATTATCATGCGCATTCATATCGTTGGCCGTACTGGTCAAACGGGCTTCCAAATACTCTAAAAAGAAAGAGGCCCCGATGGTCAATTTGTCCGTCAATTTATAGGCCCCAGCCACCGCAAAATCTTGCGTGGTAATTTCTGAGTTAATCGCATGGCTGGCCCCAAACCAATTTTTATTGTTATAATAAGTACCTAACCCAAAAGGAACATACACGCCCCCCCCTAATGTCAAACGGTCATTGATTTTCTTTTGTCCAAAAAAATGGGGAATCAACTTATTAGCATGTAATTCGCCCACCCCATAAGTCGTTCCTGAGGCACCTGTTAAACTGCCTTTTGTGGTGGCCCGAATGTGGGCGTAAGTCGCCCCCAACTGAAGACCCGTTCCATTTAATTGCATCCCCGCTGGATTAAAAGCAATGGCGGAATAATCGTCCCCCACCATCCCAGCGCCCGCAAAAGAACGGCCCAAGTTTGTAATAGAGTATTCCTGTAATTGGTATCCCCCTGCCCAAGCCATAGAGGAAGTCATCAATAAAGCCATCGTCAAAAGCGTTTTTTTCATATTTTTCTCCTTTTTTTAAAAACGATGGGTTTATTTTATACCAAAGAATAATCAGTATTCATTTAACTTTTTTAATGTCAAACATTCCATTGATTTTTAAAGAAAAAAATAACTTTTACAACAAAAGCATTCTTAAAAACATTCTTTATAGAAATCGCCTATAGCCTTGGCAATCAAAGCATGCCCCAAGGCATTAGGATGCACCCCATCATCACACAAAAAACGGGCATAGTCCAATTGTTGCAAAAAGCAACTGGTGATATTGATAACAGGGACATTTGTTTCTTGCGCTACTTTAAAAATTTCCAAATTATACATACTCACCCAACGATAAATGTTTTCTATATCATGGCGCAAAAACTTCAAGATATTTTGTTCGTTGCGCCCCTGACATCTGGCTTTAAAAATATTCTGTCCCGCCACAGGCACCAACGACAACAACAACGGCATTTTTCCCATCTTTTGAATGCGTTGAATTAATTCCACATACTTTTTATGAAAGACCTCTAACTCTAATCGGGGGTGATGCTTTTTTTTGGGAAACTGAGAAATATCGTCCCAATTATAATTACAATCATTCGCCCCAAATGACAACAACAAATAATCGCATTCGGATACTTCCCGTAAATGAGATTTTAATTGTTCAAAGCCTTCCATCACTGTGGACCCCATGCGGGCAAAATTTTTCCATTGAATGTTTAAATCTTTTCCCGACAACGCCACAAAGTTATCAGGCAAAATGTGATACCGATTGGTTTGGGCATTATGAATCACCCCTTCCAAAATGGAATCCCCCAACCCACAGACAACCAATTTATTCTTTTTAGAAGGAGGCAAGCGCCTGTCTTTTACCAAGACATCCACCTCATATCCACTGGGAAACTTTTGTTGGGCAATTAAGAAATTCTTTTTATTTTCAATGTACAACTGACGGATATAGGTTTTTAAAGTTGTTTCCTCTATTTCCTTTATCCCCCCTTTTTGTGAAAAAGTATAAGGCACATTTTTGGGGAAACCTTGCACCCAACGCCCCACCGTGGTCGGCGTCGTGGATAAAATCTTGGCCGTCTGATTTTGGGATACCCCCAACTCACACAAAGCCAAGGCCTGCGCCTTTTCTTTCGTTTCCTTTCCGTGAGGCGTTTGTTTTGTAAATTGAAAACCACAGGCTTTACATTGATACCGTTGTGTCCCAAAAACAAAGCCGTTTTTTTTCACTTCCTTTGCCCGACATTTGGGACAGCTGTTCATCATCAGAGAGTCCTTTAAAACTGACCAATGGCCCGATAAAGGGTGGCTTTACTGGTCAAAACTGTATAGAACGACACCGCCAAAGATTGCCGTGCAGTAGCCAACTGTGCCTGAGCCGTCAAAAGATTCAAAATACTTTCTTTGCCCGCCTGATAGGATTTAAAGGCCACCCGTTCGGATTCTTTGGCCGATTCCAAAACCTTTTGATTGACCCGATAAGAAGACACCGCCGTTTTATAATCTTGGTAAGCGTTATAAACTTCTTTTTTCACTAAATCAATTTTTTCAGCGACCGTTGCCACACTTTTTTCATACTGATAGCGGGCCTTATCCACCCCATAGGAAGTGGAAAATCCGTTAAACAAAGGCACTGATAACCCAATTCCCCCTGCGGCTGTTGTCCGATAAGATTTTGTACCTGACCACACATTATTATAATCCGCCTCAGCCGTTGCCGAAATGGTGGGATAATGCCCTGCCTTAGCAATATCAATCCCAAAACGGGCCGCATCTTGTTGGCTTTGGGCACTTTTCAATTCAGGCCGCATTTCCAACGCTTT
Organism: uncultured Alphaproteobacteria bacterium; assembly: GCA_934216505.1. Classification (GTDB taxonomy): domain Bacteria; phylum Pseudomonadota; class Alphaproteobacteria; order CAAHEQ01; family UBA3637; genus UBA3637. Next base: position 30,475 of record CAKQBW010000010.1, read on the forward strand.
GTCCATCATTTGTTGCACCGTCATATCTGTGTTCAATACAGTAATATCTTTATCACGAGGGGGCAATTCCAAATTAAAATGCGTATCTGTGGGTAAATTCAACAAACTCGCCAACACAGCCCCCGATTTTGCAATCGCGTTTTCCGCCTCTAAAACCGCCAATTCTGATTTTTCATAAGTCGTTTGCGCCAACAATTTATCACTTAAAGAAATCATACCCAACTGATACCGCTTACTTGTTTCTTCATAAGATTTTTTATAGGACTTCATGGATTCTTTGGCACTTTTCAATACCTCTTGATTGGACAATAAATCAAAGTAGGCTTGATTCACAGACAACAACAAGTCATGCAAAGATGCGCTATAGGTAAAAGAATCCGAAGTCAAATAGGACAACATTTGGTCTGTGGTTGCCCCACGCTTACCAAAGTCATATAACAACCAACTTATCCCCACATTTCCCGAATAAGGAGATGTCGTTTCTCTTTTTTCTTCCCCTTGATATTTAGTGGTGGATTTAGACGCCTTTCCCGAAGCCGTTATGGTAGGCAGGTACGCCCCTTTTGTAGCCCCTAATTCAGCCTCAGAAGCCTTGACAGACATATAATCACGGCTTAACGCAGGATTATTACAAATAGCCACTTGAATCAAAGTAGGTAAATCCGTTCGCTTGGATAGGTCCAATTTTTCATCCGTCAAACACCCTTTCGGAGCCTGCATTTGATAGACAGAAAAAGGATCTAAAGCCATCGCAGAGGTGGATAAAAGCAACATAAAAGCCATCAATGTAGAACGCATTTTTTTCTCCTTGTTTTTTTCAATCTACTCTTTTTTACAAAAAATTGCAAGCGGAAAAATTGACATTTTTACCCCGCAAAAATGCTTATAACGACAAGATAACCAAATAGAATAAACGTCATATTCCCTGTTTTATCCTGTATTTGCGGGCTGTGTGGAGGGAAAAGAGAAAATTGAAAAATTCCCTTTTCAAACAAGCGATAAAGCCCGTCAATAAAGGGAAATAAGGTATAACAAAAAGGATCGTTTTTGTCAATATACTTTCTAGCGTCTTTTTGAATTTTGATAATTTTAAAATAACTTATTGATTTTAAATAAGAATTTCATTATTTTTTATTTTTTCGTTTCTCTCCATTTTCCCCTATTCCAAAAACGATCGTTTTTGTTATAGTGGGATTCGCAAAGATTTTATTACTTATTTTTGAGGAGGAACTTATATGAAAAAAACAAATGAATCAGGTCGCAGTATGGTGGAAATGCTGGGCGTTTTGGCGATTATTGGGGTTTTAAGTGTGGGCGGTATAGTGGGCTATACCACGGCTATGAACAAACATCGGGCGAATCAGATTTTAAACGGGGCGTCAGTACGGGCAATCGTAGTTTCCACGCAAATTCAAAGAGGCTCTGCGGCCCCGACACTGGGCGAATTTACAGACGCAGACAATGCGGTTGGTGGCGCCACTTTTACAGGTTTAGCCACTTGGAATAAAGACACCGACAAACGCTTTAGTTTGACCCTAACAGGAGTATCAACAGAAATCTGCACCCAAATGAAAGCCATGAAAGGGGAAAATGGCATCATCAAAGCCATCGCCGATGATTGTACCACGATTACCTATAATAACGATTTAACTGCAACGACTTTCATAACGGACAATAAGGATTCCACGAGTTGCGAAAGTGCGGGCGGGGCTTGGAACGAAGCAACCAAGACCTGTGGGTGTCCAGGGCGCTATACAGGCTCTAATTGTGAAATCGCCCCTACCACCTGTCCTTCAGAAACAACTCCCACCGAAGGCGGAAAGTGCAAGTGGTGTACTGATGAGGGAGACTGTGTCGTCTGTGAGAAGGAAGAAGAAGTAAAATGTATTTATTATGGATGTACCTGTTATAACCCCAAGACACAGAATGCAGAATGTGGTACCCACGAATGTATTGCTTGCAATAAAGGAGGAGAAAAGCCAGATGCTATTTGTGGTGGGGAAGGATCTTGTTATTGCTATAATAAGAACACACAAAATGCAAAATGTAACGACTATACCTGTGCTATTTGTGATAGCGCTACCTCTGATGCTATTTGTCCTGTAAGTAGTGGTGATTGTATCTGTTACAACAAAAACACACAGAATGCAGAATGTAGCGCCCTTACCTGTAAAACCTGTGAAATAAAGAGTGATACCCCTGATGTTATTTGTGTTGAATACGGTGATTGTATCTGTTATAATAAGGACACACAGAATGTAACATGTAACTACCATACCTGTAAAGCTTGTGAAATAAAGAGTGCTACCCCTATCGCACGATGTGATGATAATGGCTGTTCCTGTGTGGCAGAATAGGGGGGAGGTTCTGTCGTTGGATTTTAAAAGGTTGGGTTTTCCCCAACCTTTTTTGGTGGGTCCAACAGATGCCCGACCCGATCGGGCATGACAGAGGAATACAGCCATTGTATGGATTCTTCACTTCGTTCAGAATAATAGAGAGAAAGGGGGAAATAACACTAAAAAGGGAACAAAAAACAGGGCAACTAAAAGAAAAGGGAGGGCAAGCGCCCCCCCTCCTGTTTTCATCAAAAGCGTTAGGCTTTTATGACCAAATTTACTATTTTACCCGGCACATAGATTTCTTTGACAATTTCCTTGCCTTGTAAAAAGTCTTTGATTTTTTCTTTAGCCATCGCAATCAGGGTGTCCTTATCAGTGTTCTTAGCCACCTCCAAAGTCCCACGCAACTTCCCATTGGTTTGAATCACGATTTTCATTTCGTCCCGCACCAAAGCCTGTTCATTCACAGTGGGCCATTGTTGGTTGAACACAGAATAAGTTTGTCCCAAACTTTCCCATAATTCTTCCCCTAAATGGGGCGCAAAAGGGCTCAACAAAATTGTGTAAGTTTTTAAACAATCTTGTAAAAAAGAAAGATTTACAGAACCATTTTCATATTCGGTCAAAGCATTTAAAAACTCCATCATTCGGGCCAAAGAAGTATTGAATTGCATGGCGTCCAAATCCTTCGTTATCGCCTTAATAGTAGAATGACGCACAAAGTCCAATTCCTTTTCAGCCTTCGTCATTTCATGCGTGGTATCCGCCAAAGTCTTGGCTTTTTCAAAAACAGCCTCCACCCGCCGAATAAAGCGCACCATCGCCTCTAGGCCACTTTCACTCCACGGCCCACCGTCTGTATAGGAAAAAGCAAATTCCAAAAACAAACGAAAAGCGTCAGAACCGTATTTTTCAATATAGTTATCAGGGTTGATGGTATTGCCTTTGGACTTACTCATCTTTTGCCCATCGGGCCCTAAAATCATTCCTTGATGCACCAAACATTGGAAAGGCTCGTCAAAGTCCAAATAGCCCATATCCCGCAGTGCTTTAGTGAAAAAACGGGCATACAGCAAGTGCATTGTCGCATGTTCTTGGCCCCCAACATACATATCCACGGGCAACATCTTGTCTATCTTTTCACGATTAAAGACTTCTTTATCGTTTTTGTTATCTGGATAGCGCAGGAAGTACCAACTGGAATCCACAAAGGTATCCATGGTATCAGGATCCCGCTGGGCCTGTCCCCCACAGACAGGACATTTGACATTCATAAACTCGGCGCACCGCTTTAAAGGGCTTTCCCCGTCAGGACGAAATTCCACATCATAGGGGAGTTTCACGGGCAAATCTGATTCAGGCACAGGTACTGTCCCACAATGAGGACAATGGATCATCGGAATCGGTGCCCCCCAATACCGTTGCCGTGAAATCAACCAATCCCGCAAACGGAACATCGTGGTCAATTCCCCCTTGCCTGTTTGGGATAATTTTTCCACAATCGCAGGAATCGCTTGCTCTGTTGTCATCCCTGTAAATTCAGCACTATTGATCAATTTTCCATGCTCACAAAACGGCAATTTTTGTTCTTGTCCGTCTTTATCCACAATCACCCGTGTGATGGGCAAATTGTACTTGGTGGCAAAATCATAGTCCCGCTCATCATGGGCAGGAACAGCCATCACAAAACCTGTGCCATAGGTCGCTATCACATAATCCGCCACCCATACAGGTACCTTTCGTCCATCTACTGGATTCGTGGCATAGGACCCCGTAAAAACGCCCGTCCGCTCACGGGATTCACTCATACGGTCAATCTCTTTCATCTTGGCGGTATTCGCCACATATTCTTCCACGGCTTGTTTATATTCAGGCTTTGTCAAGCCAGCCACCGCAGGGTGTTCTGGCGCAATCACGACATAGCTCAACCCATACAAGGTATCCGCACGGGTCGTAAAGGCTTTTAACCGAGTCCCATTATCAATGTCAAAAGTAATTAACGCCCCATGCGATTTCCCAATCCAATTTTTTTGAATCTTCTTGGTTTTTTCGGGCCAATTCACTTTATCAATATCCCGCAAAAGTTCTTCGGCATACGCTGTAATCTTAAAGAACCACTGTTTCATTTTCTTTTGAATAACAGGGCTTTTACACCGTTCGCAACAGCCCTCAACAACTTGCTCATTCGCCAACACCGTCTGACAACCAGGACACCAATTCACGGGGGCTTCTTTTTGATAAGCTAACCCTTTTTTATACAGTTGGATAAAAATCCATTGCGTCCATTTGTAATATTCTTCATCACAGGTATTCAAAGTATGCGCCCAATCATAAGTCGCCCCCATCTCTGTCAATTGTTGGGTCATCTTTTTGATATTCGCCAAAGTGGAATCTTTGGGGTGTATTCCTGTTTTAATCGCATAGTTTTCAGCGGGCAACCCAAAGGCATCAAACCCCATCGGGTGAAACACATTAAAGCCTTGCATCTTTTTAAAGCGGGCCCAAGTATCCACAGGCGCAAAATTGTACCAATGACCGCAGTGCAAATTTGCCCCCGAAGGATAGGAAAACATTTCCAAGCAATAAAGTTTTTTCCCATGGGCATTTTCATCAAATTTATACAGATTTGTTTGCGCCCATTTTTGTTGCCATTTTTGGTCCGTTTGTTTTGAATATGCCATCTGATCGCCTTTCATTAAAAAATTAGTTCTATTTTATCAAATTTTTTTCAAAAAATCCACTTATTTTTCTTGACAATCTCTATTTTTTTGGCTAATTTGGAAAAAGGAGGTTTATCAATGAAAAATTCTTACCGTCATTTATTTTTATTCGGTGTTCTCTTATCAACTTGTTTGGTGTCTGTGGATGCTTTTGCTTTAGGGGGATTAGGAATTGGCCATAAGAGCAAGGCCAAAGGAAGTAACGGCGTTTTAGCGATAGATGCTTGGCTTTGTGCCAACATGGATTGTGATAAATCCGATATTGGCTTGGTGGAAAAATGCGCCGAAAATGCGCACTTTGATTATGGAGAACGCTTATGTATCTGTGATGAAAATTACACAGGGGACGGCGTGAATTGTGTCTTAGATGAATCTTGTCAGAACTGCCCCACGGGGACCTATTGTCATCAAGGGGAATGCTATTGTTCGGGGACAAACAAACTCGCCTGTGGTCAAGACAACGGCACTCCTGTTTGCTGTGATAAAAACAGTGTTTGTTCCGTCAATAGTTTTGATTTGGCGACAGGGGTTTGTACGCCTAAGCCCGAAACAGCCGATTGTTTAACCTCACAAAATTGTCCCGATGGTCAATACTGCGCTTTTGATTCAGAAACAGGCTCAACCAGTTCTTTTGAGAAAGGCCATTGTGCCGAAGTGGGTATTTTAGAAACCGAAAATTATACCTACAGCCTTGTCCCGATGGATTGGTACAGCGCCCGAAATTGGTGCCAAAAACAAGGTTTAAAAATGGTTGATATCAGTGCCTTGTCTTGCCCCAAAGCTAATATGACCAATTTAGGCTTTTCGGATTCAGCCTGCACTGTCCCCAGCGAATTACAGGATTTAACACAAACGAATTTTTGGTTATTAAATACGCCATCCTATATGGTGTGTGTGGATACCGATAAAGCAGAAGAAAATGTCTTTGATACCTGTGAAGAAGCCACAGGAAATACTCAAAAAACAGTTGAATATCAAAGTGGATCGGCTTTGTTCTTCACAACGAAAGTAGGAACAACGCAACTGAACAGTGTGCATTGGTTAGACAAAAAATATAACTTTTTGGCCAACGCTTTATGTGCCAAAAACTAACCGTCTTCCCATTGCAGTAAGACAGAAATACATAAAGGAATACAGACCAACGAAGGCCCCCATGTGGATAAAAACAAGGGCAGGCTTTCGTTTTGTCCCAACACATTGGTAATTCTGGAAAAAAAGTAAAGCAAAAAGCCACCACTGATACACAATAAAATTTTAACAAACACGCCACCTTGCCGATTACACGGGGGAAAAGTAAATAAAGACGCAATCAAAAACATCGCCACCAAAAACAAAGGATAGGCCGTCAATTCAAAAAAATAAACCTCATGCGCACGGGCCGAAAATCCCGCCTGCTTTAAAAAGGAAATAAAATGAGGAAAACGCCAAAATGACATGGTCTGAGGGGCATCAAATTTTTCCAACAATCTTTCCAAATTTAAATCCGTATCAAAAGTGAGACGGGGAACCTGTTGCAAAGTTTCGTTGGTGGGGTCAATCACATACGCTTTTTGCAAAACAATTTGTCCCGGATTCAACAAAGCCTCTTGACTTTCTATTTGCCGTTCGGACAGACCCGATTCATTCAAATCAAACAAAGACACATCTTCCAAATAAACCTGATCTGCCTCCTGTCGCACCCGAGAAGAACGAATCACCAAAGTCCCTTCGGGTTGATTTTCCCGCCACCAAAAACCACTTTCTGACCAAACAAAGGGCGTACTTTGCGTCATGCCCAACCGCTCTTCCAACCTTTCATAACGGCGGGCGGTGGTCGCAGCGATAGGACTGAAACAAAAAATATCAACAAGCCCAATAAAAAAAACAAAGCCACACAAAGGAATCAAAACATCCCACACCGACTTTCCCACAGCCCGCATGATAATCAACTCTGAAGATTTATTAAACTTCAAGAAAAAAGCCATCGCTGAAACCAAAATCACAAACGGCAAAATAATATGAACCATTTGGGGGGATTTCAAAACCGCCAAAGTCAAAACATTAAAGAAGGACACATTTTCCCGTTTGGAGGCGTTGCGCAACAATTCCACCATATCAAACAACATGATAATAGCGGTTAAACAAAATAACACTCCCAAAAAAATAAAGGCGAATTGTTTTAAAGAATAACGATTTAAAATTTGACGCATAGGAACTCCTGACAGAATCATTATAGCCAAACCAAAAAAAATGGCAAGAACTTTATTGATACCGCAGGGCTTCAATCGGGTCTAATTTCATCGCCTTACGAGCTGGCATAACCCCCGAAATAATCCCCACCGCCACAGCCACGCTGGCCGAAATCACCACACTCCACATGGAAATAGGCACCGAAATATCGTAAATCATTCCCCCAATTTGGGACAAGACAACGCCCAAAATCATCCCCACAAAACTGCCCATAAAAGAAATCAAAATAGATTCCATCAAAAATTGCAACATAATCCATTTGTTGGGGGCCCCAAGGGCTTTACGGGTACCAATTTCACGGGTTCTTTCGGTAACAGAAACCAACATCATATTCATAATCCCGATAGACCCCACCACCAAAGAAATAGAGGCAATCGCCGCCAACAGTACCGATAAAACAAATCCAATCTGACGCACTTTTTCAACCATCTCCGTCATCAAGTGCAATGAAAAATCATTGTCCGCCCCCTCTTTCAGTCTGTGGCGTGCCCGCAATTGAAATTCAATACGGCGCGACACAGATTCCATTTTGTCTTCACTGACCACCTTGACAAAGGAAATATCTGCATATTGAGGCCGATGCGACCCCCGCAACCGTTGGCGCACAGTGGTGGCCGGCATTAAAATGACATTATCTTGGTCTTGCCCCATTAAATTATCGCCTTTGGATTTTAACACCCCAATCACCGTAAAGGGCTTTCCTTTTAACCTCAACGTTTTACCCAAAGGATTTTGCAACCCAAAAAGTTCATCAACCACCGTTTGACCAATTAAAATATACGGCTTACCCGATTTCACATCTTTTTCGGTAAAGGGCATACCGCTTTCAATTTCCCAATTGCCCACCTTTAAGTATTCAGGCGTTGTCCCATAAACACTCACCCCATAGTTATTATTGCCATACACCGCCTGAACAGCGGCATTCACCACATACGAAGCCGTTTCTACATCAGGTAAAGATCGTAAAGATTCCACATCTTCAAAACTGACCGTGGGGCGTCCCCGTCCGCCACGTACCCCACCACTGACCGTTTCGGCGGGGGCAATAATAATCAAGTTCGTCCCCATAGAATCAAAAGTTTTGGTAATTTGATTTTGAACAGTTTGTCCCGCTGCCACCATCAAAACAACCGCCGCCACCCCAATCACAATCCCCAACATCGTCAAAAAGGACCGCATTTTATAGGAAGAAATAGAAATCCATGCTTCACGCAAAATTTGATAAATCATGCTTTATATCCCTCCCTGGGACCATCATAAGATATCTTTCCGTCCATAATAACAATCAACCGTTTGGAAAAATCCGCAATATCTTCTTCGTGGGTCACCAAAACAATCGTGATCCCTTGACGATTTAATTCGGTAAATAAATCCATAATTTCAACAGAAGTGCGGGTATCCAAATTTCCCGTGGGTTCGTCCGCAAAAATAATCGCGGGATTATTCACCAAAGACCGTGCAATCGCCACCCGTTGTTGCATCCCCCCCGAAATCTGAGTCGGTAAGCGGTCGGCATACCCTTGCAATCCCACTGAATCCAATAACTTCACCGCCCGTTCATAACGTTCTTTTTGCCCCACCCCTTGATAGATAAGAGGCAAAGACACATTATCAGCCAAAGTCCGTTTCATCATCAAATTAAAGTTTTGAAAAACAAAACCAATTCGCTTTCCCCGTACGACTGCCAACTGTGCATCTGAGGCCTCAGAAATATCTTGACCTTCCAAAAAATAACGCCCTGTTGTGGGACGATCCAAGCACCCCAAAATGTTCATCAATGTAGATTTCCCTGACCCCGAATGCCCCATAATCGCCACAAATTCCCCTGATTGAATGGAAAATTGGATATGCTTCAACACATCCTGTTTCGCTCCCCCTTCCATAAAATAGGTTTTGCATAAATCTTGGACCTGAATGACAGGATTATTTTGGGTCATCTACGGCGACTTCCTTTGGCTTCCAAAACCACCTTATCGCCTTCTTTTAAACCTGATTTCACTTCCACCAAAGTCAAATCAGACAACCCTTTTTCAATCACAACAGGTTCCATCTTGTTGCCTTTTAAGCGATAGACCAGCGTTTGATTTTTGGCTAAATCATCAATCTTTTTCACTTCCATTTGTGCCTTGACTTGGGACGAAGGTTTGTATTGCAACGCCATTGTGGGCAAAGTCAAAACATCTTCGGCTTTTTGAATTTCTATATTCACAGAGGCGGTCATTCCCGGCAATAACTTACGGGACGAATTATCCACCTGAATCACCACAGTGTACATCACCACATTGGATTCTTCCGTAGGGGACAAGCGAATTTGTTGTACCACTCCATTAAAGACATCATCAGGGTACGCATCTACCGTAAAAGTAACAGGCATTTTGGCTTTAATTTGCCCAATATCCGCTTCGGCAATGTTGGCCTCAATCTGCATTTTCGTCAAATCTTCAGCAATTTTAAAAAGTGTCGGCGTAGAAAGGCTGGCCGCCACTGTCTGACCTTGCTCTACTTCTTTGGAAATCACGGTCCCAGACACAGGGGAAGTAATGGTCGCATAACCAAAATTCCGCTCGGCTTTATTGTAATCTGCCTGAGCACTTAAAACATTGGCCTTTGCCGTTTCCAAAGCCACCTCAGCCTCTTCCAAAGAGGCCTTTGCCACCAACTTTTCATCGTACAATTTTTTCACCCGATTATAATTCAACTGTTCAATTTTTTGTTTGGTTTTGGACAAATCTAATTTCGCCTGCGCATCATTTAAATTTTCCCGCAACACAGACATATCCAAACGCGCCAACACTTGATCGGCTTGAACTTCATCATTATAATCGGCCAAAACTTCCTCAATAATCCCAGATACTTGAGTCCCCACACTAATCGTATTAATGGGTTGAATTTTCCCCGAAGCCGTTACCGCCGAAATAACAGTCCCTTTTTGGACTTGGACTTGTTCAAAATCTTTTTCACTTAAAGTGGGTTCCCCTTTGTGGGTCAGCCAATAAAAGCCCCCCCCCATCAAAGCCGTTCCCAACAAAATCCAAGCCCATTTTTTCATATATCTCCCCTCCCCTACTTACTATTTAATTCTCTTTTGCATCAGTGGCAACCTGCATTTTCACGATAATATCTGGATTCATAGGTGGTTCCCCCCGTTTAATCATATCCACATATTCCATGCCTGAAACAACCCGCCCCCAGACGGTGTATTGACCATCCAAAAATCTTTCGTCACCAAAGCAAATGAAAAACTGGCTGTCCGCACTGTCTGGGTCCATCGCTCGGGCCATAGACACCGCCCCCCGAGTGTGAGGCGTTTTATTAAATTCAGCCTTTAATTTTTGACCCGAACCACCCATACCAGTGCCCGTGGGATCCCCAGTTTGCGCCATAAATCCATCAATAACCCGATGAAATTTCACCCCATCATAAAAACCTTGACGGGTCAATTCTTTAATCCGTTTCACATGATTTGGGGCTACCTCAGGCAACATTTCAATCACCACACGCCCGTAATCCAAATCCATATAAAGTGTATTTTCTTTATCCATTGTATATCCTTTCGTTGAAATAAATAAAGCCAAAGCCATTAATAAAAATTTTTTCATTTTTCCCCCAAAGTATTTAATAAAATTTCCACCCGATTTTGCTGACCTGAGGTCCGTTTTTCCCCGACTCCTTGCGTTTTAAGGCGATTCACATCAATCCCCTGCGACCGCAAGAAATTAGAAACAGCATCTACACGGCGCAAAGACAACGCCTTAGCCGATTTTTCAGAATCCGCAAAACTATACCCCGTCAGGTGAATCTGCATATCAGGGTGTTCCTTCAAAAAGGTCGCCAAAGAAACCAAATCCGATTGAAAATCCGAAGTCAAAGCTGCTCGTTTTGTCCCAAAAGCCACCCGTTCAGGCACCAACATTTTCATTTGATTGGATTGAAAATCAAAGTGAATAGCGGGGTCTTTGACCGCTTCATACAAGGGTGTATAAACAGACGCCGGCCGTTCCACTGAATCATAGGCACACCCTGACAATAAAAATACCACACTTAAAATTGATAAAAATTTCATTTTGACTCCTATTGTAATCCCACCACAATAAACTCTATCCGATTATTTTTGGCCCGCCCTTCTTTTGTTTTGTTATTGGCAATCGGGTCTTCAGGACCTTTTCCTTCCGCCAAAAGACGATTTTCTTCAATTCCTGATTCAATCAAATAATCCACCACCGTTTGTGCCTGTTCAAAAGACAACGCCTGACTTTTCAACACACTCATGGAATTATCCGTATAGCCCACCACCCGAATCATAGAATCCCGATAGTTTTTCAAAGTATCCACAAAAGGTTGAATATTTTTCTTAAAATCTGCCTTTAAAGTATTCCGATTTGTGCCAAAGACAATGTCCGATGGAAAGATAATTTGAGCATGGTGATTTTTGGCAACAACCTGCGCCCCTAACCCAATCAAATTATAGCGAAACTTTTGAAGTAAAACATCAATATTATATACCTCTGGCAAAGCCAAGTCCGTTTCTTTGACCTGAGAAACAGGATATTGTGGCGCATAGGGATTAAAAGGTTCCACCATAGGTAAATCTTTGGGGTCATAAGGAGAAGCCTTAGGTACCAAATTTTGTGGTTCCTTATTCCCCGCACAAGCCGACAGCAAAATCATCACCCCAAAAGTTAAAATTTTTTGCATTTTTTTCACTGATTACTCCTTCGTCTAAAATGAATCCTACTTTTTTCTACGTAAAATGTCAATAGGTTCTAATCCTTTTTTTGTCTTGAGATGCCAATAAAGCCAGCCATTTGCCACACTCTTTTTTTGTATCCAAGCCGCCATTTGATGAATAGAGGCTAATTTTCCTTGATATTTCAAAAAACCATTGGGTAAAATTTTGACCTTTTTTCCTTGGGGAGTATAAAGGAAATCTCCCTCTTTTAACAGGCCTTTTTTCAATAAATTAGAAAACAAAATCTTGGGGGGCTTTTTATCCTTTAGCAACAAAGCCAAATCGTCCAGTTTGGGTTTGATCTTCGCCACCCGATGACGGGCCGATAGAAGGTATTTTTCGTCCTTTTCAATCGCAATAAAAGAACGTCCTAATAATTTGGCCATCGCACTGGTTGTCCCTGTCCCCGAAAACAAATCCAACACCACATCCCCCGGCTTTGTTGAAGCCAAAATCACCCGATATAACAACGCCTCAGGTTTTTGGGTCGCATGCAACTTTTTTCCATCTTCCCCTTTGATGCGCTCAGGCCCCAAACAAATGGGAATATCCCAAACGCTGTTGGCTTGTTTGCCTCCATTAAGGGCCTTTAAAGTCTGATAATTAAAGGTATAAGGGGCGTTTTTTTTGGGCGAACACCACAACAAAGTTTCATGATGATTTTGCAACCGTGTTCCCGTAAAATTAGGGGGTGCATTGGGCTTTGTCCAAATCACTTCATTTAAAATCCAAAAGCCCATTTCCTGCATCAAATAGCCCAAGCGATAGATATTTTGCAAGCCCCCGATCACCCAAATCGTGCCATTCGGCTTTAATAAACGGCGACATTCCAAAAGCCATGACCGACAAAAATCATCATAATCTTTCAGATTTTCAAATTTATCCCACGATTCATTCACCCCTGTAAAACGGGTCCCATCGGAACGATTTAAAACGCCTGAGGTTTGCATAAAATAGGGGGGGTCCGCAAAAATCATGTCTATACTGTGGTCCGGCAATCGGGCCATTTTTTCAACACAATCCCCACAAAGAAACCTATTTTTCAACATCCGATTTATTTCTTTCGCAACAAAGTATCGTTTAATTTTTCCATATAGTCAGCGGCTTTTTGTAATTTCAAAAAGTCTTCCTTGATAGACGAAATCAAATTTAGAACATCACTTTCCGTTTTCGTTTTTTCCAATTTGTTGGCCGAATTTTGAATCTCTTGTCGTACTTGACGGGCATTCACAATCAAATTCGCCATCACCACAGAACGGGGATTTTGTTGATAAATTTTTTCCATTTGATTAAGCAATTTTTCACTTTGACGGGAAAGATCAATCGCCGATTCTTTTTGCCCCATTAAATCTTCCACACCTAACCAATTTTCAAAATCTTGAACTTCAGCATACAATAACTTTGATTTTTCCAATAAAGCCGTATTTTCTGCCTCAGAAAGAGTGGCTTTAGCGGCCAACTGGCGCACTTCCTGCGCTTTTTTATTGATTTGGGACATTCTTTCATTCGCTTTAGGATTGGGATTTAAGAGCATCTTTTTTTGTAAAGCCTGCACCAACGCATCTGTTTGGGCAAAAATTTGAGAGGCATTTTGTTGAATGTGTAATCGCCGCTCTTCGGCTTCTTTTTTCTGCTGTTGCCGTTGGATTTCAGAAACCCGTTGCGCTTCAATTTTTACATTATCTTGGAAAGATTGAATAAAGTCATACATTTTCAACACAGAAGATTTCCCTGTGATATCCAACACAATCGGCAATGGTTTTTGCAAACTTTTCAGCACAAATGGGAAAACCAGATGGACCGTATCACCGATATCCACCCAATCCAATGTCATTCCATCCAATGAAAAGAGTTGATTTTTTCCTTGGACTTGCGCCAACTGAATGGTCCCGTCTTTACTTTGAATCACACCCGACAAAGGGGGAAGTTCTGTTTGACCATTTTTAAAAGCAAATTCCAAACGCGAATTAAATCCCGCCGTTATCTGAGCCATTTTAAGGGCCGATTCAACGGCTTCTTGCCAAGCGACCACATCAACACCTTCTAAAACGGCCTTGTTCCACGAAAACGGACCTTGAAAAGAAAGAGAATGCCGTAAATTTTCATAGGTATTTCCCGCCGCCGAAAAATCAAATTCAGACGAAAAAACCCCTTCGCCCAAACGATAATTACCCATAGGAAACAGTTGGGCGGGCACAGGCATTTCCTTTGCCTGAACTTTCCCAGCTACAGAAAGTGATCCATTTTCCCCCTGCCCTTGCATTGTCAAAGACAAAAGCGAATGGGGATTTTGGGAAAAATTCACCGAAAATTCTTTCAAGTTAAAAGTTTGATTTTCCATTGAAAATTGCGACTTTAAATTTTGGGCTTGAAAATCTTGATATTGGAAAGCGTCCGCCAGCACCGTCAAATTCAACGAAAAATCTTTTCCCCCTTTTAATTGAAAACCGTTTTCATCAGAATAAATCTCTGATAAAATTTCGGGGACAAAAATATCCGCATTCAGACGAGTCGCCTTAATGTCCGCTTTCATTTGAAAGGGTGAAAGCGTCAGGCTGCCTTGCGTATTCAAACGGTCATCCCCCAAATAGAGGATACCGTCTTGCCATTGAATTGCCCCTTTTGAGGTGGCCACTTTTCCTTGGAACTCAATAAAAACGGGCCTTTTTTCAAATCGTGTTTTTTCCCCATCTAATAACCGTGCCAAATGGGATAAATTGGGATATTTAAAATGTACCTCCGATTGAACAATTTCGGGTTGCGTAAATAAATTTTGAATCTGACCATCAAAAATAAGTTCCGCATTATCGGCCTTTAACTGTGTCGTTAAAGTCCCCGAAGATAAAGTTCCGTTATATTGAACTGTCCCCCCCAAGCGATCATGATTTTTTGTCAGCCATTCAGGCAAAGTAAAGCCCCATTTTTGGACCAAATTGTAGTCAGACAGGGTGCCCCCGATTTCGGCTCCCACAAAAGCCACCTCAGGGCGAGCATAATGGGAAATTTTCCCTTTAAAAGTTAGATGATTTTCCTCGGATTGGCGCAGGACAAGGGAGGAAATATCCCATGTATCGGGCCCCAAAGCCCCATACAGTTGAATATTAGCATAATCCGAACCTAACCAGCGCACCTTTTCTGCCGTGATTCCTACTTGGTATTGCCCCTGAATAAAGGGAGGCTTTTGCCCCGAACGCCCAAAGATAAAATCAGATAATTCGGCCCCCCAACCTTCAGTGTCCAGCTCATATTTATCCAAATCTAAACCTTGTAATTTTAAATCCGTCTGCCATTGTTGATTTTGGGGAAAATAGGCCACTTTCCCCGACAAAGTCGTTTCATCAATCGTCCCTTTGGCAATCGTGTATTGATAGGCTTTATCGGACAAATCTAGTTGCCCCTCTAAATGGATATTTTTCAGATTCTCTTTAGGCAGATATTGGGGATTCAAACCAGAGAACACCGTCATCAATCCTTGTACATTCGCTGATCCAAAGGACGCCTGTCCCGTCAGGTGATTTTGCCCAATGCGGTACTGCCCCTTAAAGGAAAAAGAAGTGTCGTTGGGATAAGTCATCACCATTTCCCCGTTCATCAACCCTTGATTGGATTGCGCCGACAGCGTCAATTTCGTGTCCCCCACTGAGGGAATCATGTTGGCGGCTTGAACTTGAATATCTAATTCATTTTTGACTTTGGTCAAAGGAAAAGATTTCCAAATATTTTGCCATAACTTCCTTTGCCATTCTTTCATACTTAAATCTTTGATATAAAGCGAGGTTTTCTTTTCATTATAATCATTAACCAAATCAAAGACACAGGAAAAAAGAACCTCTTCACCCTTTCTTTGGCTTAAAACCACATCTTGAAAATCTGTTCTTTTGGGGGAAACATTCACTTTGTAAGAGCCCGACAAAGTCCCCTCCTGATACCAATCATTCAGACCCACTATCGGCAAAATAGCACGGGGGTTTTCCAACAAAAAACTGCCCCCCCCGACAAACCATTTATCTTTGGAATCTTGATTTAAATCCGCGCTTAAATCTATCCAACTTTTTGTTCCTTTTTCGGTCAATTTTATATTGATGCGCAATGGAGAAGAAATTTGCATTTGCCCCGTTTTAACATCTATTAAAAACATTTGTTGATGATAGGTGGCTGTCCCGTCAAAAGCATAGGGCCCATCTAAACTATCAGCCCGACCAACCCCGTTGATTTGGGTAAAAGAAAATTCATTTTGGGTCAATAAATTTTTAAAGCGGAGAGTTCCATTTTCTATTTGTAATTCATCAATACGAATGGACGAAAGGTCCAAATCTTTCACCAAACCATCTGAATTATTTTGACGATTTAATTGAAATAAAACAGGAAAGGAAAAGTTCGTCTGATAACTGTATTTGCGTTCAACCAACACTTGAGGATT
The DNA here is from genome assembly GCA_934216505.1 of uncultured Alphaproteobacteria bacterium. Classification (GTDB taxonomy): domain Bacteria; phylum Pseudomonadota; class Alphaproteobacteria; order CAAHEQ01; family UBA3637; genus UBA3637. The sequence continues at coordinate 46,915 of CAKQBW010000010.1, forward strand.
TTTTAAAATAATGCGTTGAATCACCAACGGGGATTTAAAAAACGATGTCCATTCCATTTCCACTTGGACTTGGTCAATTTGAACCATCGTGGCTTCGGAACCTTCCGCTTGATTCGCTACCGTCAATTGATTCATGACAAAGGTCGGCGTGGGTTTCCATGTCAAAGAAGAATCCCCATTGATTTTAATATCCTCTACCCTTTTACCTGTCAAATGTGCTAAACTGGTCATCACCTGTTCCCGATAATTATCCACATTAAAGGAACGGATAATCATAAAAACAATCAATGCAACCGAACAAAAAACAACACCCAAAATAGACAAGATAATTTTTTTCATGTTTTCTCCCTTGGGTTTAGTATAGCTATTTTTTTTATCATTGCAAATCTTTTTTTATCTTGAATTTTTATTTTGCTTTGCATAAAATACTTTTATGATAACAATAGACAAGTTTTTAGAGGGTAAAATTCACCTAAAGCAATTTGAAAAAGGATTGCGGGCCACCTCTGATGCTGTGTTGTGTGCCGCCGCTGTGCCGTTAAAAAAAGGCGACACGCTCTTAGATGTTGGGGCCGGAAATGGGGTTATTGGATTATGCGCCTATGCCCGCACTCCGTGTCAAATTCACGCCATTGAAAAACAGCCCGATTTGATTCAATTGATTCAGGACAA
>CAKQBW010000011.1 GCA_934216505.1 uncultured Alphaproteobacteria bacterium
GCGCCAACATTTTCGCTATTCTCCAAGAGAGTGATTCCCTTGATTCTTCTGAGGATGTCAAGCGTGCCGTCTGTTGATTTATCTTCAACGACAATAACCTCACACTTCTCTGTCTGATTCAAGGCGCTTGCAACGCTTTGTTCGATATACCTTTCAACATTGTATGCCGTGATAACAATGGCACATCTGTACATTTTTCTATTCATATTTCTTGTATGAGAGGATTAGGCAGGATGCACATCTGTACATCCTGTCTAAATGTTGGTTTGGCTATGCCAGTTTCAAAAGGTCTTCCAATGCGGAGACACGCCTTGCCAAAGCAGAGATGTCATTGGCGGTGGCGGCGGCATTTACTTGATAAGAACCTTCTATTTCTTTTCCCCAAGCCAAAACACCTTCGTCATTAACCGAAAGCTCTACACCATTGGCAATTTTTACTCCAGTTCCAATTGCAACTTTATTTACAGCATTGTGTATAGCGACTAGGTTCGTCCCAAGATTTGTGCCTATTATTGTAGTATCAGAAATATCGACACCTTCTCCAATAGTAACATTTTTATGAATATCGACACCTTCATAAAAACGGATACCACTAGTAAAACCAGCACGAGTCAAACCAATAGCATCAAAACTTTCGCTTTTTTCAATTAAGATTTTTTCACCAATATGCGCACCAGTACCAATAGATACATTACCATAAATATAAGCCATAGGACGAAGAATCGCATAATTTTGGCCTTTCAAATCCGAAATTTGATATCCTCCTCCAACGACATCACTCTCTTTTACAATCTTCACATCTCCAACCTTTCCATCCACCGCATCAAGTTTCACCTTATCAGCAGCAGACATAACGCCAGCCTTGGTGGAGGTGGCAGGAAGAATACCAAGGTCTGATTCCGTAGTCGCCTCTCGTCCGTTGACATAGGTAATTGTCTTCTTGAAAGAGACACCATTATCCTGCGGAACATCTTCCTCCTGTGCGAATTTCACATTTGCAACGGCGGTGTCTTCAATTTCGCTCTTCTTGGCGTATGGTGTTAAATCCTGAACACCTTGCAGTGCGTCCCAATTTTTGGTAGTTGCTGGGTCGATGGCAGCGCTGAAAGCAGTAACACATACCACGTTCACGCCAGCAGGATAAGCCTTGCCGTCAATGGTTATGGCATCGGTAATATTCCACACATCGCCAGCCTTTGCAGAAGTGAGAGCCTTCAACTGAGCGGCAGTGCATGAACCCTTAGTTGTGTACACACTTCCAAGGGCAGAAACCTTCTGGTCTGCGTAGCTCTTGGCAGAAGCGAGAGCGCTGTTTGCCTTCGTAGTCGCGTCTGTAGCGGCAGCACTGACAGCCTCTGTTTTCTTGGTGTCAGCATAGCTCTTCGCTGAGGTCAGCGTGGCAGTGTCCTTGCCGTCAATTTCGCTCTTTGAGTAAGTTTTGCCGCTTGCAGATGCGATTGATGCCTTCAACTCTTTGTTGATGTCGCTCTGCAATTTATCCTCTTCAAGGTCAACGACTTGCGAGGCTTCAACTGCAACGCCGTCACTCGTGTCTGATTTGATACGAGATGTGTATTTGATATAGTCGGATGCTACTCCGTATTTTTTTGCCATTTCTCTTTAGATTAATAAAGTTCAACATTATGGACGCTTACGCCCATCTTTGATGCCATACGATACACCTTGTAAGTGATACCAGAACCTGTTGCGTCAGCCTGCTTAACAAAGTTGACTGGCAACGGGCCTTCGCGACCTGCGAGGTTGTTTGCCAAGTTCGGCGAAACAGTAACGTCAGACGGAATCAGAACATAGCCATAGGGCTTTTCTGCCGTGAAGGAGAATTTATACGTACCGTTTGAATTGCTCTGTAACTTCGTGCCGTTGACCTGAGCAAGGAACTTGGCCATCTCAGCCGCATCGCTGACAGGTGCTGTCTCGTACGAGCTAACGCCAAACAAGATTTGATTGTAGGCATAAACCGTCTTTGATGCAGTTCTTGCAACGCCCTTAACGGTAGCATGTACATCAAAGAGGGTAGTCGAACTTGCATTCACCGTGCCAGAATAAACGCCAGTAGACTTCTTCGTAACGGTGACGGATGCGCCGCCTGCTGTCATCGTTGGCAGTGCATCAGCGTCAACATTCGCACCTGCAAACGTACAAGTGACGGTCAACGTGAATGCCGTTGATGTACCCTTGACGAAAGTTGCGGAAGGTGAAACGCTGAACGAAATCTTTGCCTTCGCGTCATTCTCCTCTTTAACCTTTCGGTTCACATACTCTGCCTGCGTGTCCGAGATTCCACGGATAACGGCAGAGGCTTCATACACGAGCGCATTTTCGCTCTTAACCACGTCAACGCGGCCTTCTGTGCCTTCTGTGTCAGCCTTTGAAGCCGCCACAGAGGCTTTTTCTCTAAATTTGATAAATTTTGCCATGTTTTTTATTTTGTTTTTAACTCATGAGTTTTATTATTCATCGGCCAAATCTTTCCATCTTGCGCCAGGCACTTCCTTACCTTCTGCATTAAGGTGAGCCTGTTTTACAAATTCTACATGAATATTAGGAAAGCCACTCTTGCCCATTGTTCCTGCCATAGTTACATTGAGCTTCATATTCGCCCACTCGAAAACCTTTGCTGGGAAATCTGAAAATTTCTTTGTCTGAACACGGACGGCCTTATTTCCAAGTTTAAATCCAACGGTCTCTGTGATATAATCGCCTACCTTTGTATAGCCAAGCAATTCTTTGGCAATCTTCTCGCCAAAATCATAGACATCCAAGGTGAAGCCTTTTTGTCCCTTATCACTTTCAAGCGTTGCGTAATATTCGTCCATATCCTCAACTTCAATGTTATTGGTTGAAGCTGCACTATCATTGAAAGAAAAACTATCCTTCACGATTGCACTAAACTCAAAAGCTGTTTCCCATTTTGAATCAATTGGGAAAGAGCCATCTTTCTCTACATCAAGCAATTTAACGCTTACGATTCCATAAGGTGAAGTTTTTGCCATAATTATTTTCTTTTTTAAAATTGAACTTTAATTCTTAAATTGATAAAATGTGTTTCATCGTTATCTTTCATCACATTGCTGTCTGAACTGATAGAATAAGCAATACCATCAACCATCAATGGTTGGTCTTCGGTTTCAGTCATCTCGTTAGTATAAGGGATAAGATTGCAGACATTTTCATACATCCGTGAAAGACTTTCCTTATTAAGACTTCCAGACGAATTGTCCTGCGCGTGGATATTGAGATTTATCAAATTGCTGTCTGCCCATTTTCCGTAATTGACAGACAGACTATTGACAGCAATATAATCACCTCGATAGTTTTCATCCTTCTCGTATGCAAATACTTTAAAATCACTTTGCTGCTTCAAATATCTGCAAAGCGATGTAACTACGTCTATTGAGTTCTTATATTTTTCCATCCTTAATGTCTTGTGCAAGTTTATTCAATTGCTCTGTCAACCATCCCTGTACATGAGAGATAACCTTGTGGCCTTTTGCTTCAACATATCTTGCATAATACATTCCTGCGCTCACTTTGATTTCCCAAAGTGCTGATTGGTCGGCATCCAGCGAATTAGCTGCAATTTCTGCATTCGCCTCGCCTTCTGCACTTCCCAAACCATCAAAGCCACATCTTTTCACCTCGCTACCACCGTAATAGATTGTAGCACAAATGCTACCGCGTAAATTCCGCGTGTGGTCATCGTAACCACCACTCATGCGGTCTGGATAGGCATCACGTGCAATATTGCACGCCTCTTCTGCTATGATGGTCAACTCTCGAAGTATTGCGTTGCCTCTATTTGCTGAATTGTTCTGTTTCTTCGCTCCAGCCTTTTTTAAAACATTCTCAAACCCTTCTATTGCTATATCCATAATTTCAGCCAATGCCCTTTTGTTGTTACTCCAAGAATCTGTCTTTTGGCATCCAATGTTGAATCGTTCTTTACGACCCTAACATAATCGCCAACCTTCGGAATCCTGCCGAAACATCTCACGTCATTAAGGAGAATATCGTATGATGTATTATATTTATAACCATCATTGAGCATTATTTGATTGGCCTTAGAATTTGGCGCAACCGTGCATCCTACGCTCTTCGACCAGCATATCTTTTCAATAATATTCAAGTCTTCATCCTCCTGCTTGACTACAGTCTGTAAGGATATTGTTGCATTCTTAATCATATATGTATGCAATAGATATTGTTGTCGTTCTCTTTCAAGACCAAGTCTGGCGAAATTCCAGCACTTTCAGCGATAGATTTAATTCTCTCCTTCAGCAGCTTGGTATCATAGCTTTGTGAAAAGCCTCCAGCACTCTCAGAAGATAATGAAAGCATTTTCGATAAACACAACATTGAGGCTAAAGCAACGGTCTTCCTCGCCTCGCTGTTGTATTCATCTGTCGGCGCGTATGGCGTAAAACGAAATCCAGCGTCTATTAGTCCCTTTTCCATAGATGCCATAGATTGCTCGTATGGCTCTATCTCCGTTGCAATAGCCTCAATAATATTCATTTTTTATGCTGTTTTATCCGTTTCCATAATGAAGAAATCATCAAGACCATTAAATACAGGCGTTGCCCACATATCATAGTCAATGAATCGTCCTTTTTCGTTTCTCCAAAAGCCAACAAGTACATCGTCATACTGACTATAATTCTTGCTAGGCAGTGGGTCAATCATCTCAAGAGGGTCAGATACCTTCAAAACGGCCACATTCTGAACACATTGGAACACAACACGGTCATCAACGGTCATGTTAATTGTACTTCCATCCTGCAATTTCACAAAACGGTCAGGCTCGATTGTGATTGTCGGCAACAAAAGGCTCTCCAGATACAAGTTCGCTTCGTTGAACGTGATTTTTGCTGGACTGATGTCTACCTTGCCAAGTTTCAGTTTAAACGTGTCTGCGAACTCCTTACTCTTGCACATCTTACGGAAAGTGCGTGTACTCATACGCATTTTAACAACCGTCTTACCATTGGCAGATAACTCGTCTACAATACGCTGAATATCAGAAATCGGACTTGAAGTTTCCTCACCCCATTTAACGGTAGGATGATACTTCTTTACACCCAAATCTAACTTGTAAGTCACATTTGACTTCTTGTTGTTCTTGGCATCAACGGTCTGTGTGCCGCTGAACAAACCTTCATAGTAAAGCAAGTCGATTCGCTTCTGTGGAGCGATAACTGCTTTTTCAAATGGGTCAAACAAGAATTTCACAAGCTTTGCGTAATCTTTGGAAGCATACATTGCAGGAGTGTCGTTTTTGAATTTATTTCGCAAACGACCTTCCATGTAGTAATACTGTTCTAATCGGTTATTATCCATTTGCCATTCATCACCCATGTGCGAAATTGAACCAACAAGCTCATTTGCACTTGGCATGGTATGCGTTGGCTTTTCGCCATTCTTGTCAATTACACTACCGACCATTGCTGCACTATACTCCGCAATTGCGGAACGATACGTGCGTGAAGCCTCGTAGTCAGTTGTGGCAATCTCCTCTTTCCAAAGTGCTTTGTACGTGGAGTTTTTCATTTGCTCCTGCACAAACACATCAAATCTCTTAGGCTTTTCCAGCTCTTTAATCAGACTATCCATCTCTATTGTTTAATTAAGGTTTAATCAAATATTTATGCGTAACGGTCAAAGCCTCCTTAATCGCCTCATTGATAGGATAAGGCAAGGAATCTTCGTCAATCTCATACGCTTGCAATGTAGGCGTGCAGCTCTGTTGCCCATCCAGTTCAACGGTGGCATAATTCAAGCCGATAACCTTGCCTGCGTTGCCATCGTCAACTACGGCGTTAGCTTCCACTTCGTTTTCAAGTGCTGAAATCGTCAGCTTCGTAAAATCGCTTGACGAATCATCAACCTTGGAAATTGTAGAGCCAGCAATCTTGTCACCGACCATGAACAATGAACCTTTGTTTACTTTAAGCGTTGTTGCAGCTTGTACTGCTTTTTCGTACACCTTTGCCGTTTTGCAAGCACTAACCATGCCGTTCGTTAGCAACACTAATGGCGTTCCCTTTGGTAGCCATTTTAACGTTGACGGCAAATTGGTTTCATCAATCGTGAAACCAGCTACACGCCGCACGCAGCTCTTTTCATCCCAAGCACCTTCTTTGATGTCTGTCGGAAATTTCTTCTTGTAATACATAACTTTCTTATTTTTCTTTTGTTTCAAGTGCCTTTTGCGCTCCCTGCATCAGCTTTACAAATCCTTCATCGGAATCAGCATCACCGCCAGAAGTTGGAGGCTCAGCAATTCCAAGAGATTCAAGGATTGCCTTACGTTCATCTGCATAATCCTGCGCAATCTGTGAGGCAACATTATCGAGGTCTTCTTCTTTTTCCAGCTTGTAACGCGAAATGAACTTTGCAGGAATACCTTTCAATTTCTCGTTGCTTGAAAGAACTTGCGATAAACGCTCAGATTCACGTTGCTGTTGGATTGGTTTGATGGCCTCTGCGATACCCTCAGAAATAAGTTTTGCAATCGCCTCTTTGGTCAAAGAATTTTCTTCAATTTGTTTTGTTTTGCCTTCTTCTATTGTATTGGGCTTCACATAACCTTTGTACTTTTCCTCGATGGCACTTGCATACCTGTTACCGACCTTTTGAAGCATGTTAACGTATGATTCAGCACCGTTTGCCACGTTACTAATTTCCTCATCCGTTGAATCTTCTTTAAGGCTGCTTGACAAAACGTCAGCAAGCTCTTCAAGTTCGTTTGCCTTAAAACCCTTGCTCGCGTACAAGGTTTTCAAAACTTGGATTAACTTTTTCTTCATGTTTCATTTGTGTTTAATTACATCCACAAAATTAATTGAATTATTCAACACAACAAAACGAAATGAATAAAAATATCTATCTCTTATACACCATTTCAAAATTCAACTCAAAAACATGAATCCCTTCCCCCTGGATATTCGGCGAGAAATTTGAAAAATTTCGAGCATCGGCTAAATATATATGGGTGATTTTTTGGTCTGCCTCACTAATATTACAATATATGGTTTATTAAGATAAGTAATATGAACCTGTGAATATTACTTAGATTAATAAATTATATATTGTAATATAGTGAGGCAGACCAAAAAATCCAAGGAATTTTCGAGATTTTTTCGCGGCTTTTAAATGTCTGAAAATCAGAGATTTAATGCAAGAAAATATGCACTTGCAATGCACTTGCAATGCAAATGCATTGCACTTGCATAAAACACCCATTGATTATCAGCGAGTTACAACAATAAAATTTTTGAGTAGTCAAAAAACTATGTATTCATGTGTATTTTCGCGCTGCGTGAATATGGAACAGGTGAAAAATAATTGTACTTCTATCTAAAATATTAGCGAAAACATTTGGTATATATAAAAATTATATCTATCTTTGCAATATAAAAGAAAGGGAATTAACAACTAACTACCTAAAAATGAGAATTATGAAGTCAGTTTACGCAAGAGATATTAAAGCAATCACGAAGATGTTCAATCTTTCAGAAGACGAGAACTGGTTTTTGAAGAATTTATCAGATTCTATCAATAGCGAGAAATCAGAAATCTGCATGGATATTCAAGAAGTGTTGCTGTACGGTACAAATATTGACGACAAGAGAAACGCTGTTAAGGCTTTGTTGGTGTATTTTGGCGCAAAAGCACAGAAAGAGAACGACTTGCGAATGGCATTTGACCAAACCACTTGGAAATTGGCAGATATGCTCAAATGTGGCTCATATCAAGTGAAGCAATGGTTTAAGTCTATTGCAACGAATAAAGACCGATTCGGCAAATTCGTTGAATGCTCTGAAACATTTGGATTGAATTATTTGGAAATAGCATAAAGGTAACGCCCCGTCTAACCAACGGGGCAAATAAAACAATATAGAATTATGGAAGCAACAATAAATCAAATACAGGAAATAGTGTCAGTTCTGACATCAGACGAGCAGCAGCTACTCAAAGATACCATCAATTACGGAGCATGGGGCGATAGCGATTGGGAGTTTCTTGATGACAACGAGAAAGTGGAAACTGTTACAATGTATATTTACTGCACCAATGACGCTAAGAGAGCTGGGCATTTCAGCGGAAGAAAGGTATCTTCTATGTTCCGTTCTATATATAAGAAGCTATGCCCAGTAAATCAAAATCAGATAGGCAGATACATTTCACATTGTAATGATTGGTGGGGTGACGGTAGTGGAGATATGCTGTTCATCAGAAAAGGCTACTATAATGCCTTTGAGGAATGGGCATGGAAAAAGTAAATAGACTAACAATGAGGCTTTTGCTCAAAATAAACAATCAATGGAATACACAATAGAAGAAATAAAAACAATGCTGAATATTGTTTCGGCAGTGATTGCAAATAGCCATATCGAGCAATGTAGTGCTTTTGGCAAATTATATACCTCAACCGTTTACAATATTGGAGATTCCGATATAGCAACAATGAGGAAATGGATTGCGTATTGGAAGCAAACAATAGATTCAACAAAACCGACTAAAATTAAATAATAATATGAAGAATAGTCTTTCCAACTTTACGACAAAATGCTTGATTTTTAAAAGATTCTTCTATTTCAGGCTGGGTGTGACTACGCACGAAGTTGAAGACACTGAACAAGATATGTTTTCAGGAACTGTGTATATTAACCGACATGAATTTATCTGTGTTGAGAAGGAGAAAGACAAATATATGGTGTATATCAATAATCCAGACGGACACGATGGCGAGCAATGGGTTTTCGGATATTACGAGGATTTTGAATTGGCTATACAGGTAATGGATGTTATCATAGATAGAGGAGAATATCCTCAGCCATTATAAGTCTGGTGATGGTAATAAGACAATGAGGAAATGTGTTGCATATTGGAAGCAAACAATAGACGCAATAAAACCGACTAAGAAATGAAGAATTGATAATAACAATGTAAAACATACAGATATGGCAAAATTTAAAATGATAATTCCCAGATGGAACATTGAAGAAGAAACAGGCTACAAACCTTTCACTACATTCTGGCAAGATTTCTCCATTGCTGACACATACGGCTTGCAAGCCATTCAAGACACGTTTAACCGTGCCTTTGATGAGTGGAAAGAAGATTACAAATACCTTACTGAACTTGTACTTGTTCTTAATCATAAGATTTGCTACCATTATGTTGAGAATGGCACAGATGAAGAAAATGATAAAGCTTATCTTTACAATAAACTTTGGAATGAAGCCAACGACTACGCATTAGGAAACTTGCAAGGTGAGCAAGCTGATTACTTCTATCACATAACAGATTAAGCTAAGAGAAACAATGAATGATAAAGAAATAAAAGTGCTGCGTCACATTGTAGCTGAATTGCTTAATAACGTGCAATATACGGCAGAAGAAAAGGTTATTGTCGAAACAGAAGACGGAGGATATAGCATCTGCGGAACGCTACGAACTGCAAAATCCAAAATCTATAGCCTTAGTATGTCAGAGCTGAATGTAATGCGAAAATTCGTTGAGCAATGAAAGTAAGACTATTGAAGATATTAAGAAAGCAAGCCTCAAAACTTCTTGAATTACGCGACTATGGAGCGAGGTATTCCAATATGGCAGGCGAATGCAGATATGTACTCGTCAGAAAAGATAATGAAGAGTTCATGGCCAACGGCAATAATATTGCATATCTTCTAAATGAGGCAGATAAGATAAAGCGCAATTACATCCTTTCTAAGGTAGAGGACTACAGGAAGAAATTGGGAATAACAAGGCAGGAATACAAAATCATAAAATTGGAATAAAATAAATCGCAATTATGTTTGTGGTTAGATATAAAAGTAGTATCTTTGCGGTGCTAAAACTTTATTTGTTGAATGGAATCTTTAATTACATTAAAGAGTTACCATAGCCCCTTTTTGTCCTCATAGAGGATATATATAAGGCGGTATTGTACCCCCGTGGAATTGCTATAATGGCATTCCGAATCTACCATTCAACCAGTAGTTTTAGCAGCGGGAAAGGCAATACCGCTATTTTTATTGCCTAAAATGCTAAATATTAAATTAATTATGGTTGAAAATCAAAAAATCACAGTGATTGACAGCGAGGTTATTTGTAATCAACAAGTCAATGTCTATGGCACAAGGGAAAAGCCTTTGTTTTTGGCTAAAGATGTTGCAAAATGGCTTGGTCATTCAAATCCATCAAAGATGATATCAAAGATTGATGATGATGAGAAAATGGTTATTTATGCCAAGTTGAGTTTGCAAAATTCGGATATAAGTGATAGTTATATCCCCTCAGAATCAGATAGTTACAAAGCCAATAACTACCTTTTCCTTACTGAATTTGGCGTTTACGAAGTCTTGATGCTATCGCGCCTGCCAAAAGCTAAGGAGTTCAAGAAAGGGGTGAAAGAAATCCTTAAACGAATTAGGCTCACAGGTAAATATGAAGCAGACACACATTCCGATGATGACCATTCCAGAGAATTAATAGAAGCCCTAAAAGAGAATAACGCTCTGCTGCGCCAAGCATTAGAGGCAAGTACTAATACAAGGCAGCATGAGGCAAACAACCAATACTGCGATGATGCACCGAAAAACGGCCCTTTCTTCAATATAACAACGATAGCAAAGAAATTGAAGACAACGGCCCAGTACTTGAACAATATGTTGTCAAACAACGGATATATAGTCAATATTAATGGCTCTTGGTATCCTACAGAAAAACTGACAAACCTTCCAATGGTGGTGTATTGCAAAAGGACATATCATGTTTTCGGTGATGACATCAAGGCGTATGTCGCATGGAATCATCTTGGTTTCAACCTAATCAATCAGCTCTTCCACATGGAAAATAGCGACAAGTCTTTGTTTGACGAAGAATCGCGCCCTTTCTAAAATCCAAAATAAACAAATCCATCTTATTAATTAAACCACATAAAATTTCACAACAATGGCTGAATTTAACAACAAGAAAGCAAACGAGATTATGAACGGAGTTATCGATTTCAACACAAACGATTTCGCCCAGTGTCTTAACCAAATGGCTCTCGTAAGAGAAAACGTTTATCAGATTCTCAGTAAGACTTACCCAGAAGAGGAGGTCGAACACATGATGGATAATTTCAATTTTGATTTCCACTTCGGCAAGTTGGTAGAATCGCTTGGCTCGCTTCAATGGGAGCAAGTTAAACACAAGACGTTAGTCGGGTAAGCAAAGAGAATGCGGCACGCTGGCGGATTGGCTGGCGTGTCGCATTTCTCTTAAAATAATCAACAGGAAATAGTGTAGACTACAGCATATTTTCCTACATTTGCGATATAATCATTAAGGACAATAATTAAATATGTATGTTATGGAAACGATTTTTGACCACAATATAACGGCAGAGGAACACTACGCATTAATAGGAAACATGACAAAAGAAAGATTCCTTACAGGATTAGACGAGAATAGTTCAAATGTTTTATTAGCTGAACTTTATCATTTGAGAGAAAATGAAAAGAAAATGATGGAATATGTAAATAAATTACCTAATCACATGAAATATGATTTCTTACGAACAATATCTCCTTTAGATTAATTCAATTTTTTCTTTGAAGAAATTTGGTTCTGTTCTTAAAACATCTATCATTGAATTGTAATCGTCATAAGAAATTTTTGTTTTAAACATTCGTTCATAAGATACCTTCTTAAAATCATCATAGTAAGTATCATCTAACATCTTGCCTATCTTCTTAGTTGCAACACCTTGGCCAATGCCAAAATGCTTGAGCAAAGTTTGGAAATTGACGGAATTGTTATAATAGCCAATTCCGTTTTTTCTTATCTCCTTATGATGCGTAGCCCTTCCTCCAAATTTTGCAACAAACTGAGGGTAGGTCTGTCGTGCGTAAAATTCATTTAATGTCTCCATCAACGGAACAGCACTACTAACCCTACCATTTTTCCAAGCCTTTGAATGACAATGCAAAAATTCATGCCAAACGGTCTCCATTGCTGTTTCTTGCATTAAAGTCATTTCTTTATTATTTGCAATAGAGTGAAATGCTCCCTTCAACTCCTTCATCATATTAAAACCGTTTATTTCCTTGTTTGAGAAATAGAATTTAAATCCATTGCGCAATCTCTCTGTTCCAGCCACCTTATCGCAGCTAAAGACAATGTCCCTTATCGGTTTTGGAAAGAAAGTACTATTATTGTCGATGAACGAATACAAGACCTTTTTAACTTGCTCGTTTGTCATCATTTCTTTTGGCAGCACGCTGGCATCAATCTTAACCAGATTGCTTGAAAGGCTATAATCTATTTGTTGAGCATAATTGTCACCAAGCCGCATGCCCGAAAACCTTTCAACTTGCGCCCTGTTTTCACGAACAAAATAAGGCAGCTTATTACGTTTGGCTGCATCAAAAAGTTTTTCTTTGTTAGACTTGCACCAGTTCTTGAATACTTTCGGATAATCTTTCACGCGGTTTGGTGAAACATACCTGTTGTATTCAGCATCCGACATCGCGCGTAGCTTTTTCCACTCTTCACTATTTCTATCCATCAATATAGAGGACATAGAACAACGGCAGCGCGGATGCCAGCCAGTGAAAACAAAATCAGAAGGGTAATCGCCTTGAAGCTCGTCACATATATCTGTCAACGGATGGTTCTTCGATAAACGAATACGGATGCCAAGAACAAATGGCTCTTCGCTCCATCGCTTACAATTCGCGTAATTGTAGGCCATGTTTATTTCTGTCATCGCAAGGCGCAAACCGTTTTGACGTGCTGAGCGATAAACGCCGCGACCCACCTTTTCCAAATCTTCCTTGACAAACCTCACCTTTCCATCTTGACCTATTACCCTCCTGCGCCATTCAACGACATCTTTCTTCGTACCATCGCTCATTAGCTTTTTTAGGTGATAACGGCGATACATCATGTTTGGGTTATTTAGCTTGTCACGTACAGCACGGCCTAACTGCTCAGCAGAATTTCCATTCTTTAGAGCATCCTCGATAGACTGCGACATCGCCAACTCAAACTCTGCCTTAGTTTGCTGAGTGTAATTCCAAACGCTTGTGGATAGGTCAAGCCCACCCATATTATGTAACCGCTGCTCACGGAAGGCTTCGGCTGTCGTTTTACGCCAAGATTTCACATCGTCTTCATCGAAACGTGTCATTTCACTAAATGCCATCTGTGAAGTATTTGATGATAACAATATAGCCTGCGTAATTCCCGCTTGAATTGTGGCGGTCATTTGAGCGCAATACTCATTTAGCAATCTGTCAATCTTTTCTTTTGCTGCTCTTGGGCAATGCTTCGCAATAGAGAATAATTCGTCTGAGGAAACGTTTTTGGGCGCTTCCCCTGTGGCGGCGATTAGTTCACGAACCAGCGTTTCATATTGCTTTCTTAGTTTATCGTCTGCCTTCAATAATAACTTGGTGATATTCTCCTCCTGGCTCATTACTCTTTGCTGTCTTGCTCCTTATTTTCATCAACGATTAATCCAGACAGCATTTCTTTTACTTGCTCGCCCGTCCAAGGTAAATCGTAATATTGTGAATCATTTCCTGCCATAGCTTTTATAAGTATTGGTTTTTTGTCGTTTGTTCTAATAATTTTCTTTTCTGACGTTCTGAGGTACAGATAACCTTTTGGCGGTCTTTGTGGCTTTTCTGTAGGAATCTTGCAAATTGGTCTGATTGAAACGCAATTTAAGCCGTCCAGCCTCACGACCTCAACCAAAGGTGGGTCTGTCGCGCGTCTTACCTTAACATTTATACAAGCCATAATTTATTTGCATATAACTACATCTGTCGTTAATGTAACAATCTCTTTTCTGAATCCATCATCACAGTCTTCATCTGGAATCTCCGCGGTGATACGGCATTGCAATGGGCCAACGCCAAGTTCATAGCTATTGAATGAGGCAACATAATTGCCTGAGTCAATACGAATCATTTCTTTCTTCTTAATGGTCAAGGAACGATTGGAATACACGAAAAAATCAACCTTGAAATCATAATCATCCATAGAGTACCCTCCGCAGGCATCAATATGAATGTTCATTTTTAAATCTGTGCCTAAAGATGGCTGCAACAAATCTTTCATATCACTTTGAAATTATGCCTGCTGCGTCTAACTTGTCAACAAGCGTTTTGAGAATTAAACGTAATCTATTAAGATAATTATCAACGTCTCTGATTTCGCTTGATTCTGGCGCTGCTTTAAGCGTCTCGTAGTCAGAGCCAAGATTAAGAACTGCCTTTTGCGGCATCTGCATAAAAGTCCATGAAGACCAAATGCCATTTTCATTCCTTGACCTGTATGCCTCAGAATAAATTGTTGATGAATTGGCAAACCCTGCTTCCGTTGATGCTTTTATTATTCCTCCTCGGATAACCTGTAAGACAACGCCTTTCGCCATCCACATAGGGTAGTTTGTTCCTGTTATCAATCGTCCGTTGACGGTCAACTTAAAATGCCCTAAGTATTTCGTGTTGGTATAGTCAAGGGCATTCAAACCAGCAACGGCCTCGCTCTCATTGTTGTAATCCGCAATCTTGATAAATGGGTCATAGTAGGCGTCAGAATCAGCGCTAATGCCCCTAATTTGCTCATGCAGGAGTTTTTGAGCCTCCGTGAGTGCTGATTGCGTTGCTTTGTTTGAAATGTCCGCTAAGAGCTTGTTTATGTCTTCTGCGGTATAGTTTATCTTAGCTTCTGCCATTTTTATTCTCCTTTCTTAGTTTATGTTCTATGTCTGCCAAACGCGAATAAATTCCGCTTACTCCGCACATTACCTGCGGCGTGTCGTATGGAATATCACTTTTTAGTTCAAAGCCTATAATCCTGCTCTCTCTTGCGCTTTTTGAAACCTCGGTAAAATCCAACGAGACAAGTAACTTTCCTTCTTTGTCTGTTAATGTATTTCCATCTGCATCAATCAGCGTGCAATTTGTCATTTCAGAGCCTGTAATGGATGGGTCTTTTATACTGACCCTTTTTCCCTTCTTCATTAAGTTGGCAATATTCTCAAAAGCGAAATTTGAAGCAAAACTTATAGTGTAAGTCCTGTCGTCAATTCTTGCCTTCTTTAGGTATTCCTCGGCTTTGGCTTTCAGTTTCTTTTCTGCCGCCTCGACAACGCCTGTTGCTGCCATAGCTCTTAGGTCAATTCCATACAACAAGACTGAATCCCCTATTTTTGGGCATAGCGTTTCGTTCGGGAAATCACTGCCGTATGTCGTATTTCTTACGATTTCAAACCACTGGCTCTTGCTGTCATTCATAGAATAACCATCGGGGTTGAATCTTACCTCAAAATCCATTCCTGCCAGCTTGCTTGTGCTGCTTGTGTCTTCGTTGTCCGTCAAAAACGAAATAGTCAGAGTTGAGCCATCCTTGGCCAAGTAGTCATCACAGAAGTAAAAAACACGCCCTTGTTTATCGCTCAGTTGAACGCGAAATTGCTTCCAGTGCTTTTCTGTTTTCTCTCCGTCTGAATGTTCTTCAATATCATATCTATCTCTCGTCTCGATGGCTGAGATATGAAGCTCTTCGTTTGGGAATATATCATCAAAGATTTTTATTTCTTCAATGTGCTGCAACTCATTTAGGCCGCCCACTTCAACGCAATTCAGTCCATTTGGCAACATTAAACGTTTGTCGGTGATATTGTTGAGCATTTCCATGCCCTCTGCTGTTGTCGGCGTGTCCTCCTCGTATTCATTCAAAAACCACGCAATAGGCAATTTGTATTCAAGCAAGCCTATCATCACAAACTCTCTGTTAAGCAAATTTGCTTTGACCTCTACCTCAGTCGAACCGTATCTTGCTGTTCCATCCGCTTTTGTCTTTGGCCGTATAACGAACCAGCCTTCTGACATTTTGAAGATTTGCTTGTCATCAACAGCGTTTCCACCTATTGAAGGATTAATATAAACATCGTTTGTTGTTGTATTGCCCGGCACATTAATCGTTACCCTTGGATGCTGCTTGCTCGTCCAGTCTGTCACAGGAGCTTTGTACGTGGTTTTGACTAACCCTTGTGATAAGATATAGTACTCATGATTGCTGATGCCTCCATACACTTCAAAACGCAATTCTGCAACACGTGAACCTTGCAGTTGATAATCTGTCGTTTCGTTAAACGTGAGAACTCCGTTATCTGGTATGCTGCCTTGCTTGATGATGTAGGTTATCTCGTCCTTTGAGCCGCTTGTCGTTATTCCTGTAACAACGTACAATTTGTAATGAAGAACATTGCTGCCTATTGACTGCTGTTGCCCTGTCTGAGTATCTTTCGCCTTTATTGTTACCTGCCATGAGCTAACATCGATTTTCTTGTATGCTTCAAGATTTCTTGTTTCAAGTAGTTTAGAGAATCTTTTTGGCGATGATTCGGTTGATGTATTATCTGCTTTGCTCGAAATCTCAAACAAGTAACTATCAGCGCCAGCGTCTATAAGTGCGGAAGAAAAATAGCTCTCGGATAATTTATGCGAAGCGTCTTTTATGGCGATGTATGGATTTCCGCTATTATTATCGTCATAAATAGCGACATCTGTAATCTTGAAATCTAACTTCTTTCTGTAGTTTTCTGGTATGTTCTTCGTTGAGCCAAACGGGAAAACTCTTGTAATATAGCTGCCTTTGCTTTGGTCAACGCTCCAGCTTACAACATTATCATCTAATGAAGCGTCAATAAAAGAATCTTCATCTTTCTCACAATACCCAAGGTGGATAACATTGCCTTCCATCCACCACTCACATTGCCACTCCTCAGCAATTTTGTCAAGGGCTTGCAGAATGTTAGTGTTTGAATACTGAATGAGTTTAACGGATTTCTCTACTGCTCCGCTTCTCGGGAAAAGGCTGCTGCCATCATAATGTATGATGTATTCATATTCTTTTCCGTTGCCATTACAGATATTCAAGCCAAGGTGCTTCAATGTCGCCAGCACCAAATCTAAATGGTGGTCAATTGTATCAGTTAAAGAAAACTCGCCCTCGGCGTGTGAAGCAATAAACCGCAGGACTTTGTTTCCCCACAATTTATACTCGGCTTCAAATTTCAATTCATATTCCCATGCTCCGTTACTACTTGAATACGAAGGAAAGACAGGAGAGGTGATGTAGTACCTTTGTGGCTCACCCCATTGTCCTTGCTCATCTGTGAAATAATCGCCTATCTGAAATGGTATCGCGTTGGGTAACTTAATCTTGAGTGTAACATAATCATCCCCTTGTAACTGCCAGCGCCTCACTCCTCCTTCATATATAGGCAAATTGGGGTAAACGACTTCTTCGCCGCTTACCCCATGTCTGTATATCGTCACGTTTTCCAACATCTTATTCATTTTCTTGGTTGCCTGGATTCGGCTCTCTGAACTTATATCCAGCTACAACAATATTACTACTTGGATAAACATCCAGCGATGTTTGCTCTACAAACAGAAGACGGAAAGTTTTGCCAAGTGCCTCAATTGCAAATTTAATCAAATCTCTTGATATTAATGTATTAAATTGTCTATAATTAGATACAGTCTTTTCATAAGATGAGGATTTAAACACGAATGACAAATTAACCTCTCTGTCTTCCACGCGCCTTCTGCTTCCAAACGTCAAGACGGTTACATCAACGCCATCTTTCAGTCTTGATTTATTTTCTATCACGGCCTTTGTTTTTGGCGCTGACATCAGCTCCTTATATGCGCCTTTCACCAACTTTGCGCCATAAGTCTTAAAAATATCTTCTCCATTAATCTTTGCTGCCATCTTTAAAGCCTCCTTGTATTTCTTTCGATTTGGTTTAGTCGTTCGTTCATTTGGTATAACTCGTTTGTGTTTTTGGCTATCGTTGCCAAATGACTTGCTGAGGTGCGTTGTATTTCAAGAATCTCCGCGGTGGATGTCTCTGCTTGCGCAAAATGCGTCTTTAGATTATCCAGAATACTTTGATTAGAGATTTGAATTGCTGCAAACCTACCGTTCAGTTCATCGCCTTTGTCTGCTGACATTGCTGTGAAGGATGTGGTTTGGCTTCCACTCGAAGAACCACTCTTGCTCCACCCATAGATGTCTTGAAGATTCTTCGCTTCATTACGAGCTTTCTCGACTATCTGCATATAGCTTTCTTGCAATTTGCTCACCTCACCAACAGAGATGTTTCCGTCTTCGTTGGATTTGGCAAATTCATCGTACCATTCTTCAAGCATATCTTTGTACTTCTCGCCAAGTTTGGTTTGAATCACTGCATTTTTGAGATAGCTGGTGAAGTTATCAGCAAAATCTCTTGTACTGCTATCCATATTGGAAATTAGCTTGGTGAAGTCATTGTAAACGCTGTCAAATGAGGTGGCGGTTAATTGCTGTTGCAATTTGTCAAGAGTGTCTTCTGCGGTATCTCCAAGACTGATAATCTTGTTGTAATAGTCGCGTGTCTCAGTATCTAATTTTGACCAAAAATCTGCATCTGACATCTTCACCTTTTCAAGCTCTTCGGCAGTAAGGCTTTGCAAATCTTGAACTGAATTAATTGCCTTGCCAACGGCCCTTGATACGTTCGACCAATTTTCTTGTGTCATCCAAGAATTTTGCCTATAATTAATAGAGTGGCTTCCTGCACTTGCGCCGCTCTCTCCGCGCACCTTAATAAGATTGCGCAAAGCCTGCTCGTCTGCCTTGACTATTGACATAACATCGTCATAGGCATTTTTAGCTTCCATTCCATACGACAAATTAATGTACTCGGTCTTCTTGCTAATCAATTCATCCCAAATGGATGATATTTTTTGATATGCTGCCTTCAAGCTATTATAGCTCGAATAGTCAGCGCCAAAGCCAAGCATCTTTCCGATGCCTTCAAATGTATGTACAACTCCAGTGATTGTGCCAGCAACAGCACTGACGGCCAATGCAACATCATTGATTGGATTCGTGAGGCTGAGAATATCACCCAAATTTGTAATATCAATATCTTTGAATGATTCGGCAAATTCTGACAAGCCCTTTGTAAATTCTTCAAATCCTTCATTGAATGAATCTGAATATTTCACACCGAATGCACCAAGCATATTTTTAACGCTCTTGAATGCTTTCGCAACACCACTGATGGTTGCAGAAACACGAGCCTGCGCCTCTGCTGCCGCATATTGTGCCTTAATGTATTCCTTAGTTGATTCAGTTGCTTCTTTTAAAGCATCACCGAAGGATTTGTTGTAAGAGTTTTTTTGCTCTTTTAATTCCTCCTGTTGCTTGACATCGCCTTTGGCAACTGCCTCTTGGTAAGCCTTATAGATATTCTTTCCGTTTACGGTAAAACCTTCTAACGTTGCTTGCCTTGCATATTTGGTAGCCCTTGCATCTGAAAGTTTTCTTAATGATGCTCCAAAGGTATCATATTGCGACCTTGCCGACTGAACTTCTTTTAATTTCTCTGTTATCTCCTTAATGCTTTCAACGCTAAGATTTTTTCCGTTTTTGATGATGGATTGCAATTTTGTTTCCAACTCATCCAGCATTGTTTTTGTCATCTTTGAAAGGTCGCCAAAGACGGCCTCCCAGTCAAGGTTTTTCTTCATTTGGTCGAAAGTCAGCTCCTGCAACGATTTTTCGTATTCTTTTTGGCTTTTCTTGTAGATAGGGGAGCTTTGGTCAAGGCCAGAAGATTCCATCGCAAACTTATCTTCCAAAGCCTTTCTCTTTTCCAAGAATGTGCCATAGGAGGATAGATAATCATTCCATTCCTGCCTGTAGCTCTCTGTGTCTGAAAGCTGCCGTTTGGCATCATCCAAGGATTTTTGGATTTCCATCTTACGTTCGCCTTCCGCTGTCTTTAATTGCTTTTCCAAAAACTCTATATCGTTTTTTAGCTCCTTGATTTTGTTCGCCCTATCTCTCTGCGTTTTGTAGTACTTATCAAGAATCTTATTTACAGAATCTTCTGTACTTTTGGCTGCATTTTCGGATATTGCTTTTGCCATAGCTTCGTAATCGAATTTTATTTTTGGCTGAGTTTTCAAAACATATTCCTGCCATTGTTTAATATTCCACTTCCCCATGTCTGTCTTTTCCCATGTGGCTTCATTGTTTGAGTTGCTCGCATTAATGTGTTTAAACTTCTCCAGCTCTCTTGTTTTCTTAGCAATATCTTGTAACCATTTGTCGTTTTCTGCCAATTGCTGGTCTCGCTGACGTTTAATACTATCCAGCTCTTTTTCTCCTTCATTTGTGATAAGTTTATTTCTTAGATTATAGATTTCTTTTAATCTATCGTTGTGCTTTCGCTCAACTTCTTCAAGATATTCGCTGATTTTCTGACGGATTTCGGCAAGTCTTTCAGCAGCGGATTTCCCAGTGTCTTTATTGTTATCTCCATCACTTTCACCTTCACCGTTTTTATTGAAGTTTCCCTTTTTGAATAACTCCTCAGCATCTTCAATCAGTTTTTGATAATCTTGCATGAAGCCCTTATATCGCCCCATTGCGGCATCTCTCAACGCGGCCTCTCCATTCATCGCGTTGCGTGCTTCTTCGGCTACCTCTGTGTCTGATTTTTTCCAGTCAGTCTTCTTGCCAGTTGTGAGGTCTTTATAATCTTGATAATGATACAATCGGTGCTCCCACCCTTTGCTGTTGCGGTCATGGATAAGTGCCTCTTGAAGCGATTGCACAGCAATGTTAAACAATGCCGTTGCCTTAATTCTTAGCTTCATAGATTCAATAAACTTATCAGAACCTTTATTGAAGAGGTTTTCTGCATCGGCAGCATTTTTGATTGAAACGCCTAATCCATCAAATTGGCTCTTGTTTTCTTTTAAGAACTTATCTAATTCCTTGGATTTTCCTTTGACTTTCTCATATTTATTCTTCAATGTTTCAAAGGTCACGATGTTTTTTGCAATCTCCTTATCGCTATTGGCATATTCATTACGTAGAGCTTCTTGCGCCCTCGCGTTATCCTCCGCAACCTTTTTCATCGTCTTTTCTTCGTCTGTTAATTCGGTCAACTTGTTATAGATATATGTAGCCGCAGTAATGACAGCACCAATTGCCATCAACACCCAACCGATTACAGGAATTGACTTGATGGCAAGTTTGACAGCTTTTAACGCGGTGACAAATCCCCATGTTGCGCCAGTCTGAGCAACGGTCGCGGCAGTCTCAACTGATTGAGCCGCAGTTTGCGCGGCAGTTGCGGCAGTATTCTTCGCCATCTCTGCATTAACGGCAGCTAAAGCGGATGCCTTTAACGCATCCCACATCGTTGAAATCTTGACGGCTGCACCTAACGTCTGCTGAACGCCCATAGAAATACTCATTACGGCCTGTAGCTTCGTTTGTATTTCCATGAGCTTTTTTTGGTCTTTGGTGAATAAGCCAGCAACACCCATGTATGTTGTCATCGCTCCTGTCACGCCTTGAATGCCTGTGGCAAGCATACCAAAGGAGTTTGATGCAAGACTTTTTCCAGAAACGGCAAAACTAACCTTGTTAAAGGCTGCTTGCAATTTGTTGGCTTCGTTGACAGCCCGTCCAAATTCTGCGGTGTTTTGTTTTCCCGACAAAATAAGTTCTGCAACGGCCTGCCTTGCATTGCGCAATTGTGTGCGTAGAGCAGTAGTCTTGGATGATGCGTTGCCTGCTTCGTTTGCAAACTGGGCCATCCGCTGTTTGCTTTGTTCAAGATTGGCGCTTGTTTCTGCAATCGCGTTGCTAATGTTTTTTATCTTGTCCCTCGTTTCGACAAGGTCTTGCGAATTGTACTCCAGCCTCCTTTCTTTTGACTGTTGCCCTGCTACGGTTGATGGCTTAGTATCTTCAATTCTTGACCGCGACTTTTTGAGGCGTTCTTCTTTTTCGTAGAGTGATTCTAATTGCGTGTTTAATCGTTTCAGAATTGATTCGTATGCCTTGACGTCTTCCTGCGCTTCCTTAAAAGCGGAAGACGTTCCTGCCTTGGTCGTGGCATTGCCAAGATTCTCAAATTCTGTTTTCGTTTGTTGTGCGGCCTCGCCTTGCGTATTAAGCCCTCTTGTCACCTCCTCCAACTTCGCCTTTAGTTCTGTGTTCTTGCTGAGGAGTGAGTTTACTTGCTCTTGCAATTCGTTAAATTGCCCACTGATATTTCCTACACCGATAGACGAGGATAGAGCGCTCAACTTTTGGCCGCTTGCATCAATAACGGCAGCAAGTTCTTCAACGACTTTCTTCACAAATTGAAAGCCATCGGCCATTTCGTTTGTCGCCTTTTCGGATGCAGATTGCATTTCACGAATTTTGGCGACAAATTCGTTTGCTCCTGTCTCTATATCTTTTCCGTTTATTACCGCGGATACACTAAGCACGTCATTATTTTCTGCCATCGTTTTAGTTCATTAAATTCATGAAAAAATTATTGCAATTGTCCTTGATTTGGCTTGCTGTCTGCAAGACTTTCCTTCCTCCTTTGCTTGTAGGTTGGTTCTTGCAAGGACTTTCGCCTTCTTCTTCATCAAATGGTTTTATACCTGGAATCGCCCTGTTTAATAAGAGAATATTGATATAACTTCGCTTGAATACGATTTCATTATACGACATTCTAAAGTACTTCATTACACCGCCAATCAATCCCCACGGGCTATCGCTTCTTTCGTATTCGTTGTCGTCTGACTGCACCCTTTTAGGAAAGTTATACTTTGCAAAAAAAAACTTGCATCAAACGAGAGTGAAGCATATTGCAACAGCTCATTGTATTTCTTCATTGTCATACGTTTGCGGATGAATCTTCCAAATATCTTTCTCATCAGTCTGGAACGGAAAACTATAATTGGTGTGATTTCATTTGCGTTTTTTACGTCTTTGAACATTGAGAAAACTTTCTGATATGGATTAAATTCACCTTCAATATTTATTTCTTCAATATCACCAATCTTTTCACCGATTTGCCATATCTGCGCCAAAGTCATTGGCCTAACCAAGAATGGAATCATACCGAAAAAAACAAAAATTGGTTTCTCTGTTATTGCTCCTGCTGTGCTTTTTTCTTCGTTGTTATTCATAACTGCCAAATGTATTTTGTTTATTTTCTTCTATGTTTTCTTGCTTGATTTGCTTCAAGATTTCTTCTGGATTTGAAACAAGCGGATTTTGTCTAATACCTTCCTCCTGTGACATTGTTGCCTTTCCTCCTGTAGAGCTATTTATCAATTGCAATGTCTCGGCATCATTCTTTGGAATGTACGGCGTAAATCTCGGCTTCACTCTCAACGTGTCAACCTCATTCTTTGGCATCGCCTTTATGCTCGTTGAATATCCGTTTTTGATGATGTTGAAGCGCCTTGTAAACATCTCACCGAAGGTTTCAATTTTCTGCCCAGCCTTTAAATGAGGGTCGGTAAACATCAGTCTGATTGCTGCGCCACTGGTGTTGTTGCCAAGTGTTTTCATGTTCTCAAAGGAGATGTCGGGTGTCTGCGTATAGCTGAAAATAATGTTTGTCAAATTGGCTATTTCCATTCTTCTACTCTCTGGGGCGCTATCCCAAGAAACAACCTTCATATCTGTTTCATTGTCTCCTTGGTATACTCGTCCGACTTCTCCCTTGTCGGCAAATCCCTTCATTCGTCCTTTGAAGAAATATGTCGGTGAGCCAAAATAGTCGTTTGTGTCGCCCCAGTCCGAAATACTATTTTCTAATCGTTCAATGGTTTTTTGAACTACCTCCCATTCTGTTTCCTCCTGTCTATAATAGACAATAGGAATTTTTGTAAATCCGTGAGGCTTAGCGCTGCGCAAAGTTAATCCTGCTTCGCTTTCATCGCTCGCAAATTTGTAAAGCGTGGATGAAGTGTAAACATCAAAGCAATGCGTCTGCGCTCCTGTTTCATCTTTAAGGACATATTCGCGTGCAAATCCGTCCATCTTGTCGTAATTGTCGTAATGAGGGTACAATTTATCACCATACAACGGAGAAAGCAATTTCACGCGCATTTCCTTTTCGTTGTCTTCGTTTGTGGCAATATACCAAAGCTCAGCACATTCACAAGCACGAAACAAGCATCTCGACAATTTCTTATTGAAATACTCTTCTTTGTTATCTTCAAGGATATTCAATACCTCGTCAAATAATTTTGCTTGCATTTCATCGGCTTCACCCTTAATGCTGTATGTTACAGGAATCGTGAAAAGAAAGCCTACACTTCTTTCAATTATTACTCTTTGACAAGGGACTGCAACACGGCAACGGTGTCTCACTTCGCTTTTATAGACGATATTGCCATTTTCGTCTTTCTTATTTGTCGGAGTTTTAACTATTTTGTCTTTTCGGTATTGCGTGTCAAAAATCAAATGACATTTAGGGTTATATTCTTTTTCTGTAACCTCCAGCGGTTTTTCAAGTGGTTTCTTTCTCGCTGTCAGCAGGGAATAAATCTCGTAGGGGTCTCCGACTGACAAAATTTCTTGTATGGTCTTCATTTTTATATGATATTTAAAAAGTCTTGGGCATTAAATGAATTTTCGTCTTTTCCTAACAGCTTTTCAAGAACAACATAACGGACGGCATCTATACCGTGGTTGAATGAATCTATTGGCTCATTAAGCCATTTCCCATCTTTATTCTGCCTGTATGTATAATTCTTGAACTCCTTCTTTAAATTCACGCTGCGGTTTGTGATAAAAATTTTCATAGTCTGCATCTTGTTTATACCGGCAATAATTGAACCAGCATATTTTCTTACAGGTTTTACATCAAGCCCAGCGTTATTTAATTCGTCTATAAGTCTCGGATCTGCGCTTTCGGATATTATTTCAACATTCGACCTGTCGCGATTATTGGCATTCTTGATTTCCTTGATTATGTCAGATGACAGCATCTTTGTCTTATAGCAAATCTCATCTAACCATAGCTCATCGCCACAAATGTACACATCTATAATCGCCGTTGGGTCGTTGGTATATCCGAAATCCATTCCACGATAATGGTGTTTCCTTTTCTCGAATGGTATGTAATCATGCTTTAGTTCTTTTACATTTTCAAAAATCAAGCCTTCAACTATCGCTTGCAATCCTAAACCATAGATTCTCCAGAGTGAAGGATTCTTGTTTTTTAAACTCTCTATCTCTTGGATAACCTTATCCTCCAAGAATGGATTATCTTTATATGTTGAAATAAACCAATATGTTGATGGCTCTTGGTTAATTTCGCAAATCCAGTGGTCATCTGTAAATGAGGGATTGTAGTCAATAATCGAAAAATCAGTGGTTCTCATTTGAAGCTGCTGCCATTGCAAGAAATCTAATTCATTTGCTTCATTGACGAAAAGAATCTTTCTCTTTGAACCTCTAATTTTTTGCTCGTTATCTGTTGAAAAAAATTCTATCGTTGAGCCATTTGGAAACGTGTAAACCAAATCCGACTTGTTCATCTGTTTGTCTTTCCAAATGTTCAACGATAGCATTATTTCTTTGAAATCTCTGTAGACAGAACGTTTTAATGACGGAAGGCCAGCGCGAACAATTGATACGGTTGTTTTTGGATGCAATGAACAATAAATGCAGAGGTATTGTACAATGGAATAAGTTTTTGCTGAACGTGAAGAGCCTTGCAGAGAGACGGTTGTAAATCCCTGCTCTTTTGCAAATTTTACTCTCGCATAGTTCTTTGTTACATAAACATTATTACTCATCGTTGCCAGTCTCTTGCTCTTGTTGCTCTTTTTCTTTTCGCTCCTTCTCCGATTTCACTTCTTCTTGAATCTTTTTGAAGTCATCAGGGTTTGAAACGAAATTCAAAACAAACGCCTCTTTGTTAATATCTGAGCCATTTGTCGTTATATCAATCTGTTTCTTACTCTCGCCGAATTGTCTGTCTCTTAGCTTGTCAATAGTTTTGGTTACTCCGTTCTTTATATCCGATATGATTGCGATTGCTAAATTTCTCGGGTACATTGGCGCATCCTCCCATTTTGCCAATTTGCTTAACTGAGGCGCTGCCAATGATAAAACGGCCTTTTCCCATTCGTCTATTTCTATATTTGACAGGTTAAAAAATTTCCTCGCCTTCACCTTAGAGCCAAATATATTTTCAAGTTGTTTTGGAACTCTATTTGGTGGTCTCCCCTTCGGATTTCCGCTCTGTCCTTTTTTAAACTGATATTTCTCTATGTCTTTTGCTGCCATTTTTTTGTGCGTTCGTGCTGAAAACTTTAATTTTTCGTGCTGTTTGGTTTGTTTGCGAAAAGTGTCTTTGACTTAGGCGTTTTGTTTGTTATATTGGTCGTAAAACCATTTAATCATATCATCGCCAAAATCGCCAGGGCCAGGTTTTGTTCCTCCGCTATTCCTTTTCATACCTGTCTATATTTTTTTGACGATAAAACAATGAGGGATTATCAAGCACGCTGTCAAGTATACACATTCCCTGTTCTTTTGCCTTGATTTCCTCTTTAAGTTTATCAAGTTCCTCACATGTGAGTTGGCTTTCGGTCAAACCGTAATCATCCAACATTTGCTTTATTTTATCTTCCATGTTGCAAAGTTATATAATTAGTTATTCTTTTTACTATAATCCCAACCGTATTTCTTGGCAAGTATTTTCATAACCTTGTGGAAATGTGTTACATCTGCTCTTGCAATGTTACTTTCATTCCACTTTGTTTGATTAAGATAATTGTATCCTTGTTTATACACTATTCTATCCGCATCAGCAAATGCCTTTTTCGCTTCATCTGCCGAAACACCCCAACCTCCCTTTGGGCGTTTTATCGAAAATGTATATGTTGGGGTTACTGCTCGCATTTCTTTTGCATTTACCATAATGGCGGACCTTATATCATCACTTGAAAACGAGTTGCCAATACGTCTAATACCTCTTTCACCAAGTGAGCGAGGGTGATTGTGGGTTAATATACTATTTATTGGTATCTTTTTAGAGTCAAATTTCACCTGTGCGCCCTTGCCACCTATTGAAGAAACAATATCGCCCTTGGAGTTGAAGACGTGCAATGTTTCGTCTTTGTTGCGCCTGTATTTCTGTTCCATG
This sequence comes from uncultured Alphaproteobacteria bacterium, assembly GCA_934216505.1. Taxonomy (GTDB): domain Bacteria; phylum Pseudomonadota; class Alphaproteobacteria; order CAAHEQ01; family UBA3637; genus UBA3637. The sequence continues at coordinate 27,056 of CAKQBW010000011.1, forward strand.
CCGACAATGTTCTTTACCATCTTTGCAGTATATCCCTTTTCGGTTGCTCCCTTGGAGCTGCCAGAACTCCCACCCTTACCGATTGATGTTATGCCTCCACTGTTTCTCCCCATAGCTTACTTCTTTTTGGCGTTGATAAAATCAGCAATATATAGCAATCCATGCTTTCGGCAAAAGTCTTGCACTTCCCTACCTCCACCATAGATAATCAGATTTGGGCGTTCTAGCCCGCTTATCTCCTGTGCTACCTGTAAATCAGATTTCAAGCTCTCCATCCAGCCATCAAGTCCACGTGTAAAGAAAGCATTGTAGCCTTTTGGAATACCCATTTTGTTGTATTCTATAAATTTATGCGACACATTCAAATCTGCATAGACCTTTATACCGCATTCCTGTAAATATCTCGCCAGCCATCTTTTCTTATAAATTAGTTGTATTCCCCACGCGATAGGTGTTTGGTCGTGACAACTGCAATTTGGCTCTACGACAGCCTTACATCCGCTTGTAAGCAATTTTATTGGGTCTTTGAATAATGCTTCAAATCTATAATCGTCAACATAGAAGTGATATGTGACAACGTCCTTTCTCAGTCTGCTGTTTGCACCCCAAGGTGATAATGGCAATTCCAATTTTCCTGCTTGCATTTCCTTTAGCAAGTTTGGTATTTCAAAATCATTATCACTTTCGTAGAGTACGTCTTTAAACATAGAGCGATAGAAGTTTTCTTTTTCTTCTTCGCTATTGTTTTCAACATTGCTGCCTTCTGTCTCATTCTCTTGGCTTGAAATATCCTCCGCCTCCTTTAATTGGCTGACTTTCTCCTTTGGAAATTCAATCCCAATGAAATCGAAATCTACATCCTTGAAGGCATCATCTATCTTCAAGGCATCAAAATCCCACTCTCCATTCTCCTTATTGTCTCGCAATATTAATTCGTTTTCTTCATCCTTGCTTAAATCACGATATAAAATAGTGGGAAGTTCATTGATTTTCAGTTTTCGCGCAGCCTTCAATCGCTGATTGCCACACAAAACAATCAATCGTCCATCCCTCTCAGTAAGAGCCAATGGCCTATGTTCCCAAAAGCCATTTATGGTAATGGAATCAACCAACCTCTCCATCTCTTCCTTCTTAATTTTTCGCGGATTATTAGGAAGTGGATGTAAGTCAGCTACCTTTCTATATGTGATTTCTTTTTCTGCTTTCATTTACATGGATGTTAAAATGGAAGTTCACCGCCCATCTTTTTGTTTTGCTTTTCGATAAAGTCTTTTGTCTTTTGATTCGCCCTCTTCATACGTTTGCCCCTTTCATTGGCAGGCGTATTACCCTTTATCTTCGTTTTATCCTTTTTCTTTTCGCACCACTTGCCATAAGCCTATTTGTTTACAACATTCCACAATTTATTTCCTCTGATTGGTTTTCTTATCGTTGAGTATTCATCAATAATCTTGCCGTAAAAGTCATCGTAGAAATTATAAAGCTGTTCATTTTCCTCAATTGTAATTTGTTCCACATTTGCTGATGAACGCAGATTTGCACTTCCATGAATTACGATTTTTCTTCCGTCTTCTGTCAGAATCTGACAAGTCTTTGTGTGAACGCCAGCAACAGCAAGCTGGAATTTATTATCAATATCAAGATTGCTATAAATGTAAGGAATCAAAACACGTATTTCATTTGAGTAGAAATATGCACTAACAATCAAAGATAAGTCTTCACACCATCCATATTCAAGAAGATTTTTAAAACTGTCAATATTATTTTGACTTAATGACAAGGTAGAAACAACCATTTTCTTGGCTATTATATCCTTGTTTGTCAGAAATGCTTCAATAAAATCTCCAAAAATGAAATTACCACTAATAAAAGCATCATAGCGAAATCCCTTGCTAATATCAATTTCCTTTGCCAGCTTTTCAGCGTTGCTATAGAGTATTTGGCTTTCTTTTATCGGTTTAAGCGTTGGTCTGACATATCGCGTTTCGATTTGGTCGCCTCCGTCAAAATCCACTTCAAATAAGCTGGAATCTATGTCGCCAATATCAAAACCAACATCGCCGAAATTTAAATCGCCTTTTATGTCAAAATCCTCGTTCATACCTCATTTATTTTAATTTTCATGATATATAGCATAAGTTTTCGTTTGATGATGTATTCGTGATTTTTTCGCGTAATCTCACTCTTCACATCTTCAACAATTAACTTACCGTTTTTCCGATAACAAAAATCTGCCCTATAAGAACATTCACGCTCAACAACCCTTCCATACACATCTCTTTGCGAGGGAATAAGAGTAAATTTCTTTTGTCTTGTCAATTCACTTATTATACCTTTCTTTTGAGCCGCAGAGAGATAAAGAAAGCGTCTGTACTCCTTCATCGAATCAAAAGTACCATACGCATTCTTTATCTTCTTATTCCTGTATTTGTTGGTCGTCAACGCCATTTGCTAAATATCTAATTAATACGCAAATATAATAATTAGATACAACATATCAAAGTTATTGGCAGTCTTTTTGTAGACCAGTTTCAATGAACATTTCGATATTTCCCAGTCGCTCCCTCTCCTTCTTAACCTCGTCAATATTCTTTTCCAAGATTTACAAATGCTTGATAAGCGTGCTACACTGATGGCCAACCGCCACTTCCTCATAGCCCAATCTCTGATACCATTGAAGCACCCACTGAGGAGAGTCGCGGCCGTCAAACGAGATGGCAATGCTTTCAACGCCGAAGTTTATCAGTTCCCTCTCAGCCGCTTCCAGCAAAACTTTGCCAACCTCGCGGCCGCGATAGTCTTCGTCCACCCATAGGGAGTAAATCAGGGCGTCGGCTTGGCCATCGACAGGTCGGTCTTTTGTGTAAACGGGGATGAAGGCTTGAACGCTACCATGATGTTGCTCATCGGTGATGAGAATGTGGATGGAATCGGCCCAATGTTGATATTGAATCATTTGTTGGTTTTAGTGTAGAAAAAAACGTGCAGTGGTTTATGTGGTTTTCCTTCCAAGACTCACGTCTGCACCAGTGTCCGTTAATTACGTTGTACGGCGGCATCGGTAAATTCGTAAACGACACCTTGAATGATTCGTCTATCTTTAATCAAAGCGCCTCAAATTCCTGTTGCTTTTGGTCGCGGTGTGCCTTGATGTATTGTTTGATTCGCTGGATGATGTCGTTTTTTTCTTCGGCCGTTATGCAAGCTTCTAAATCGACGTAACCCACTCCTTTCTCACATCGAAAATAATAGAAATCATCTTTGGCCGATTCCAAATACAACAGAGTGTCATTAAACCTTGTCAACTCTTTACAGACCTTATTGGCTTTATCTAAATATTCCTGTTTCATTGTTCCATTATTAATGGTTTAACACTTAATCTGCATCCCAACGCATCTATGAACGCCGTGTATGCAGTTCAAAACCATTCCGACCTTCATATCTACGAAACATCCAGAGAAAACAATAGGGTAGAATCCGTCTCCGTCCACTGATTTTCGGATGCCGATTAACTTGTCGTCAAATAATCGAGACATCAAAGGACCACCATACACATAGTCCCAGCCGTGCGCCTTCAATATGGCCTCACTCAACGGAAACGGCGACATATCTTCACATGAAGAAATAGCCATCTGTCCGCCTCCATCTTCATACACTTCTTTGTGACGAATCGTACCGCTGATATTGTCAATACCTTCAACGATAGAGTATTTATAACCTTCGTACTTGTTTTCTTTGGTGATAATATCACCAATTCTTAATTCTCTAATGTTTATCATCTTATTCCTCCTCATCTTTGACTTCTTTACCGACAAGATGTTCATTACCATCAAACGGTATGCAATATTCGTAATATCCTCCAAGCGTTCTGTAGCGAAAGCTGCCAAATTGCTCATAATACGAAAAAAAATCTATCTTCCAACTTTGCTTCCTGTTGCGAACAAGCACTTTATCGTAAGTCTTAAAGTGTGGAGTTTTTTTTCGACCCTCGTTATTCTTCCGCATTTAACGGCAAAGGTGTACGATTTATCCAACGATTCAAAGAAAAATTCACGCTGTTCTTCATCGGCTTTCTCATAATCTTTCGTTTTAACAGTCAAATGTTTTAGTCTTAGTTCGTTTCCGCCAAATTCGCTTGGCTTGTCGAAGTAGTCAATTATGCTCATCTTAGTAAAATTACTATTTGCCCAGCAATCAAAGACAAACATACTGCCGTCTTTTTGGCTGATAACGACATCACCATGTTTAAAGAACTTATTCCAGTCACGCATTTCAGCAGAAGGAAATACATTACATTCGCCGCTCTGCACTTCTTTCATTCTTCCGCTTGCGTCAAGCGCGACATCGACTGTATTCGTGCTCTCGAGGATAATTCCACCTTCGCGCGTGATTCCTTTGAAGAACGCATTGCCCAACATAGTTGTGTATAGAATTATTTCATTTTCCTTGTAGTCGCGAAGAATCTCAGCGACATTAACAGTTTCTTTTTCTGTTTCCTTCAATTTAGGCAGTGTGCAGCACTGCTCTGTGTCTTTATTAGTTGCCATAGTTGTTTTATTTATTCATTGTGTGTAAACATAGATTTCTCACGTTGCAATGGGCTAAATGCGGAGACTGCCCTCACAACGAAGCTGCCGTACTTGCTGCCGTTGTAGAAGTTACCACTACCGAAGATGATGAACCATGCGCTCCAACTGTAGTTCTCGGAACTACTCAAGCCCCAATCATCTTCATCAAACTGGTCGGCATCAAGCATTTCCAGCACTTCGTTCAATTCATCACGATAAGCGATGATCGTTCCCAGCTCATACAAACTTGGAAGATACCACTGGAGGTTGCCTTTCTTGTACTGCCAGCAACGCATAGCAGCAGTCATGCTTTCACCACCTTCCTCGTTCTGCTTCACGATGTTACGAGTAAGCTCCAGGCCACTCAATGTCTGCAAGGCTTCTGCTTCACCACACGCCCTATTAAATACTTTGCAGTTTTCCTCGCTGCACCAGATTTCGTTCCACTGGTCAAGAGAAATAATCACACCTATCACCTCCGTTTGAAGGATGACGCCGATTATATCGTCTCTGTCAATACGGCCATTCTGATAATCTTCAACTGAGGCGATGCCTTGATTTGTCTTTAGGGATATTAAATGTTTCATAATTTCTCAAATTCCTTTCTATAATCCTCTAAATTCTTTATTATGCACTTCTTAACTAAATCTTCTATCTCGCTACGTTGGGCCTCCGATAGACAAGGATAGACGCTAAAGCTGTCGATTGTACGTATGCTTTCCAATTTTACGTCAAACTGAGAGCCTTCTTCTATCCTCTCTATTACCAATGAAATGAAATTCATTTCCTCGGCTATCTTGTTAATCATTTTAAGTCTTTCTTCTGTCATGTTTTAGTCAGTTAATAGTATATCTTCTTGTATGTTCCTTTGCATACACGTTTGTACCGCACGTCTGGTTTGTATGTTTTAATAAGGAAATTAATCCGCGATTCTTTCACATCCTTCAAGTCGTTGTCACGATATTCAATCGCGTCAGACTGACGATAACCAAAGTTGCGCAGCGGTTTGAAAGTTGTATATCCGTCAGGAGATATAATCTCCGCATATACAACATAATCGCCATTTTCTTTAAATATCCTCGCTTCCATCTTTAGTGATTTTATATCCTCGGCTTTCCAGTTCTTTCACAATGTTGTCTTCGCCAAGGCTTTCAATAACTTCTGTTGCGCCAAGCTTTTCGAAAAAATCTCCATGCTTAAGCGGACTAAGACATTTGTAACATTCATACATGAAATCTACCTCTTGAGAATAAGATAGACAATCCATTATGTCCATTGCATCCATGTCACAATATATTCTATAATCACCAATCATAGTCTTACCATTTTTCTTCTAACAATTTAACTAAACCTTTTCCATCGCGAAATCTGTCAGTCACAGCATCAACGCACCTGCACACATATTCATCCTTTTTGAGATTAACGTCCCTACTTCCGCGAATAAATATCCTCTTCTTAATTAATTCTTCAAGCGAAAAAAGGAGAGGTATAAGCGTCTCAGTATTGTAGTCGTAGATACCTTTGATGTAGGAGTAATCTCTGTATTTCTCCATATCTCCTTTGCGGCAGGCATCTGCCAATTCTGCAACAATTCTCGTACATTCCAACTGAGCATACAAAGCAGGGTCTGTCAGACATGGCTTACAAGCCTGCATCATGCAGTAACGCAGCGCATCATATTTCTCTTTCATGTGGTCGCTGAAGGTGTCAACGAAGTGGTCATATCCTTCAAGATAGCTTTCTTTCTGAATGACATTATACATCCAAGCATTCAGCCTCGCCACTTCGTCAACAATTCTTCTGCACGTCCGCTTGACTTCATGTCGATATATGTCCTTCCGCTTGGCGAGCGTGTCAACAGCATCACGTGCAAGCTTCATGGCATATTCAACGCGCATGAAGTGAAGGTAACATAATGCAGTGCAAATGCCGTATTCACGCCGCCTCTTGTCGTTCATCTTCTTCCACATCATCGCTTCATGCTCCTGCTGAGCTTCCGCGTAGGTAACGAGTAGATTAATATTCTTGTGAGGCACTGGCATCAATGGTTCGTGCCTCATGATGCCCGTATTTGGCTTCCAATCGTTCATGGCAAATCCTCCACGTTAATCCATCTGACAATATCTGCCTTAATATCTATATCGGTAAACAGGCAAACGTTTCGGCCCATAACATCACGATAAACAGCCGCATAGGTCGGCGCTACCCTCTGTCCGCTTGGCATTACTTTTTTCGCAAATATGATAACCTCGCTATTGATGGCTGGTTGTTCGTCTGCTCCATGCCACAAGCCTTTTGCGTATTCCTCCAGCGCTCTTCTCGCGCCAAAAAGAAAAACTTCCTGCTCCACCTTACTCTTGTAACGCTCTTTACATTCATCGTTAAGAGTTTTCATAATTTTTTCGGTTAGCTTCATGAATTAAATCGTCTTATTAGTTTATCAATTCCGTATCTTTCCTTCTCTTCTTCGCGGATAACTCCAGCCCTGTACGCATACATTGCGCTTCGAGGAAATCTTGGATAACCGCTCGGCGAGAGCCACATCTTCTTGAAAAAGATGTGCGTTATTTCTTCTTTTGTCATTACAATTATAATTTTCGTTGGTTTATCGATTGTCTCCGTTACCGCCAAGCATACCTCTTTCTTTTCGGCTTGATAGTTTTTTAATATTCGCTTCTGCCACTTCTTCCAAGGAATAACCAAGGTCATTTGCAAGTGTTGCGCAATACCATAAGACATCGCCAATCTCTTTCATTATTTCCTCCCTCGTAGAGGGGTCTTTAAAAAACTCTCCGTTTTTGTCGCGGAGAACCTTCTTCACTTTGTCTGCCACCTCTCCAGCTTCCCCGGTTAAACCGATGGTAGGATAGATAATTGAATTTGGGTAAATAGCTGTTTCCAGCGCTCTTTCTTGATATTCGTTGATAGTCATTTTTTATGTTTTAAGATATTATACTTCATCCAGTTCTCTCTAACTTTTTCTGTCAGCTTAGCAAGATTTTCAGTAGTCCACTCTTGCTTGATTAGTGGTGTGTTACGATGGCAGAGCCATAGCTCACCATCAAATTCCATCACTTGAATTTCATTATTTGACCTCTCTTGCAATTCTTTCTTGTATTTCATTTCTGCATTACCAAAAAAGAAATCATGAACGCGCAAGAGAAAAGTGTAAAGATTCACGTTTCCCATATTTTATTTGATTGATTCGCAGGATAATACTGTGATAAGATTCTTTGATTGATATTCGTGAATAAGATAAATATATTTCTTTGGCAAAAAACTCACGCCTATGCCATTAACGTTTAATCCAGATGCAATGCCAAGTTTTTCTCTTAGTTCATCGCTATCTTTTAGCACTTTCACTGTCGTTTTAAAATCCTTGCTTTCTTCATATTGATTTCTTGTTATTTTTGAAACCTCATCTTTTATATTTGAAGCCTTACGCCTTTCGAGCCTCGCTAAAGCCTGCTCCCTTTGCGGCAAAAATTCAGAATGAAAAGCAACGCCAATCCTTCTTGAATTGAAAGTGGAATAAGAATTGTCGTACATTCCAGCCGCATATCTTGAAAAGAACAGCATCAACTCTGTCAATTTGTATGGCGCGGCAACAACAGAAAAATTACTTGCAAACAATGAAATTGGTGTCCTCATGTTCTCTTTGCTTGAAGACATCAGGTACATCGCTGTTACTTGTTCATCTATCCACATCCTTGCAACGCCTTTCGCTTGAAAGAGTTCATCTAACGCGCCAATGGAAGGACATTCGCGTGTGTACGCTTCGTCACCTATTTGCGGTAAATAAGACCAATTGGCAGGAGAATAATTACTCAACAAATTAGATAGGCATCTGTTCTTCTGAATCCATTGGTTTGAGATTTTGAATGCTTTCATTTCGATAGGCTTCAACGGCTTTATAATTAGCTGCCTGCTTATCTCCAATGCTGTTGTATTTTCCAAATCCATTTCTACTTCTTTTTTCCCATGTTTGCAAACGTCTCGCTAAATCCCATGTCCGCTCCTGCTCAAATCTCATCTTTGAATGTGACTTGTTCGGTTCGCTCCAGTAATCGAAAAATTCTCTTATCATTTCACGACCATAAGTTTTGACGAATGGAACTAACACGTTATAAAACTCCCTCTCTCTTGACTTCATCTCTTGCTCTTTGTTAACTCTCGTAGGTTTAACAATAGGAGATGATTCAACCTCTTTCTCTTTTTCTGACACAATAATATTTTTCTCAGACACCCATCTTTTATTTGCAGCCTCCTTTCTTTTATCTTTTATTTTCTGCCTCTTTTCTATTTGTTCAATTACTTCATCCGACCAAAACGATTCTGAATCATATTGAAATAAAGAAAAGGACTTTATGACACTCACTACAAAGTCTTTTCTTACGCATAGAACTTTTGAGATAGGTTCAATTTCTTCAAAAAGCATTTTGCCGCCGCTTTCGTACAATTCCTCCAGAATATACCAATACACGCCATAGGCCGCAGCACCTTTTCTTTCAATTAATTTTCTGAAAACATATTCGCTTCGGTTTGAAATCTTGTGATTGATATACTCTGACATTATAAATATAATTTATTTCGTTCTACTTGTATTTCAGCTAATTGCAACAAATGATGTTCCTCTGCTGAAGGAATGTAGACACCTGCCGTTTCTGCTGACCAGTTTCTAAACCGCTCAATCGCTATTGACATTTCTTCTGTTGTCAATTCACTTGATGACCGAATCCTTCTTGTCTTGCCAATGAAAACATCTTCTGCATCAATCACAAAGATTTCCTTATTACATAAGAGCTTGAAGTAATTCTGTTTTACGTAGTCTGCTGAAAGACCTATCGAACAAGCAAAATAGGACAATATAACATGGAGATACCTGTTTTGCTTTAGTGTTCTTTTTGGCTTGCAAACACTAAACTCTACAACATTGTCCGCGTTTTCAAGTTCCTTTTTTACTCGCAAAAGTAGATTTTGTTTATCAAGCGGATTTTTCAGGTCGTATTTCATAATTTATCAGAAAGGCAAATCATCGCTACCGACATATAAATTATTACCGTTTACATATTCTGGCGATAATACTTTCTTTGTTTCTTCGCTCTGGTTTTGTGGTTGTGCAAAATCAGATTGAGGATTGCTTGTTTTTGCGACATTAAGCAATTGCAAATCAAAAACGTTTAGTTGCAGGGAAAATTTTGGTATTCCTTCTTTTGATACATAAGCATTACCGTCAACGCTGCCTTCAAGTAATACATACGTTCCTTTTTTTAAATATGGAAGTAACTTGCTATTGTCACCGCCTTTTATGCAGGAGATAAATTTTGTTATTTCCTTATCTTTCAATTTTCTGTTCACTGCCACCGAAAAGACAGTAAAAGCACCACTCTGTGAAGTTTTTTGTTCAGCGTCATTTGTCAAATGTGCAAGACATTGGTATCTTTCGTTTCCTATCATTTTATTTCACTTTTATTAAAATACTACTTGAAGTTTTTGTTTTCGTGATGTATTGCTCATACATCTGCGGATAATCATTTTTGAATGCCTTTGAATCAAAACATAATCGCTCAGTTTCTGGCTTTCTTGTTATGGAAATTCTCTGTCCGTCATATTTCTTTATATCATGTTGCATCATAATAGCCAAGATTCCTTCTTTGAGCTTATCGTATTGCGCCTTATAAAATTCCATCGCTTCTTTATATTCAATTAGCGCTGCCTCTGCGCGATTGATGTCTGGCATCATCGCTTCATCAACGGTGGTGACTGGCAACGCTTCTTCAGTGTAAAGTAACTTCTTGACATCTTCGATTGATTTCCGTTGCACTTCCACAACCTTGTATTTATCTTCCCTGAACCAAAGAGCATAGAGTTTTTTGACTTCTACATCTGGATTTATCAGATTGAAGAAATAAGCATAGATAGATAGTTGCCAGCTAACATATTCCTCATTAAGATGGTAGGTAGTCTTCACATCACCGAGAATAACTCCATCATCTTCTACATAAACCTTATCTATTGCAGAGGCATATTTTTCGCCGTCTGTGATGAGGTATTCACTTTGAAGGTGATTAGCAAGGAAAGGAAATTCTGTCTGTGCTTTCATGTAGTTTTGAAGTTCTTGGCATTCATTCGTTATCAATCCTACTTCATCATACAATTCAAGTATATTGTGAATCCGCGTGCCGCGATGAGAGGCACGTTGCAACACATCTTCGGGAACATCTTTATACTCATCGGGGAAGGCTCGTTCTTTGAGCCTCCCCGTGATTCCGTGCAGCACTTCTCCATCTTTAGTGCAGTAGGTGTGGCTCTCTGCATCAAACAGGATTCCGCTGTCATTCAGTTTTATCTTCTTCATCGTCCTCGTCTTTATTGGATATATGTTGTGCATATACAACAACGGTTAACATCGCCACCATAATCAGCATGGCGATAATACAAAATGCAATTTTTATCATTTTTTTGTTTTTTCTTCTCTTATTCTTTTGCAAGTAAACTCAACCTTAGCCTTGTATTTTGAGTTTGTTAGGTAATCGGCGTTGTATATCGCATTAAATGTTTTAATGTCTTTTATTTTATCAAATACAGGCTCAAAGAACTTGTAATTTTTTTGATACTGTTCGTTATTCTTCCACAAATCTATTAGCGTCTCAGAGCTTTGCGCACCATTCACCTCTTGAATCAAAAGCAACAATGCTTCTTCTTCGTTGCTTGGGAGTTTCACTTGCTTTTTCACTTGCTTTGGTTTTGCCTGACTCACCGTTGCAGTTGTACTCTGTTGTGCAGCTTGCACTTGCTGCGCGTATTCAGTCGTATCTGTATCTTTTGTGTCGTCAATAGCAAAGAGATTACCAAGCGCATATTTCCTTGCATAGCTCGTGGCTGAGCCTGTTATCTGTGCGACATCAAGTTTACCCTTAACATCTGCTTCGCGAGCCATACCGTTTGCCCTAATACTATCTTTCTCATCAGACAATATTACGGTGCATTTAACATACACCCTATTAAGGATTACAATAATTTCCATTTCGGTTGTTAAGGTTACTCCAAACTCGCGAAGAAACGGTTTTAGCGCGGACAAAATACTCTCTGCGCTTCTATATTTGTAGCCAAGGATACATTGCATATCCTTCGGCGCTTCCAATTTCGTCTGAATCAGATTCAGTTTTTCATGTAATGTCATTTTATTTTCCATTGTGTTTGAAATTAAAAGGCCGTCCGTACTTGCAGGTACGAACGGCCACCTTAGTATGAATTATGTATGAAATTAGAGTAAGCGGAAGAACTAATTATCCCAATCCGTTGCGACCGCTCGGCCCTGCTGACTATTGTCGCCAACCGTCAACAAGTAAAATATTGATAGAAACATCTTTCTTATATATAGCAAAAACGTAGTTGTCAAAGATTTCCATTAATGAGCGAATCTATTTCTGGTATTTCGTGTTTATCGCTCCAATGAGAAATCAGAATCATCGTGACGTAGATAAGCAAGCATGCAGATGCTTTTGTCAGTACCAAAAAGGCAATAAACCTCAGAGTGCTCCAGCTATCGTCTGGCATAGCGATAAACAATATTGCCGCCATAAAGCTAACGGCAAAGAGAACGTAATATCTGTAATTTGTAAATGCTTTCATGATTGTAGTTTTTTATTCTGCGTCACTTTTTCCATTACTACTTGAACCTGCCACCCATCTTACTGATCTGAGAACCATTATAGCGGCGGGATGGGTATCACAGCTTACATCACTTTCAAATACAAAGATTATTTCGCCAAACATGCCGTTTTCTCGCTTTAAACGAATATCCATGCACCGCTTATTCGATGCGTTGATTTCATCAAGTCGTTTATTAAGGTCGGTAATTAAAACATCTGGCGTATATTCTTCGCCGAACTCTAGAAGACAATTCTTGTAGAATTTAAGGTACTCGGCAAGTACCTTTTCTTTCATGTTTCTTCTTTTACAAGAGACTGAAACAACAAAATAGTATTCCT
>CAKQBW010000012.1 GCA_934216505.1 uncultured Alphaproteobacteria bacterium
AAAGAATCCACTCCATTAATTAAAGCGTGGGTGTTGTCTAATAATCGGATATTCGCCCCCATACGTCCCAATTCGGGCACATACATAAAGCGATTATCATGCATCGTTTCATTGATAAAGGATTCCCCTTTGGCCAAAGTCATCATCGCACATAAAAGCGGTTGGTCATCTGTGGGAAATTCAGGATAAGGCCCCGTGGTTAAATGAGTGGCCACCAAATGCGCCGCACAGGCATCAACCATCACCCCAAAAGGTTGCTGTTCCACTTTAATCTGACTCATTAAAAAAGGGGGCAACGCTGATTCCATTAAATCCATACGGGCATTTTTCAAAAACAATTGAGATTTTGTCAAAGCCGCCGCCGCCATAAAAGTAATTGTTTCAATCCGATCTGGCACAGGCGTATATTCTGTCCCATGCAATTTTTCAACCCCGTGAATCGTTAAAGTACGTGTCCCGACCCCTTCAAACTTTGCCCCCATTTGCGTCAGCATTTGAATTAAATCCATCACTTCGGGTTCCAAAGCCGCATTATGAATCACGGTTGTTCCTTGGGCAAGGCTGGCCGCCATAATCGTATTATGCGTGCCCCCCACTGTTACCCGCCAACAGGAAACATCCGCCCCATGTAAATGCCCTGAGGCTTTAATATAACCATGGTCTGTATCTATTGTCGCCCCCATCGCTATCAACGCTGTTTGATAAATATCCAATAAACGCCCCCCGATAGCACAGCCCCCAGGCAATGAGACTTCCGCTTTTCCTAAACGTGTCAAAAGAGGACCCAAAACCCAAAAACCTGCCCGCATTTTGGAAATATATTCATAAGATGCCACACAAGTTTTTATTTCCTTTGTTTGCAGGGTCATCGTTGAACCATCCATTGTGATTTCTGTGCCCAACGAAGTCAAAAGTTGCATTAAAGTTTTCACATCAGCCAACGCCGATACATTGTGCAACACAATCGGTTCGTCCGTCAAAAGGGTACAAATCATCAAAGGCAACACCGCATTTTTGGCGGCTTTTATTTCCACTTCCCCCGATAATTGTTTTCCCCCCGTTATTTTGAAAGCATACATTTTCTGTCCTCTTGTTGTTTTTTGCGCTTGGCGATATTGGCCCGCAACGCTTGCGCCTGTTTAATAAAATTTTCTTTTTTCTTGCCTGTCAGGCCCAAATTTTCTTCCACTTGTTTTGTTAAAGTTTTCATTTTTCACCCCGCTAAATAAACCAACATTTTTGTCAATCCGTACCAACGATGGCAACAAGACTTAATCGCCATTCTTTTTAAAAAAGGAAGATGGGAAAAATCCACCGTCTTTTGTTTTTGAAACTTTTGAATCGCCTCAACCGATTGATGAAATAAAAGCCGAGATTGTTTTTTATTCGAGTTCTTTTTCAAATTCTTACGCAAAATCATGCGATAGGCATCCAACGCCAAATCCTTTTGATAGGCCTCCAAATACGGACGAGGCACACGTTGAGGAATTAAAAAAGTATCAATACATAACTGAATCCGATTGATGGCACACCTCAGGTACTTTTCAAAATTGATTTTCCCATTCACTGAAGTGGGATTTTTCCGATAAAAATAAATCACATCAGGAATTAAAACTTTTTTTTGAATATGGGCATTGATTTGGCAAGAATAAAAATAATCTTCCTCATACGCTAATTTTTCGGAAAAACGAAAATCTTGAATACTTTTCCACCGATACAACTTATTCCATATCGTAATCCAATATCCTTGGCGGGTTTTGTTAGACCAAAAAATATCCATATCAGGTAAAACACCCCACTCTGGACGGGGAAAAACCAATTTTTCATGAGGAATTTTTGTTTCATCAAAAGCCACTCGTCTCATTGAACCTTCCACCACATCGGCGGAAAACTTATCCATATAACACATTAAACATTCAAAAGTTTGTGGGTGAATAAAATCATCGGCGTCCAAATAAAAAACAAAATCTATTTCATCATCTAATTTATCTAACAAAGCATTTCTGGTTTTCGTCACCCCTTGATTTTTATGGGTAAAAGCCAAAATCCTTTTGTCTTTTTGGGCATATTCTTGAATAATCTTCCACGTATTATCCGATGATCCATCGTCCATAATATAGACCCGAAAATCAGGGTAAGTTTGCGCTAATACGCTTTCCAAACACAGCCCCACATACTGTTCCACATTATAGGCGGGGATAATCACGGCTATTGTCATTTTCTTTCCTTTTTCCTATATCATACAAAGAAACAGACAAAAGTGCAATCTTTTTATAAAAAAAACCGCCCTTTTTTTAAGGGCGGATTTCTTAAAAGGGACAAAATTATTTGGCCCGTTCCACATAGCTGTTGTCAATTGTGGAAACAACAATCTTTTCCCCCGCATTCACAAAAGGAGGAATGGTTGTCCGAATACCGTTATCCAAGATAGCGGGTTTATAGGACGAAGTCACTGTTTGATTTTTCAAAGCAGGTTCCGTTTCGGCCACCGTCAAAACAACATGAGGCGGTAAATTCACAGAAATAGGTTTGCCTTCAATAAAATTGACGGTGACAGGCATATTGTCCTGCAAAAATAAAGCCCGTTCGCCCATCATATCCGCCGCAATTTCAAATTGGTCATAAGTTTCTGCATTCATAAAGCACAACTTATCCCCATCACGATACAAATAAGTACAATCAAATTCTTCACTCATCAACTTTTCAACGGTATCCGCTGTCCGCCACCGTTGTTCTGTCTTTAAGCCATTATCAACGCCACGCATTTCCACCTGAATAAAAGCCCCACCTTTCCCCGGTGTAATGATATTGATTTTTGTCACCAAGTATTGCTTACCATTGTTTTCAATCACCCAACCGGGACGGATTTGATTTGCTTGTTGTTTCATTTTGTGCTATCCTTTCATAAAAATAATAAGCATGATTATATCTAAAAGAAAGGAAAAAGTCAATCATGAAATGGTGGAATCCTGAAATTTATATGAAAAATCAAAGTGCCCGCCGCATTCGGCGCCTTGTTTTGGATAGCCTGCGCACTCAACTCAATCATCGTGGTTTTTTAGAGGTGGATACCCCCACGTTGCAAGCTGCCCCCAGTGATGAAGTCCATTTAAAATGCTTTCAAACAGGGGATTATTATCTGCACACTTCCCCCGAATTATCTATGAAAAAATTGTTGGTGGCAGGCGAACAAAAAATCTTTCAAATTTGTCATACCTATCGGGACGAACCTGTGTCCGATACCCACGCCCCTGAATTTATGATGCTGGAATGGTATCGTGTCGGCACAAATTATACAGCGATGATGCGTGATACAATCGCGTTGGTGCGGGGGTGCTGTCGCAAATGTGGCGTTCAAACCCTCACCCACCAAGGACGCACAGCCGACCCCTTTCAAAAATGGGAAAAAATCACGGTCGCTCAAGCCTTTCAAAAATATGCAGGGGTCAATCTGTGGGCCAAAAATTTAAGAAAAGAAGCCGAAAAAAAAGGTGTTCAATGTGCCGACAACGATACTTGGGAAGATATTTTTTTTCGGATTATGTTGAACAAAGTGGAAGACAAACTGGGCGATGGCGTCCCAACGATTTTATATGAGTACCCCACAGTCTTAGGGGCTTTGGCCCGACAAAAACCCCATCATCCCAAAGTCTGCGAACGCTTTGAAGCCTATATTTGCGGAGTGGAATTATGCAATGCGTTTTCGGAATTAACAGACCCCGTTGAACAAAGACAACGTTTTTTATCCAACTATGCCGAACGCAAAAGATTATACGGGTGGGATGACCCAATGGACGAAGATTTTTTACAGGCATTGGAATATGGCATGCCCCCCGCCAGTGGCAACGCTTTAGGAATTGACCGATTGATTATGTTGATTTCAGGCGAACAAGAACTAAAAAATACCGTGTGGGTTCCCGTAAAATAATACTTGTATTTTAAAAATAAAAGTGCTACCTTAATTTTTAATCAAGGAGAGAAAAATGAAATCTTTATTTAAATTCTTATTTTTATTGTTAATTATTTTTGACATTTTCTTATTTGTTTTTATTTTTCAAATTATGGGATTATTGGAACTGTTTGACCTTTTGGGCTTAAAAGTATTGGAATTATTGGGCTTTTAGCACGTCCCTTTACCATTTGTAAAAAAGAGTCCTTTTTATCAAGGACTCTTTTTTATTGGTGGGCGACTACGGATTCGAACCGCAGACCCTCTGCGTGTAAAGCAGATGCTCTAACCAGCTGAGCTAGTCGCCCCACATTTTTTACTTTAACATTTTTTTCAAAAAATGTCAATCATTTTTCTTTCAAAGGCTGAATCGGCTGACTTAAAGCATACTTCAACACCTCTTCCGCACGGGAAAGTGGAATCAATTTCAGTTGTTCTTTCACAATTTTTGGGATTTCCTCTAAATCCTTTTCATTATTGGCGGGAATCAACACCGTTTTTATCCCCGCTCGCAACGCTGCCAACAACTTTTCCCGTAAGCCCCCAATTGGTAAAATCTGCCCCCGTAATGTGATTTCCCCCGTCATAGCGACATCTTTTTTAACCGCTATTCCCGTTAAAGCAGACACCAATGAAGTCATCATCGCAATCCCCGCACTGGGTCCATCTTTGGGGGTTGCCCCCTCTGGTACGTGGATATGCACATCTTTTTTTTCAAAATCCTCGGCTTTAATACCAAATTGCGTTGCATGGGCCCGTATAAAAGAATAAGCCGCTTGAGAAGATTCTTTCATCACATCCCCCAACTGACCCGTCAAAGTCATTTTACCTTTACCCGCCATCGTCAAAGCCTCAATGGAAAGAATATCCCCCCCGACTTCCGTCCAAGCCAATCCTGTGGTAATTCCCACTTGGTCTTCTTTTTCGGCCACGCCATAAGAATACTTTTGAATCCCCGCATAATCTTTCAAATTATGAATGGTAATTTCTACGGTCTTTTTTTCATCTTTTGTCAGAATTTCTTTTACCACTTTACGGGCAATGTTAGCAATTTCCCGTTCCAATTGACGCACCCCTGATTCACGGGTGTAAAGGCGAATCAGTTTCAATAATCCCGCTTCAGTAAAGGTCAATTCTTTTTCGTCCAACCCCGTCAATTTTAATTGTTTGGGAATCAAATGCCGTTTGGCAATTTCCACTTTTTCTTCCTCGGTATAGCCCGATAAATTGATAATCTCCATACGATCCAACAAAGGCCGAGGCATATTCAACGAATTGGCCGTTGCAATAAACATCACATGGGATAAATCGTAATCCACCTCTAAATAATGATCACTGAAAGTGATATTTTGTTCTGGATCCAGTACCTCTAACAACGCCGAAGCAGGATCCCCCCGATAATCGTTGCCCAATTTATCCACTTCATCCAACAAAAACAACGGATTGATATTGCCTGCTTTTTTCATGGATTGCACAATTTTCCCTGGCATTGCCCCAATATAAGTACGCCGGTGGCCCCGAATTTCGGCTTCATCACGCATGCCCCCTAAACTAGCCCGCACAAAAGTCCGTCCCGTTGCCCGTGCGATGGATTGTCCCAAACTGGTCTTTCCGACCCCTGGTGGCCCCACCAAACATAAAATAGATCCCTTTATGCAATTGGTCCGTTTTTGTACTGCCAAAAATTCCAAAATCCTTTCTTTAACTTTCTTAAGGCCATAGTGATCTTCATCTAACACCTTTTTCGCCATCGCCAAATCTAAATCCAAATTCTTTTTTTCTTTCCATGGCAACGACACCAACCAATCAATATAGTTCCGAATAATCCCTGCCTCCGCCGACATTGGCCCCATCATACGTAGTCGTTTTAATTCATTTTGGGCTTTTTCAGTGGCTTCTTTTGTCATATTTGCTTTTTTGATTTTGGCCTCTAATTCAGCCATATCTGAGCCATCTTCCCCTCCATCATCCAATTCTTTTTGAATGGCTTTCATCTGTTCGTTCAGATAATACTCACGCTGGGATTTTTCCATTTGCCGCTTAACCCGCCGCCGAATTTTACGTTCCACCTGCATGACATCTAATTCTTTTTCCATAACGGCAAACAGTTCTTCCATACGCTTGGTCAAAGTCGTTGTTTCCAACAATTTTTGTTTTTCTTCAGACTTAATAGACAAATGCGATACGATCACATTCGTCAATTTATCGGGGTCTTTAATATTAGAAACTGCCAATAAAGCTTCGGGTCCGATATAGTTAGACAACTGACCATACATTTCAAATTGTTCATTCAAAGAACGCATTAGCGTTTCAATTTTTTGAGCATCGGATTCTTTATCAGGCAAAGGAGCCACATGGGCTTCAAAAAAAGTATCTGTTTTTGTCCAGTCTTGTATTTTTACCCGTTGCGTTCCTTCCACTAAAATTTTGATGGTACCATCGGGCAGTTTCAAAGTTTGCAAGATATTCGCCAAAGTCCCAACAGTATATAAATCTCCCGTATAGGGCGTATCTGTTTGAGGGTCAATCTGTGCCAACAACAAAATTTGCTTATGCAATTGCAAAGCATTTTCCAACGCACAAATAGATTTATCACGCCCAATAAACAACGGGACAATAACCCCAGGAAACACCACAATATCCCGCATCGGCAATACGGGAAAAATACCATCTTGATTTTCACTCATTTAAAATCCTTTTGTTTTCGTAATATATATGTATGTTTTTTAATAAAATGTCAATAGCGTCTTTTTTATAAATTCTTTCTAAAATACTTTTTGATAGGTAAGCGCGTCTATCTTTCCCCGTTCATAGTACTTGGGACGCCGCCCCATTAAAACAAACCCCATCTTTTCATATAAACAACGTGCGGCCTGATTATTTTCTGCCACTTCCAAAAAAATGTGCTTCACTTGATGGGCTTGAGCATATTGAAAAAGTTGCGTTAGAAGGGAATAGGCCTTGCCTTTTCGGCGTTCTTCGGGAATCACCCCCAAAGTCAAAATCTCCATTTCGTCTAAAATATGCGCACACAAAAGCAAAGAAGTATCATCTATCCACAGCCGAGAACTGGGCAATCTTAACAACGTACAAAACTCTGATTCTGACCACGGACGAGAAAAACATTGGGCATGTATTTGGTGGGCAGGAACAACAAAAACCTCTGTTTTATACGGTAACATCAGCATCTCTCAAATACAAAGGGACCGCAGGCATCGGGTGGTCCATACGGGACAACGCTACCCGCCCCACAGACACAGCACTGGGCGAAATTTTATCAATCACTTTACACCCAATTTTTTTGGTCAAAGTCAAAGCCCCATCCCCCGCAGCGGTAAAAGGCAAAGTCTTTTTTAGTTGTTCTTCTGTTTCAATATGGGGCGTATCTATCGACTGACCCATTTCATCAAAACGTTGCACAAAATAATCTCCCCGCTTGGAATCTAACACCACGGTCACAGGCTTTAACAATCCAAATGAAACCGCTTCAAAATTCGTCACACCATACACGGGCACATTCAAAGCCAAACCAATGGCACGGGCTGTTGCCAAGGCAATGCGTACCCCTGTGAAAGACCCAGGTCCTACCGCCACCGCCACGCCTGTCAAATCCATCATATATTGGTCCGAAGATTTTAACAATTCTTGAATCATCGGGAATAATACTTCTCCTTGCCCCCGTTCCAGCACTTGTTGTTTAAAAAAGACTTTTTTATTGTCCCCCAACAAAGCCACCGAAACCAAAGCCGAAGAGGTATCTAATGCAAACATCAACATTTTAAACTCCTTCTCATTCAAAATTGAAATAAAAATCCTGTCCTTGTTCCTAATAAGGATAGCGTTTTTTCCTCTAAAAATCAAGTTTTGTTTCCTTTTTAAAAGAAATTATGCAAAAAAGGCTTGCAATTTCATTTTTTTTTTGCTAGTATAATGATACTGCCGACATAGCTCAGTGGTAGAGCTACTGATTTGTAATCAGTGGGTCGGGTGTTCAAATCACTCTGTCGGCACCATTTTTTATTTACCCTAGGGGGCCTCAAGCGGGCCCCTTTTTTGGACGAAAAATCTTTTATCTGCCCTTTTGTCGCCATTTCCTCGTCATTCCCGCGGAGGCGGGAATCTCGTCAAAGGGGACTCTATCCTAACAGATGCCCGATCAGGTCGGGCATGACAATTTTCTGTTTTGGCCTGTATTTATGGGCTGTGTAAGGGGGAAAGAGAAAATTGAAAAATCCGCTTTTCAAACAGGCGACAAAGCCCGTCAATAAAGGGAAGTCGCGTATTACAAAAACGATCGTTTTTGTCAATATACTTTTTGCCGTGTTTTAGGATTTTTATAATTTTAAAATAACTTATTGATTTTACACAATAATTTTATTGTTTTTAATATTTTCCTCTTTCCCCATTTTCCCCTATTTCAAAAACGATCGTTTTTGTTATAGTGGGATTCGCAAAGATTTTATTACTTATTTTTGAGGAGGAACTTATATGAAAAAAACAAATGAATCAGGGCGCAGTATGGTTGAAATGCTGGGCGTGTTGGCGATTATTGGCGTGTTGAGTGTGGGCGGTATAGCGGGCTATACCACCGCTATGAATAAACATCAGGCGAATCAGATTTTAAACGGGGCGTCTGTGCGGGCCATTGTGGTTTCTACACAAATTCAAAGGGGCTCTACAGCACCGACACTGGGTGAATTTACAGAGGCAGACAACGAAGTCGGTGGGGCAAAATTTGGGACAGAGGTTAAAAATGAAACAGGAACAGCTGATTGGACCACAACAGATAAATGTTTTAGTTTGACGCTGACGGGGGTAGATGAAAAAGTCTGTACCCAAATGAAAGCCACTGTCGGCAAAAACAGCGTCATCAAAGCCATCGCCGATGATTGCACAACTATCACCTATCATAATGATTTGCCAACAACCGCCATAGCGAGCGACTATAAAACCGAAGAAAGTTGCATGAACGCAGGGAAAGAATGGTGTGGCACCGCCTGCTCCGATTCATGTGGGCCAACTTGCCCAGAGGGGACTTCTGAAAACGGGGCGGGTGGTTTTGCCAAAAATGTGGATACACTCCAATGCTATTGTAATGGGGAAAATGAAAAATGGTCAGGCTCAGCGTGCGATGGGACTTTGCCCGAAGGCACCTGCTTAGATAACACCGATTGTAAAGAAGGGGAGTATTGTGATTATCAGAGGAATGTAGATTGTGAAACAGGTCCAAGAGAAACAGGTACTTGTAAAACAGCCGCTGTGGCTTCAGGAAGCAACGATTATGGCTTTACTTTAAGTGCGAGTTCTAATATGGATTGGTTTAGTGCAAAAAACTTCTGTGAGGCGTTGAATGGAACAATGGTAAGTTTAGATGATTTTCATATAAAAAATAAAGCGTCTTGTTCAGGTACTTCCTGTTTTGAGGAAGGATATAGTTGGGATAATGTGAAAACAGGAAATTTATCCTCCACCTGGTGGTGGACAAAGGACTTGAGACCATCTAATTCTTGCTACGCGTTCTACATCAATTCCAACTCCAAATTTCAGGACGTGTACTACGCCAACCGCAACAGCACCAACTACGCCTTGTGTTGGTTGTAGGGTTTGTTCTCGCTTTTTGATTTAGTCTCCTTTTACCGCCCGGTTCTCTGTCATTCTGAGGGAATATCATGACCGAAGAATCCATGGGCGTTTGTGGTATGTGGATTCTTCGGGGGCAAGCCTCCCTCAGAATGACAGAGAGGGGACAGAAGGACAAGAAAAAAAAGAGAAGGACGATAAAGAGAGGAAATGACAAGCAAAAGACTTAGTCTATTTCTTCCCCTTTATCCACGCCCCACAAATCTGAACGCAAAAACCACCCTTTATACGTTTCTTCCCCATATTTGACCTTTAAGCGGCAATAATTTCCTTTGGGGCATTCTTCAATTTGCGCCACAACACCTGGTTGTAAAACAGCCCGCACTTCGGATTCAGGCTCCGCTTTTGTCAGTAAGGGGGATTCATTACGAATCAACGCATACCGCCGATGCGAAAGCATATTCTTACTGATCCACCCAATCGTGCCATCTACCTCACGCACCTGACGCCACGATTCAAAAGAATCCAGCACTTCCATCGGGTAATTTTTTTCTTGATACACCCAATCTATGGGAAACCTTTCGCCTGGACCTGTCCGTAAATTGACTTGATCATACTTCAGGGAAACATATTCAGCCGCCTGACAGGTAAAATGAAAAAACAAGCAAAAGAAAAAAACTATTTTATTCATCTTCTTCGTCCTTTTGAAAACGATGGCGCAAAGAACGGGGCTTGCGGCGGCTAGAAGTCATTAAGGATTCTTTTATCCCTTCATTTTGCGTATCCAAAACAATAGAACTATTTTCCGTTTGACCTTCAAAACGGGGAGATTCTAATTCTTTCCAACAAACCTGAACCACAGGCAGCACAATCAGTTGCGCACAAACAATCCCCCGCCTTAAAACAAAAGCCTTTTGAGAGGTATTTTGCAACAACACAAACAAAGGACGGCGGTCAGCTGGATTCAAAATCTGGGGGGCATCCAAAACAATCAACCCTTCCTGACGGGCCAAAGACGGCAAACTCACTACCTGACCACAATAGCCTTGAGGAATTCCCACCGCAAACCCAACAGGCACATAGACCCTTTCCATGGCGTTCAAGCGGATAGGCGCCGAAATCGCCGCCTGTAAATTCAGCCCCACATGGTGCGCAGAAGTATAACTGGGCAACGGCAAACCTTCGCCATCGGGAGTTCGTGAAATATATAAACGAGGTATAGGCATTTAGGTAATCTCCGTAATCGCACGAATGTTTCCATCACGATTGATTTGAACAACACGCAACTTTTCCTTCATTTCCTTATACAACTTTTCCCTGTCCGAAGAAGGGTAAGTATGCATAATACGACCAATAAAAGCTTTATAAGCCGCATCAGGGTTTTCTGCATGGATTGTGGCAAAGCAATTGTCGTGCCCTGAACCCATCAGTTCCCACAAAGCCCCAGCGTTAGAGGTAGAAATTTCCCCGCCGATAATCGCATCAGGCGTAAAACGCACCGCCAAGTCAATCACATTTTTATAGGTAAAAGTATTTGTCAATTCTGTTCGGGGCATCACAATATGCACCCGATTAGGATGTTGAACAATCAATTCCCGTGTATCTTCAATTGTTAAAATGCGTTTGTGTTGGTCCAACAATTTCAACATATTATTCAAAAAGGTCGTTTTCCCTGTGGCGGTTGCCCCACTGATTAAAATATGGTCCCCCCGTTGGATAGACAATAAAAGCCGTTCATAAGGATCGTCAGGGTCTTCCACATCTTTTAATTTATTGATCTGACGCAACCGTCCCCCTTTGACCAACCCAAACTGTTCCATTTTGATGTCCAAATCTTCCCGATAAACACGGATAGCCATCGCAATGCCCCCCGTTAAATCATCGTTATCATACATGACATTGCGCCCTGCAATACCCGAAAAACGATGCCCCCCAGGTAAAGAAGCAAACACAACAGGCGTTCCCGATTGTGGATCAAAAGCCAAATCATAAGTGTTGGCAATAATATACATGATATTATTTAAATACTCACGGGTCAATTTGGGGTCTTCATAATAATGCCACGGATAAGCATGTTTTCCCCTTAAACGCAACCAAATTCCCCCGGGATTATTGATAGCCACTTCTTCCACATTATCTTGTGTATACCAATAAGACAACGGCCGAAGGGTCATTTCCAAAACACGATAAGTATCTGTAATTGAAAGATTTCCCATTTTCACTCCTTAAAAAATTGGTGCCGTTTGAGTGGGGGCCGATGGTTTTGCGACCCGTTCTGACAAATCCGCCGGCATTTGTTCTGAGCCATTATATAAAGGCTCGGGGTCTTTATTCTTTTTCTTGGTATCCTTGGGAGCTGACACAGGTTTCGTTTCTGTTTCTTCCACGATATTATTTTGACGCTGACGGCGCACATCAGAAGATTCAGAAATTCCTTGGGGGCGTTGGGCCGCTGTGGAAGGAGCCCCGTATTCTTTATTGACTTCTTCTTCGTCATCTTCGGGCGAACGCAACCAAAGGTCTTGTTTCACAAACACCACAAAGCGGGTCCCTGCGGGCACATAAACAACAGGCGGAACAGCATCGGCATCTTCTATCATCTTATCCAAAATATCTTCCCCTAGACCTGTCCAAATATCACGAATTTCTTGTTGCTTTTTGGCCCGTCCTGAAATGTTGCCTGTAGAGGCACTGGAAGCCCCCACCTCCCCTGAGGCAGGTGAAACAGAAATCAAGAATGATTCAGCCATCGCCGACAAAACAGGGTTGCCATATTTATTCCATAATTGCTTATCCAAATAAGCCGCCACGCCCCCTCGGCCCATTGTATCCCCAGAAGACGCTCCACCCAAGTTAAAGGCAGATCCATCGGGGCGAATTAAACGATCCCAAATAATGTCAATTTTGGGAACACTGTCTGAGCCTGCCCCACTGGCAAAAGTCCCAATTAAACGAGACCCCGCAGGAATCAAAATGTTGCGTCCTTCTTCCCCATAGATATTCGTATCCACAATCGCCAAAGCAGGAGAAGTTGGATAACGCGAATCAATCGGACGGGCCAACACCGCCGAAATGGCTTTACCTTGCAAAATCACATGCGACATATCCACGGGCCAAGAAGACACCGACTTTTCAATTCCCATCTTTGTCCAATCTTTATCTTTCTTTTCCCGCCCACGGGCCAACAATTCGGGTGAAGGAATTATGGCAGGTTGCCCCCCCAATCTTTCACGCATTAAAGACCGTTTCTTTTTCATCAAATCTTGGATCGCCGTGATTTGTTCGGGATCCACTTTGATCGGCTGGGGTTCAGGGGGGCGTTCCCGCCCCGAAATAGTGTTCGCATCCATGGCTTTCCCATCCAAAGTAAAGGGGCGACCATTTTCACCAAAATATCCCAACACATTCCCATTTTCATCAACAATTGTTCCATTGCTATCCACCTGAACTTCACGTCCCCCGATAAATAGAGTCCGTCCCGAATTCTTGGACGCATCTATGCCACATTGCAAGAAATTCACATTTACCCCCACAAATTGTCCCATATATTGATTATTTGGGGCAAAGACTTGCCCATCAGCCAACACGGTGGCGTAAATATCATTATTAGCATCACGCATGGTTCCATCGGGTTTAATGGAAGCAATTTTATTCCCTTCAATACCGATTAAATCACACCCCTGTAAGCACCCAATCCCCCGAATGTAAATCATGCTGGGGCATACCTGACCATCAGGCGTCAGAGGATCTCCCCCCTTGTTGGGATCAAAGTGGAACAAAACTTGACCATCGGGCGACAAAATTTCCCCTAAATTGCCCACAGGTTTAATGGTATATAAAACCTTCCCTGAAGCATCCATCACAGTTTCTTCCAAAGTATCTATTGCCCGCCCAAAAGGATTGCCATCCAATCCAATCGCTGTACCTTTTCCATCGCCCAAAACGGTTCCTATTTCCGTTCCAGAACTATTTCGTATTTTCCCATCAAAACCAACCACCCCTTTAATTTCCCCATTAGAGTCCAAAACAATAGTGGGTTCAACAACAAAACCGATCTTTGTGCCATCATATTTTTCAACAGATCCATCATTTTTGGCACAGGCCATCTCAACACCGTTTAAATCAACCACGGTGGAATCAGGCAAAGTCCGCCCCATATAAACCCCATCAGGCGACATCACGGCCCCCGTCCGCACGGTCCGACCAATTTCTTTATTTTGCGCATCCAAAGCCCATCTATCTTTACGAATCCGGCCCATGACCATACCTTGACCATTGATAATCCGACCATCATAGGCCGTTTGTCCCACCACTTTACAATTATTAACCACCAACGGTTCAGGGACTAAAGCCCCCAAAATTTGCCGTTCTTCAGCCCCTTTAATCGTTCCATTATTAGCCACACGTCCCACTTTATTGCCGTCAAATGAAACAACTTCACCTGTCGCTGTCAAAGTCCCCAAAAATCGACCTTCATCACTGACGGCCGACATAAAGGGCAAAACGATTCCCGCCAAAGAAGTATCTTTTCCAAAAATAATCCCTGTATCCAAAATGCGTTCCAATTTCTTGTTGGAATAATCCACCAAATCTCCTTCGGCCGTGGTACGCCCTAAAACCTTTTGATTATAGCCCACAGGAAGCCCTTGTGCCACCACATGCCCCCCATAGGGCATTGTATTTAATACCCCTTTTTGAGACACCTGAGCCATCACCCCATCTGGCAAAATCTGTCCCAAGAAACTGCCGTCTTTTTTCACCACGGACCCATCGATACGCACTGTTCCCAAAAATTCACCTGTCGCCCCCACCACGACCCCATGGGGCATTGTATGACCAATCCAATTAGAATCAGGAGATAACGCCGAACGAAAAGCCAACCGATGCCCGACCTGACGCCCTTTGACAAATACCCCACTCGTGGCCCCCGTGGAACCTGCATAGGCCCCTTTCTTATCAATCACAACAGCAGGCGCATACACACCACCCAAAATCTCTCCCTTGGGCGAAAAGACCAAACCATTACCCGATATCGCCCCCGATATTTTGCGTTCCGTTTTTACTTGCCCGTTGATAAAAGGCACCCCCAAAGCCCCCAAAGTCGTGGCGGTTGCCAAACCTCTCTTTACTACGCCACCAATGGTCTGTCCCATATTATCCACCACAAAATCATTCGTTTGCGCTTGACCTGTAATTTGTGTGGAATGGAGGGGTTTTAAAAGACCTTCTTCATTCAAGACGCCCACCCCTTGATTATTATAAAAGCGGTTGGCAAATGGATTCAAATCCATAAAACGTCCCACTCCTCCGTTATTTGTGCGCACAAAAGGATAGGCATCAGATTGCCCCACAAGGGCCCCGTTGATTCCTTGAACTTGCCCTTCTTCATTGACAAACCCCAACGATTTACCTGATTCAGCAAAACTTTCCAATCCCAACGGCAAATAAAAACCAATCATTGTCCCTTGGTCATCAAAAACATGGCCGTCTAACCCCACGCTCCCCAAAACTTTTTTACCGTCTTCAATTTGACCATCATAGCGGGTCCAACCCATATATTGCCCATTGTTATCCAAAGCCACCCCAGGGGCCAACAAACGCCCCAATAAAATGCCTTGTTCATCGTACAAAAAGGACGAAGCCCCCACATGCGCCAACACTTCCCCTTTGGGGGATAAAATCTCGCCCCGACTGGTCATTGTGCCCAAAAATTGCCCCAAAGTATCCACCGCAATCGTGTGGGGCACCACAAAGCCTTGAATCTCCTGCGCCGAACCAATCGCTGCCCCCGATGGCAACACAGAGGCAATCGGATACCCATCAGGATTATTCATGCCCCCCGCAAAATTAGCCCACCCCATTAAACGTCCCTGTTCATTGACAAAAACATTTAAAGGAACCAAATGACCTTTGATAGATTCATCACCGCCCAACACAGAACCAAAAGCCGAAACAGACCCCACTAAATTTCCTTTGTCATCATGGACTTGCGCCTGATACCCTGACACTTCTTTTTTGGGAACTAACTGAGGCACCACACTGCCCAAACTCCCCCCCACAGAAACAGGGATAGACAATTCAGGAAAGGTTCGTCCCAAAACTTTTCCTTCTACAGAAACCGCCAAACCATTGGCCAATAACCGACCCACTTTTTGATTTTTTTCATCAACCACATCTGCATTCGGTTTTGCCAACCCAACAAATTTTCCCGCCCCATTCAAAACAGTCCCTGAATGAACGGCGGCCCCCAACATCTGACCTTCGGCATTGACAACGGTCCCGTTGGCATAAATTTTGGCCTCCACCTTTTGATTTTGATTTTTTAAAGTCCCATCAGGTTGCAAGACCCCCACAATCACCCCATTTAAATCCACAAAAGTCGTTCCCGTTTCAATCAAACGTCCCAAAATTTCTGTACCCTGTTCATTGATGAC
Source organism: uncultured Alphaproteobacteria bacterium (assembly GCA_934216505.1). GTDB lineage: Bacteria > Pseudomonadota > Alphaproteobacteria > CAAHEQ01 > UBA3637 > UBA3637. The sequence goes on from CAKQBW010000012.1 coordinate 15,964, forward strand.
TGTCTTCCCCGGTAAAAGCCGCCCCAATACCTCACCATTTGTTCTTAAAGTATAACCACTTTTTTGATCATAAAATCCAATCAATTCGCCTTTATCCGTAAAGATGGGCCCGCTTAAAGGCACAACCCCCACTAATTGCCGCTTATTCCCCACCACAATTCCATTGGGAAACACATCGCCAATCCATTTGTTTTCACTATCATAAACCTTACCTGCCGAAAAAGACCACGCCTTTGCAAAGCCATTTTCATCAATCACAACCCCTTTATTCGTCAAAACCGTTGTTAAATTTTGGGACGAATTAACGCACCCCAAAATAGCCCCTTTACTATCGTAAATTTGACCGTCCAATCCCACGCGTCCCATCACCTTATTTTGTTCGTCCATTAAAATTCCCGTTGGGGTGACTTGACCTATCGTGTCGCCCTGCGGACTTAACACTTCCTTATTCCGTGTCAAGCACCCAATGCGGGCCCCATCAGGGGACACCACCGTTCCGTTCAAAGAAATCAGCCCCAATAATTGACAATTTGGTCCAATGGCCGTTCCTTTGGGAGCCACCATCCCCAAATACTTATGCTTGGCATCCAAAACATCACCATCGGGATAAACACGCCCCACCACCTTTAATTCATCATTTAAAACACTGGCATCAGGATAAACAGATCCCACCTGACCACAAGATTCACGGATAACCCGCCCCTGAGGCATCAAAGCCCCCACGAACTTTTCTTTGGAAAAAACACTACCATCAGGATTCACACAACCAAAAATATCGCCTGCCGTATTTATCCCTTTACCCGCCGTATTGACATATCCAATCACTTGAGATTTTGAATCAATAATCAATCCTTCGCGCACCACCATTCCTAATTCACTATTTTGGGCATTGACCACCGTTCCGTCCAACAAAACATGACCAATATCTTTGCCTAAAGCATCTGTAATTTTACCATTGACCCCCACATTACCAAAAGAATTACAACCAGGAGCCACCACTGTCCCCCGTGGCATAACGCCCCCAATCAAGCCCCCAGCTTTGGAAATAGCCAAGCCCATTGGACGCATTGTCGCCACAACTTTTCCTTGCGTATTGACAACTTTGCCATCGGGATAAACCCCCCCCAAAATATTGCCTTGAAAATCAATCACCAAGCCCCAAGGACTCAAATAGGCAATGTGCTTGCCCGTCATATCCACCACACGCCCATCTACTTGAGGACGCCCAATCACACGGTCTTTGGCATCTACAATCACCACTGTTTTGCCATCTACCTTCATTTTTCCGATGACTTCCCCGTTTTCTTTCATAGCAGGGACCACATCTATCGCTTTTCCCACAATTTCAAATTTGGAATTGACAATCGTATTATCCCCCATCAACCGACCAATCGTGTTGCCGTCAAAATCCACAACATTTTTGTTTTTTTGTACTTCCCCCAATAATTCATTTGTTAAAGACAAGGGAACTACTTCGGGTTCTATCACCCCTTTCATGTGCCCCTTTGGATCCACGATCGCCGTTCCCACGGGTTGATGAGGAACACCATCAATAATGGGCTCCCCTTTTTCGTTGACAGGGACCTTTTCCCCCTCCAGTGTAGAGGCTTCACGGGGGACATCAGGAAGTTCTTTTTCATCACATTTACAAATAATACAATCTTTGGAATCCGTGGATTGTGCCGACAAAGTAATCACCGAAGTTTGTTTATCAAAAACACCTGGATTATCCTCAATCCATTGAATGGTCAAGGTATTTTGAATTTGAACCAACTCCTTGGGGCTCCATGTAATTTTCAACAAACAACTTTCCCCTGTGGCCAAGATATCTTTTTCCATACAATCACCCGATAGTTGGAAAGGAGAATTTTTTTCATCTAAACTTTTGCTTAAAATCTTTACCCCAGCATTGTCCGCCCGCAAGGTCAATGTCTTTTCAGCCACCGATCCCAACACAACTTTTTCCATCACCACATGATTATCCGGAATAATTTTCAACTCTGCATCACCCCGTTTGAAAACAGGAGGAACATCCCCTTCATCAGTGGGACTTCCAATAACCACATCTACCCCACTGGGCCCCCCTTCTGGGACAAAATTTTGCGGGGCTTTCTTGGATGACAACCGACATAAAGCCAACAAAAAGAGCATCAACAACATCAAGCCAATAATCAACAAGATGCGATTACTGCGCCGTTGCGTTAATTGTGAAAGACTATCTCTATTTTGTGCCATTTTCCCCTCTATTATTGAATCTTAACAACAGAACAAGAATAGCCCCGCTTACCCAATTTACGACACAAAGATTCCGCTGTGGCCACATCTTTTAACATGCCCGCCCGCAAACGGAACAATTCAATGACATCGCCATCGGCGGTAGCATCAACAGAATAATAAGGCTCATACCCCGACAACAAGTCTTTGTTTTTGGCATAAACTTTATTCCACAGATTTTCCAATTCAGACATCGTGGGGCTGGTCCCAAATTCAACAGCAATAGATTCTGTCCCCACCACAGGCACAATTTCATTTTTCTTTAACGAATCCAAAACATCTTGGTTAGCCTTCATGATATTATCAGGAATCGCTTTGATATTTGAAAAATTCGCAGATTGCCCGCATCGGCCTGCCCCAGATTCATCATTACAATAAGGTTGCACCAAATTCGCCGAAGCCACATAGTTTGTTTGGGTGAAAACATTAGGAATCGCCTGTTGCGACACAGAACCCACCGCCCCTGTTCCATTTGGGGCATAGGACGCATATTCCAACCCGTAAGACGGATCCCGCCGCAATTTGATACAAATAAGTTTTTGGCCATTTCTGAGGACTAAATCACCAATCGCCTCCACCACAATCAAGCGCCCATTGGGTCCCCGTGTTCTGTAGCCCACAGGAACTTCAGAATCTTGCGACAAAAGAGAAACGATAGGCCGTTGTGTCATTGTCAAGGCTTTTGGCCCCAAATCAATGTAAGTAAAGATATTATCCCGCCAAATGTTATCGGGGGCAATATCCACATCATTCGGGTTGGGAATAAACATATCCAAATCAAAGCGGATATTTTCGGGATCCATCGGTACTGTCTTTAACCAATCTTGATCTACCCCGCCAACACTTTTCACACGGGATTGTGTGGTTCCCGCTGTATTCACCAAAGGAGCCGCCGCCGTAGAACTCACCCCATTTGATTGGCCCATCTGCCCCCCTGCCGAGGCTGGCGTCCAACGGGGTCCCACTAAAACATCCACCACAGATTGCGTGATTTTATCTGTATTAAACCCTTCACTGCGCAAATAAAAAACATACCGATTTCCCGAACGGCCAAAGATAATCATATTACTATCCACCCCGATATAATTCGGATCCGCATACAATAACAGCGAATTGGCCGAAGCAATTTCCCCGCCAAAAGATTCAGGGGACCCAATATGCACTTTTTCAATCAACTCCCAAGCGGGTAAATTGATTAAAGTCATCATGCCTTCCCTTAACCGAATAGGCAACACCGTATCAGGCGTCCAATTATATTTCGTATAACCAGGCTTTGTTTGCCCTTCCCCCAAATGTTGCATAGGGTTATTCCACGCCTTTTGTTGCATTCCCAAAGAATGGACATATCCCAAATCCACTTGATCAAAAGCCCCCGCCGATTGATTGATGGCATCTACCACCATCGCCGTTTCTGTATCCGCAGGCGTTTGAACTTGCGCCAAAACAGGGAAAGACAGAAGCCCCCCCATGAACAAGCAACCGATTTTTTTAATAAAGTGTCCCATTCTTCCTCCAAACTTTCTTTCATCTTATCTGAAAAAAAACAGAAAGTCCAATAAAATTTTACTTTTTTTCAGAATTTTATCTACCTAAAGGGGCGTCCTCCACTTTATAGGTTTTAATTTGGAATCCCAACGGATTTTCCAAACGATATTCCCAAGTGGTCCGCGTGGGTTCAAAACCAACAGTAACTGTTGCCTTTAAAGTTTGGACGATTGGTTCAGATACCCCCCCTTGCATCGTACTGGTCCGAAAAATAACAACCCATTGATTGCCCGTTTGGTTGACGGATTCAATCACAATGCTGCGGGTCATCCCATCATTTTCCGCCAACGGCAAATACTTATAGGATTCATTACTTTCAAAAGCCCCATACACACCCATAGAACTCATCCGATTAACAATTCCCCCAATCCCCCAACGCCGTTTTAATTCATCAATATCTGACCCAACGGTATAACGGGAAACGATATATTGACGAATATATGATTCTTCCAACTTTTTCATATCCAACTTGGCCAAATTGGGCCGTTCAATTTCAATCACTTGTTGGTCTTTGTCTTGGATATTCAACATAAACGGTTGCATGCGGGTCAAAGGTTGCAAAGAAACCAACGCCACCAACAACAAAACATTCGCCACTAAAGACAAAACAGAAACAACCGCAAATGCCCGTGCCATCCACAAATAGCGTTCTGTTTTTAATAATTCATACGAGGATTCTTTGGATTCCTGTTCCATTTCTCTCCCCTTAATCAAACCAACCAATCAGGTAATTGAGGCGCCTTTTTCAATTCCAAACAAGCACAGGGCGATTTTTTTAATTCAGAAAATTCCCGTCCAATGCCCACGGGGGGATTTTCATAAATAGAACCACACGCCCCCACGACAAGGGCCACCACCAAAAGTGAAAGATAAATTATTTTCTTCATAAAACCTCCTTTTAAAAACTTCCCAGTGGTTGTAGTGTAGCACAGAAAAAATTTTTTTCAAATACTTTTTTTTATTTTCTGTCAGTTTCAGAAAAATCGCCAATAAAAAAACCATACGGGTTTGTACCAACCACACTCCCGTAAGGGGTATTAAAGCGTCTGTTCCAAAAAATACGACGGGGATAATGACCGATTTGTAAAACAACCCGCTTTTTTTGACTGCGCCCCACCTCTCCATTCAGCGTACGAGTATAAATATCTACATCAATGGTATAGGTGTAAATATCATTGCCTCGTCTGTCTTTTTTGATGCCATTTTGTTGAATATCCAAAATATCTACTGTCTTGACCGATGACGACAAACTGGACAATTTCTTTTGGATATCAGGAATAAAATCGTTGTAAATTTTTGTGGTTGTTAATCCATAAAAAAAACTTCCAGGATACCAATGTCGCCCCATTTCCCATTGATCAGGAATAGACACATAACGCTTTTCAATATAATACCGAATCAACAATTCATCTAATTGTGCTAGCGTGGCTTTATTATTTTCACTTTTAAATGGAACAACATCTAATTGGCGGGAAGAATCCATAATCCCTTCTGTATAAAATTGCGAAACAACCTGTACATCTCCCGCATAACGAAAAAGGTTAAAGGCCAAAAAAAAGGTAATACAGAGTAAAAAAATGCTTCCAACTAAACTCCATATTAAATATAAAAAAGCTTTATGAGAAGTCATTTTTTACCCGTCTTTTTTCATTAAAAAGGACATTCCTTTAAACGTGGCATCAACGAATTTTGTTGCTTAATCGCCTCACGTACTTGTTTTTGGGATTCGGCAATCAATTTGTTGGACGAATGCCGTTCCCGCATCATTTGATCCACATTCATTGCATTCGTTTCTGTCAAGTAAGTCAGCCCATCTGCATCTTTTTCCAAAGCCGCCAACACCAATTTTTGTTGGGCCACAGGGGACATTTGACCAATGGAAATAATCCCTTGATCCACTTCCTTCACAGCCGCCTGAGCCTCTTTAGATAATCGGGCATTTTGGTCATGCTGACGCTTTTGGCGTGTAGCCGTCAATTCTGGATGTTCTAAATCTTGCTTTTCCAACAAACTTACGTAATCATAGGCCTGTTGAATCATTTCTTTCTTTTTGTCTTTCAACAGTTTTCTGACTTGACCATAGTCCCCTTTGGACGCCAAAGTTAAATCCTGTGTTTGAATACCCAAATCTTGCAGTTTTTTCAAAAACTTTTGACGCATTTCCCCCAAAGTACCATCAATGGAAGAACTGCCTTTTTCAAGACTGTCTAGCGCCAAACGTACATCATAACTGGTCTCCAAATCTCCTTTTTGCATTTGGCCTGCCGCCGCAATCGGACGATTCACATCGCCTTGTTCAAAAAAACCAGAAAATTCCCCACCTGATTGAGCCAAAATTTGTTGATTTTCTTTGCTTTTCCAAATTTCGGGCAATTCAGGATAAATCTTTTTGGTTGTTTGATCAACAAACACCAAATTATTAACATTCGGTAAAGCCTCTGGGGCTTTAGGTGGGAGTTCTTTAAAATCCGCCTGACGGTACTTTTTCAAGCCCGCTAAATAGGCCTTATGCGCTTGCAGAACCTCATCATACTTTTTGGGGTTATAACGCACCTCTTCTTCCACCGCAGGACGGCCCTTTAAAGCCACCCCAAATTGCGCATTCACTTTTTCATAAAAATCGTTCCATTGTTTGTTATAAAGCGTGATTTGGTCTTTCCACAGGGCAAAAGAACCATCATCATTTGTGGCCCCATACTTTTCGGGATTTTGATACACATCCAACAACACATCCCTATTTAAATACCAAGCAGATTGCCGTTCTTTTAACAAATCCTCTGAACTCATCGCCAAAGATTCCACCCCTGTCTTTTTCGGGGTTGATTGACGCTTCCTTTCATAAGCAGATGTCATTTTACTCCATGCTTGAGCTGGTTCTTTATACATCTTGCTCAATTTTTTCGCAAAACAATCGTCCATGATTTTTAATTGTTCAGACAAAACTTTTCTTTGGCCTGACAACCCATCAGCCGTTTCCGCCACATCCATTAACCCAGGCAATTGATTCAACATATTGTGAATCACTAAGGCTTGACGCAACGCTTTATTATTTTCGGACAGATAGGTCTGCGTTTGAATCATTCTGGCTTGGGGCCGTTTCGTGGAAGAAAAACTCAACGCCGCCGATGCTTCCCCTGAAAAGACGCTCGTCAACAACAAAAATACAAAAAAACTATTTTTCATTTGATGCTCCTCTCTGCCTCTTTATTTTTTATAATCCAAATCTTCACGGCTGCCCCGTACATTAGAATCTACCCCACCCGAAGATTGGTATCTTGCCTGACCAGCCCGCAATCCTTGAACTCTTCTGAAAGATCCTGGTGCTTGGTAAGAGCCTGCCACAGATTGTTCGTCGTCTTGATCGCCAGTTTCATTATGCGACCAAGGCAAATTACCGCTTCCATGCCCCCCTTCTATAGGCGGATTGATTACCCCCACATCATCAGAATCATCCCCTTTTTCGGGGTCTTTTGGACCTTCGTCATCTTTCTTGGGGTCGTCCTTTGGCTCGTCCTCTGTTCCCCCTGGCAATTCTGGCGGTACGGTCAAAGCCTCTGTATTGATAGAATCAATTTCCATTGTTTGCGCCTTGGTCCGCAAACGGGCCGCAATCACACGCTTTTTCAACGCCAATAATTCGTCCAAAATCAACCGCCGTGAAGCAATAGAACTGGCCGCCGCTGAATAATTGGAAAAATCTGTGGGCAACGCCGCCACAATGCCCTTTAATTCGACATAGGCTTTTTTCATCATCAAGGCATCTGTCATCGCCTGAATAGAACGTTGTTGCGCTTTGTAATAGACCCTTTGTCCTTCTTCACTTAATTGATCCAAAGAGGCTTTTTCCCGCATAATATCTTTAATAATTTTTTCGGTCAATTCAGTCACCGTGCTTTGGGCGACATACCCTTTTGTTCCATAAACATCTTCACTTAAAGAAATATCCTCCAAAGAAGCAGACAACTTCAAATCCGCTGAGGCAGAAGGTTTGCCACCATAGCAACCACCACATCCGCCCGAAGAAGAACTATCGTCCCAAACAAGTTCGGCCACCAAGGCCGTATCGTCCCCCAAAAAGTATTTTACCGCCGCCGTTAAAGCCCGAAATCCAGCACTAATCCAATCGGGAATAAGCGCAAAAAATTGCCCATGAAAATCTGTTTCAGGAACAGCCCGTGCAGGTAAAACAGCCCCCCACAAACTTAATGCCCCAACAATTGCCAAAAATGTGTGTTTTTTAGACATCTTATTCTCCTTTTGTTTCCGAAAGCATTTCCACGGGTTGATGCAACATAAAAGTCAATGCATCGGCTTCCATCATTTCAATTTGCAATGTCAAATCCACCAAAGTGGTTTTAATCATTTCGTCCAAAGTTTGGGCATCAATAGCCATCGCCCCTACTTCATTATCGCTACTAACTGGGGCTTGGCCAGCGGCCGTCAAATCCCCCTGAATAGCCTTTTGAATTTCCTGACTTAATTGAATATGGAAATCAACCACCTTTTGGGCATAGGCTTGTCTTTGTTGGAAAATTCCTTCTTTATACGATGTATTTGAACGGTTTTCGCCATCCGCATAAAAAGTATCAATCACCGCCTGACGGGTCGCCTCTAAAGTGGGATTTTCGCCCAAGGCTTGCGCCAATTTATCATAAACATAGGGCGTTTTTTGATTCCATACATTTTGATTAATATAGGCATAGGCCCCATCTTTAAAAGCCGTTGCAGCGGCCCGTGCATAAGTGGCGGCGGCCGCATTTGCCCCCGAATTATAACTGCCATCGGCGGTTACGTTAACGTTTTCTTGTTTGGCAATCAACTGGGCTTTGGATTCCCCGTCCCCCGACAAATTGATAATTCCCGCCACAATACCCGTAATAGAACGACCGATATCCACCGTTGAAGTAGGATGTAGTAAAGAAGCGAATAACAACCCACCGTCCGCATGGGAAAGACGTGGCACAAATGTTAACCCACAAAAACACCCCGCCATCATGATATTTAAAAAGGTTTTATTCATTTTGACCTCCTATCTCCCTGTCCCCGAACGGCTATATTCCACCGTTCCTGAATTATTTAAACCACCCAAAGCCGTCATTTCCAAATCCCGCGCATACAAAGCATTGATATCATTCATTTGAACATGCGTATCCAAAGTAATAGCACTCATCGCTCCCCACATGCCCATCGGGCTTGTCTGGGCATTGAATTGATCGGCCAATTCTTTAAAATGATTCGTCATATCTTCGGAATTATTGAGCATTTTATCAGCCATCGCCTGGGCCAAACTCACGGACAAAAGTGCCCAAGTATTTTGACGATTTTCTGCACATTTGTTATGGGCATCTTTACATTCCCCATTGATATCAGAAGAATCATTTTCAAAAACATAATCTTCCACCGCTTGTCGCACACTTTCCAAATCTTCGTAGTTATCCAAAGCATCCACCACAATTTGTGGGGCAAAAACTTCCATCGCACTTGTGGGTAAAGAAACTTCACTGTCTTTAGCCCCCCCAGAACAACCACCCCCCAAAGATTCTTCCAATTGGCTGACGGCATCTTTGGCATCAATGGTACGATCTGTTTGGCTCCAAGTGGCGGCCGCATCCAAAGCCGTTGCCATCGCCGTCGCATAGTCAATCCAAATACTCAAAGCAAACGGATAATCGCCACTGCAGCCTGCACAAGAAATCGCCAGTGCTTTACAAACAGTCCAACAAGCAACATGAGCCGGAGGAACATCAAAAATCGTATGTCCAAATCCTCCAACCCCCATCGGATTTATCAAACCAGCCCGTGTGGGGGTTGCTATCAACAAACTAGAAGTCAAAAGGAAAAGTGATAATTTTTTCATAATTTTGTCCTTTTTTAATAATTTGATTTACGCAAAAGACGCGCCGCTTCCAACGACAAGATATTCCCTTGCAACATATTTGTTAAATTCATTCGTTGGGCCAATTCCAAATTCATCAATGATTGAATCCGCATGGCGCCCGCCGTACTGGTCCCAGAGCCCACCAAGCCCGCCAAAGTTTGTTGGCGCGTTCCGCTGACCGCCGAAGCCATTTGAATATCACTTTTATCCGCTGTTTCCAAAGAACTGGCTGTATCCGTTAAAGAAGCCCCATCATCTACCGCCCCTTGTTGGACCGTCATCAACGCCAATTCTGCACGGGCAATGCCTTCGGTGGAAATCCATTGTTCATTTCTTTGTTGGCTACCCCCTCTATCACTGACAATCGCACTTTCTTGAGAAGCGCTCATCTCTCTAAATGTCAAATTGGGGTCTTGCCCGCCCAAACGGGTTAAAGCCTGCATCACACTTTGACGCGCCGATGAATTTACAAAGATAGACGGATTGGGATCCAAAGGCACCACCTCAATCCCTGTTGCCGTTAAAGATTGCACCGCAAAAGGCATAGAACCTTCCTCGGTCACCGTTGTCGTAGAACAAGTAGAGCCATCGTCATTGGATTCGGCCGCTTTTTCATAGGATTTTTCGGGTTCAGGACTCCATTCATCCGTGACCGACAACATCGCCGCATAAACCAAGGCTTCCGCCGCAATTTGCGCCGCATCAGTATTGACAGCCGTCATCACCGCCACTGTCCCCGCCGTGGCCAAAGTCAAAGCCAATCCCCCAATTGGGAGAACAACGCCTGCCCAATTTCCCGCTTGCGTTGCCATTGGCGACAGAATCAAAGCTGAGGCCACCACCCCCGCCATCAAAGATTTTGTCAGGTGTTTATTGCGCATTTTCAGCCTCCTTTGCCAAATCATCTAATTCCGTCAGGGTACCCATTTCTTTGACCCCTAATTGTACGGCCGATAAAGCCGTCCCACGAACCATTTCAAAATACGGATACCTTTCCGCATCGTTAATCACAGACATAGCCCCCAAAGACCCTGTCCCCAAATTATTATTGATATCGGTAAAGTTTTTAATTCTGTCGTAAAATTTGGACGAAATCGCATTACTGCCTTCGGCAATCATCACCCCCGACAACGCCGTCGCATTGGCGGATATTTTTTTCATTTCCTGTAGGCATTCCCTTCTGGTGGAAGTATCCTCTTCGTATTCAGCGCACTTCGTTTCATCTAGATAGGTTAAATTCATGGGATTGTTTTTCAACAATTCAACCATCAATTCAGCGGCCGAAGCGATTGTGGTGGCCTCCAAAGACACATCTGTCCCCATGCTGTAATCCGAAGACCCCCCTTGGGAATTTTGCAAACTTTGAACCCCCTTAACGGTTGTTTCTTTGGTGGCATCATCTTGATTGATTCCTTCCACCGCTTCCAAAATCTGCAACGCATATTCAAACGCATTCGTAACGTTCGCTTTATCAATATCTGACGGTTTTAATGCGGCCTTTAATGCCTCTTTTGCCTTGGCCTGATTCGCCACCGTTTTCAACTCAGCGGGCGACATATTTGGATCCACGGGGTAAGCATTTCCGCCTGACTCAAGAAAAAAATTACCCTTTCCGTCCGTCAGCAACCCATTTTGAGCCTCTTTCAAAACAGAACCATTAGGCAAGGATAACACACTTTGTCCGCCCCCTAAATTCGTTTCTTGTATGGGGAGTTCCCCCCCCTTTCCAAAAATTGCATTAAAATCTTTGGTGTCCATTGTCAAAGAACTGCCAAACCAATCTGACCCCATTTTAAGGTCAACAGTTCCATCAGCATTTGGAATAAATTCGTTAATCCCTGCTTTTTTAATAAAACCCATATCTAATGCACTATCTGGTAGAACTTTGGGCAAAGTACCATTCCATTGAGATTCCAAATGGTCCATCATATCCTTATTATATTTCCCATAGACAGCCTCGGCATCAAATCCTGCATCAGGAGCAGGCGTATTCGCCCCTGACGCCGGCGTTGTCTTAGGGGCAACATTGCTGTTTTGCATTGGAAGTTCATAATCAGTTCCATCACCGGGAAGAATATTACCATACCGATCTACTGGCATCCCATTCGCATCATATCCAGCAAATTCGTATTCTCCTTCAAAACCACTCTGTGGTCCAGATCTCAGTTGGGGAGTCTTCACCTGAGAAGTAACATCTTCGCCAAACTGAGCCCTAAATATATTCTCCTCATCGAGTCCAGTCTCCACATATGAGTCCAGTGTTGGAGTCGCAGCGGTAGGATTGGAAACAGGTGAATTAGGCTTTGTTGCTGATGCAACAAGACCGTTTATTCTGTCCCCAGTAACATCTGTTTCTGCTATCAATTTCCCACTAGAATCATACGCTTTAACTCCATAACTACCAGAATGATATGAATTACCATTAGGCAGTTTGCTGGAAACAGTACCATTATTAAATATGGTATGTGTCTCGTTTGCATTGGTTGTACTTACCAATCGTGTCACACCATTTCCCTGATAAATTTTATATTCTCCATTGAGTTTTTGTCCATTTGGAAGCATAGTTCCACTATAAGTTCTCCCACTATTAAGGAGGTTAGTCTTTCCAGATTCAACTATCTCTGAGGCAACGGTTCCTGAAGCACCATTATTCAACCACGTATTAATTCTTCCCGTCAAATCTGCTTTGGCTATATTTACCCCACCTGCCAAGGCCGTCCCAAACAAACAAAGATACAAGAATTTTTTCATACAATTCCCCCTTTTTGATAAAATACTTATGGGCAGAATAAAACATTCAAAATGCCTTGTCAAGCATTTTTTTTGTATTTTTTGAAAAATAGTGGATTCTTCGCTACGATTAGAATGGCAAAAAGGAAGGAGGAATGACAAAAGGGCGACTATTACCGAGACCTTTACGGCTTTTTCAACATCTTTTTCAAGTATTTCCCTGTATAACTTTCGGGGACTTTTGCCACCTGTTCAGGCGTCCCCGTCGCCACCACTCGGCCACCGCCATCGCCCCCCTCAGGCCCCATATCTATAATATAGTCCGCTGATTTTATGACATCTAAATTATGTTCAATCACAACTACTGTATTGCCCGCCAAAACAAGTGCCTGCAACACATCTAATAACTTTTGGATATCCGCAAAGTGCAACCCTGTCGTGGGTTCGTCCAAAATATACAGTGTCTTACCCGTGGAACGCCGCGCCAGTTCTTTGGCCAACTTAATTCGTTGGGCTTCTCCGCCGGACAAGGTAACCGCCGATTGCCCCAAGGTCATATACCCAAGCCCCACCTTTTGCAACAAAGCACACTTATCGTAAATAGAAGGCATCGCCGCAAAAAATTCCGCCGCCTCATCTACCGTCATATCCAACACATCGGCGATGGATTTGTCTTTAAATTTGACCTCTAATGTTTCCCGATTATACCGCTTGCCCCCGCACACATCGCACCGCACATAGACATCCGGCAAAAAGTTCATAGAGATTTGCTTCACGCCATCGCCTTCACAGGCTTCACACCGCCCCCCCCTGACATTAAAGGAAAACCGACCCGCTTTATAGCCCCGTGCTTTGGATTCAGGCAACAACGCAAACCAATCCCGTATCGGGGCAAACATGCCTGTATAAGTGGCGGGATTAGACCGAGGCGTGCGTCCAATCGGGCTTTGGTTTATGTCAATAATCTTGTCCAAATACTGGGCCCCTTTGATGGACGAACACGGCCCCGCCACTTCGTGCGTTTTATTCAACAAGTTATGCAAATTTTTAAAGAGCGTTTCTATCACCAAACTGGACTTACCCCCCCCCGAAACCCCCGTGACACAGGTCAAAGTCCCCAAAGGAATTTCCACCCGAACATTTTTCAGGTTATGCAAAGTCGCCCCCTCTATCGTCAAAAACTTGCCATTTCCCTGACGGCGATGCGGGGGGACTTGAATTTGGCGCATACCCGACAAGTACTGTCCCGTTAAAGACACCGGATTTTTTTCCACCTGAGAGGGCGTTCCTTGCGCCACCACATAGCCCCCATGGCGCCCTGCCTCAGGCCCAATGTCCAACAAATAATCCGCCGCCCGCATAGTATCTTCGTCATGTTCCACGACAATCACTGAATTTCCCAAGTCCCGCAAATGGTGCAAAGTGGCCAACAATTTATCGTTATCCCGTTGATGCAAGCCGATAGACGGTTCGTCCAAAACATACAAAACACCCGTCAAGCCGGTGCCAATTTGGCTGGCCAACCGAATGCGTTGGGCTTCCCCACCTGACAAAGTGCCCGCAATCCGATTCAATGGTAAATATCCCAATCCCACATTATTTAAAAACTTGAGCCGTTCCACAATCTCCTTTAAAATGCGATCCGCAATTTCTTTTTTTTCATGACTTAAATGCGTGGGGACTTTTTGAAACCAATCAAAGGCTTTGGCGATGGAAAGGCTTGTAATTTCAGCAATGTTCTTTTTCCCGATTTTAACGCACAAGGCTTGCGGTTTTAAACGGCTCCCCTGACACGCCGCACAGGGGGTATTCATCATAAAGCGGGAAATTTCCGCACGGACTTCATCTGAATCTGTTTCCAAATAACGCCGTTCCATGTTGGGAATCACCCCCTCAAAGGACGCCCCTTTGATATGAAAGCCATACAAAATAGCGTGCTGAGTTTGGGCATCCAACAAAGACCACGGCTTATCCAAATCCAACTTTAATCCTTTGACCAACGGACGCAACGCATAGCCGTACCAGCGCCCTATTTCTCCATTTTTCAAAGTCCAAGGTGCAATCGCCCCTTGATTGACCGATAATTCAGGACGAGGAATCACCAAGTGGGGATCTACCGTCAATTTCATTCCCAATCCACCACACTCTGGACAGGCCCCTTCGGGGTTATTAAAAGAAAACAAGCGGGGCTCTAAATCCGTAATCGTAAAACCAGAAACAGGACAAGAAAACTTGGACGAAAAAAGCCGTTCTTGATGAGAACTTAAATCCACCACTTTTAACAAACCATCCGCCAAAGCCAACGCCTTTTCAATGTCCGCCGCCACACGCCCTTGAATGTCCTTTTTCATAATCAGCCGATCAATCACCACACTGATATCGTGGGCTTTATTTTTATCCAAACTGGGGACTTCTTCCATCGCATACAATTCGCCATCTACCTGAACACGCACAAAGCCCTGCTTTTGCCATTGGGCAAATTCTTTTTTATACTCCCCTTTACGATGACGCACCACGGGGGCCAAAATCATCAACTTTATCCCTTCGTCCATAGCACACACAGCGTCCGTCATTTGGCTGACCGTTTGAGCCTCTATCGGTAAGCCTGTCGCAGGGGAATAAGGCGTGCCCACACGGGCCCACAACAATCGCATATAATCATAGATTTCTGTGATTGTTGCCACTGTAGAGCGAGGATTATGTCCCGTTGTTTTTTGTTCAATAGAAATCGCCGGAGAAAGACCTTCAATTAAATCCACCTCAGGCTTATTTTGTAAATCCAAAAATTGACGCGCATAAGTGGAAAGGCTTTCCACATAACGCCTTTGTCCTTCGGCATAAATCGTATCAAAGGCCAATGAAGACTTCCCACTACCCGACACCCCCGTTATCACCACTAATTGATTTTTGGGAATATCCACATCAATGTTTTTCAGATTATGTTGCCGTGCGCCCCGAATTTTGATATATTCCATCTGATTGCCTTTCGTGAAAAATCGGTTCACCATTATACTCTTTTTTCCCAAAAAAAGCAACTATCCTGATGAATTATCTTGAGGGGGGCGCACCTGAGTTTGAAGGGCCCATAATTTGGCATATTTTCCCTTTTTCTTGAGCAACTGAGCGGGCGTGCCTTCCTCTAAAATTTTCCCATGACTCATCACAATAATTCGGTCCATTTCTTTCAAGGTAGAAAGCCGATGCGCAATCGCAATGACTGTCTTGCCTTTCATCAGCGTTTTTAAACTTTTTTGAATATGATATTCGGATTCGCTGTCCAAAGCTGAAGTGGCTTCATCTAGAATCAAAATGGGGGCCTGTTTCAAAATAGCCCGTGCAATCGCCACCCGTTGTCTTTGGCCCCCCGATAATTTTATTCCCCGATCCCCCACCAAAGTTTGATAGCCATTTTCGGCGGCCTGAATAAAGGGGTGCGCATAGGCTTGGCGGGACGCCTTGAACACCGCTTCTTTTGACGCCCGAGGATTTCCATAAGCAATATTTTCATACAAAGACCGATGAAATAAAGAAGTATCTTGGGGAATCACAGCAATATGTTGATGCAACGAATCTTGGAGAACAGAATGAATGTTTTGGCCATCAATTAAAATTTGGCCCCCTTTCACATCATAAAACCGTTGTAAAAGGTTGATGATTGTGGTCTTACCGCTGCCCGACACCCCCACCAAACCGACTCTCTCCCCTGGCTGAATGGTCAGATTAAAATGCTTCAGAACACCCCGCTGTGTCCGATAACCAAAATCCACATTTTGAAATTCAATTTTCGCCTTTTTTATTTTCAAGGCTTTAGCCCCCACAACATCTTGAATCCCGTGCGGTGTCGCCACAACAGGCAACGCATTTTCAATGCGCCCCATTGTCCTGTTCCATTCCAATAACTGATACAACACATGATGCAACCGTTCAATCACCGTGTTTTCCAACAATACCACCAACATAATTTGCCCTGTTGTAATCAACTTTTTATGCCATAGATAGAGGGAAAGCAAAATCATACTCAACTCAAAAAGCAATACGATAATGGCTTGGACCGCTTGACCATTTTGCATCTTGTGCATATGTCGGCGATTGGCCAATAAAAACTGTTTTAAAAAAGGTTGCATGGCTTTATCTTCAAAATGCCACGCCGCAAAACTTTTGACCGTTAAAGCATTCATCACCACATCCACAATTCGTCCCAATAAAGTCGCCATTTTTTCGGATAAATCCGCCGAATAGCGCCGTAATCTGTGGGCACTTTTGGATAAAAACAAAATCAGCACGATGGACCAAAAAAACAACAAAAGACCAATCCACACATTTACATTGATTAAAATAGCAAAACTCACAATCAAATTGACAATCGGCGTGAAAAAGCCAAAAAAGGCAATCATCACCACACCAGTGACATTATCGGCCAGTTGGTTGGGACGCCCGCCCAATTTACCACTGGGGTGATTAGATAAAAACTCCGCCGAATGCCCTACGATATAACGGCAAACTTCTTGATTAATTGTCGCTTCCATACTAGGCAGTGTCTTTTCCAACATCAACCACGCCAACCTTTGGACCAACACCGCCCCAAACCCCAACGCATAGATAAGGACAAACAAAGGCAACAATCGGTCCAACAAACTGCCTTGATTTTGAACAACCTCGGTTAAAACATCAATGGCTCGGGAAAAATAAAGGGTCGCAAATTGGCGGGCCATCGCCAACAATACCATAAAGATACCCGCTGCCACCAAATACCGCAAATAGGGGCGCACATAGTACCAAATATAGGCCCAAGGTGTTTTGGGATAATTCATCTTTAACCTTTCGTTATTTGAGACAGAGTACCATAATCCCCCATTCCTGTCAAGACAAATCATCCTTTAAAATAAAGCCTCCTTATTCGTTTATTTTTTTCTTGCTTTTTATGTAAAAAAATGCTATCTATCTCGGCATAAAAAAAGCAATTTTCCGATTCAAAAGGTTTTGTATCGGTTTTTTAACTTTAACAAAGGAAACGAAAAAAATGACAAAATGGGTTTATACATTTGGCGATGGCAAAGCCGAAGGTAATGCCAAAATGCGCAATGAATTGGGCGGTAAAGGGGCCAACTTGGCCGAAATGTCCAGCATTGGCGTACCTGTACCTCCAGGTTTTACAATTACAACAGAAGCCTGTGTCTATTATTACAAAAATAACAAGGCTTACTCTGATGAATTAAAAGCACAAGTCATGGAAGGCTTAAAGGGTGTAGAAGCCATCATGGGTAAAAAATTTGGCGATGCCGAAAATCCCCTTTTGTTCTCGGTCCGTTCTGGGGCCCGTGTTTCTATGCCTGGGATGATGGATACCATTTTGAATTTGGGCTTGAACGATCAAACAGTGGAAGGATTAGCCAAAGCCTCCAACAATCCTAAATTTGCCTATGACTCCTATCGGCGTTTCTTGCAAATGTATTCTGACACAGCAATGGGGGTAGATTTGCACAAATTTGAAGCCGTTTTGGAACGGGTGCGTGAAGAAAATGGTTATAAGCACGATTCTGAAATGACCGTTGAACAATTAAAGGCCGTTATTGCTGAATACAAACAAATTGGTATTCAAGAAGGAAAAGTTGTTCCCCAAGATGTGAATGAACAATTATGGGGAGCCATCGGGGCCGTCTTTGGGTCTTGGATGAGTGAACGGGCGATTTTCTACAGAAAATTAAACAACATTCCTTCTGATTGGGGGACCGCTGTCAATGTGCAATGTATGGTGTTCGGCAACAGTGGCGACAACTCTGCGACAGGGGTGTGTTTCAGCCGTGATGCCGCCACAGGGGAAAATTACTTCTATGGGGAATATTTGAAAAACGCCCAAGGGGAAGATGTGGTGGCGGGGATTCGTACCCCTCAACAACTTTCCAAAATTGGAAATCAACGCCGTGGTTTGACCCTGCCTTGTATGGAAGAAGAATTCCCTGAAGTCTATGCTCAATTAGACAGCATTCGTCATAAATTGGAAGCCCATTATAAGGACATGCAAGATATGGAATTTACCGTTCAAAACGGCAAACTTTGGATGTTACAAACACGTAATGGCAAGCGCACAGGTTTGGCCGCTTTAAAGGTCGCTGTGGATATGGTCCATGAAGGCTTAATTACCAAAGAAGAAGCCGTCATGCGTGTAGAACCCGGTCATTTGGATCAATTGTTGCACCCTATGTTTGACAAATCTGCCAAACGGTCTCCTATTGCGACAGGATTACCAGCCTCTCCTGGGGCCGCTGTGGGACAAATCGTTTTCAGTGCAGCTGACGCCGAACAACAAGCCAGCGAAGGCAAAAAAGTGGTATTGGTCCGTGTGGAAACTTCCCCCGAAGATATTGCGGGTATGCATGTTTCTCAAGGCGTTTTAACAGCCCGTGGCGGTATGACTTCTCATGCGGCTGTAGTGGCTCGTGGGATGGGGATTCCTTGTGTCTCTGGGGTCTCTGATTTACGCATTGACTACGCCAATCAAACTTTGACCGCAGGAGGCATTACCTTAAAGGCGGGTGATATGCTCTCTTTGGATGGGACAACAGGCCAAATTATGGCTGGTGAATTACCTTTGGTGAAACCCGAAATGGCGGGCGACTTTGGCGAATTCATGGGTTGGGTGGATGAAATCCGCACCCTCCGTGTTCGTGCCAACGCCGAAACCCCCTTAGATGCGCAAACAGCGAAAGATTTCGGCGCAGAAGGGATTGGGTTATGTCGGACAGAACACATGTTCTTTGAACCCAGCCGTATCAATCACATGCGTGAAATGATTTTGGCGAAAGACGAAACGGGTCGTCGGGCGGCTTTGGACAAGTTGTTGCCTTTCCAACGCGAAGACTTTGTGTCTTTGTTCTCAATCATGGAAGGCTTGCCTGTAACTGTTCGTTTGTTAGACCCACCTTTGCATGAATTCTTGCCCAATAAAAAGGCTGAACAAGAAGAATTAGCCAAGATGATGGGTGTTTCTGTGGAAGAAATTATCGCCCGTACAGCGCAATTACATGAAGCCAACCCCATGTTGGGCTTCCGCGGTTGCCGTTTGGCGATTGTCTATCCCGAAATTTGCGAAATGCAAACACGGGCAATTATAGAAGCCGCTTTAATTGTGGCCGATAAAGGCATCAAGGTGAAACCAGAAATTGAAGTTCCTTTGATTTCTTCTAAGAAAGAATTGGAAATCTGCAAAAAGACCATTGATGAAACAGCCGAAAAAGTCTTTGCTGAAAAAGGCAAACGTGTGGAATACGCTGTGGGGACAATGATTGAATTGCCTCGTGCGGCATTATTAGCAGACGAAATTGCTGAATTGGCTGACTTCTTTGAATTCGGGACAAACGACTTGACTCAAACAACTTTGGGAATGAGCCGTGATGATGCGGGTTCTTTCTTGCCTACTTTTGTGGCTAAAGGTATTTACGAACGTGATCCGTTCCAATCTTTGGACAGCCATGGTGTGGGTAAGTTGATTGCGATGGCTTGTCAAGCAGGTAAAACCACAAATCCAAACATTTATTTGAGCATTTGTGGCGAACATGGTGGGGACGCTGATTCCATCAAGTATTTGAATCAATACTTGAATGGGGTGTCTTGCTCTCCATACCGTGTGCCTTTGGCACGTTTAGCGGCCGCTCAAGCAGCCGTTGCCGATAAAAAATAATCGGTCTAGCAAAACCCAAAACACCCTTGAGAAAATCAAGGGTGTTTTTTTATTTTAAGAAAGGAAATAAATGTGACTTTTCCCATGGGGTTTGGAGGGAAATGAAAAAGGCAAATTTCGTCTTGCAAAAAAATTCACTGAGGTGTATATTTTACCTCATGAA
>CAKQBW010000013.1 GCA_934216505.1 uncultured Alphaproteobacteria bacterium
TGAAAGCCATGAAAGGGGAAAATGGCATCATCAAAGCCATCGCCGATGATTGTACCACGATTACCTATAATAACGATATGAGTACGGGGGATAGTACCTCTGATACAATAGACAGTATCGACACGGGTACTTGCACCAATGGAAACGTATGGTTATCCTACGCTGAAGAAGGGCATGAATGTGATACCACCACACCTCAAAATATGGGATGCACAAAGAACAGCGATTGTGATTCGGGTGAGTATTGTAAGATAACAGGTACTTGGCAGAATGCTTGTTCGGTAATTACAGGCGCTACCTGTGAAACACTGGATGCTGGTACGGAAATTACTTACACACATAGCAGCAAAACAACAAAACTTTTGCAGGGTGACACTATGAGTTGGTGGGCAGCGGAGAATTGGTGCAAGGCGCATCATAAAAGCTTGGTGAAAGCCAGTACCCTTGGATGTACATGTACAGCAAGTGTCCCCCGTGGATCCTGCCCCGGTCAGGTTTATAGTGATATGGACAGTGCTGGACTAGGCAATTATTATTGGACAGCCGATAGTTATGGTTCCTGCTTCGCGCGGTACGTTCGCGTCAACCGCGAAGACTTCAACTACGGCTCTCGCACCTACGACAGCCCCTACGCTCTGTGTGAGTAGGGTTTGTTCTCGCTTTTTAACTTTAATCATTAGGACGTTAGGCTTGTTTTTCCTGAAAAGAAGCCTAACTAAAGGCCTTTAAGAGGTCATTGAAGGTGGTTTCCAAAAATTGCTGACAATGGGGAAGGTAGATATTTGTCCAAAGGCTCATCTTTCCCCAACCGCCTGTTGCAAAAGCCCACAGATAGCCACTCAATAAAAAATTGATCCCTGGTAAAAATAAAATACAAAATAAATAGCCCGCTTTTTTAAAATCTGTTTGTTGTCCATGAATTTGGGTGATGTTGGAAATAGTGCTGTAGCCCACCAAAGCGCCATAGGTGATTAAATACCAATGGGGCAGGGGATTTTGTTGGTCTAAAAAAAATGAACCCAGCATCCATAAAACGGGAAAAGTGGGGAAAAAATATGGGGCTGTTGTAATCAACCAATTTCCTTTTCCTTTATAGGAAAAAGAGCCCCCCACTCCTTCTTCAATTTTCATACCAACAGGCTTATGAAAAGTCAATAACGCCGCGAGCATATGGGTGGCTTCATGGGCAAAAATCGTTAAACTGCTGCCGTTCATGGCCATAATAACAGTTCCTAAAAAAATACATCCGCCAATCGGGGCGATAAAATACAACAATAAATCCCCCGAAAATGTCTGGGATATTAAATGAATAAAACTTTGAATAAGGGGGTAGAAAAAAAAGATACTGATAAGGGCCAAAGGATACTTGATGATTTTTAAAAGAGCATTGATAAAGTTTTGCATGGGTCTTCCTTTTTTATAAGTTGTGTGCTAGAATACACCTAATTCGTTTAAAAAGAAAGGATTTTTATGTTGCTGGGTATTATTTTGGCTCTTTTAATTGTTGTTTTTGTTTTTTGTGTGGTTGTTTTGGTCAAGTTGGCTCATTTAAAGCCTGTTCAAAATACGAATGATTTGGAAAGGTTAGAGCGTATGATGCATGGTGATGCCAAAGATTTACGTCAAGAATTAGGGCAAAATTTAATGAATTTTAATGAAGCGATTCGGCATGTATTAGAGGAACGATTGGAATCTATGCGCTCTACCGTTGATGAAAAATTACAAGGGACTTTAAATAAACGTATCAGCGAATCGTTTGCTTTGGTCTCCGAAAGGTTGGAACAGGTCCACAAAGGCTTAGGGGAAATGCAAAATTTGGCGACAGATGTGGGAGGGCTGAAACGCGTCCTAACTAATGTGAAAATGCGGGGGACTTGGGGGGAAGTACAATTGGGGGCTTTGTTGGAACAAATGCTGACCCCCGAACAATTTGTTAAAAATGCTCATATAAAAGAAGGCGGAGAAGTGGTTGAATTTGCGGTTAAATTGCCCGATGGAAATGTGTTGATTCCCATTGATTCTAAATTTCCTGTTGAAGATTACGAACGGTTGATGAATGCGGTGGATTCAGGTGATGTTGCCAAAGTGGAAGTTGCCACAAATGATTTGGAAAAACAAATCAAAGTTCAAGCTAAGCGCATTAGTGAAAAATATATTTTACCCCCAAAAACAACAGATTTTGCCATTTTATTTTTGCCAACAGAAGGGCTGTATGCTGAGGTGATGAAACGGGCAGGTTTGGCCAGTGAAATCCAAAATAAATTTCGTATTTGTATTGCTGGGCCCAGTACTTTGGGGGCTTTTTTGAATAGCCTTCAAATGGGCTTTAGGACTTTGGCTATTCAAAGGCGTTCAGGGGAAGTATGGCAAGTTTTGAACGAAGTTAAAACAGAGTTTGAAAAGTATGCTTTGTGGGTGGAAAAAGTGAAAAAGAACATAGAACAAACCGCTAAAACTTTAGATGAGGCCGAAACCAGAACACGGGCCGTCAATCGCCGTTTGCGGGGGGTGGAAACTTATTTGGAAAAAACACCAGAAAATAAACTCAATAATACCCCTCATCAACTTTTTGAATCGTAAAAAAACCTATCTTAAACTATTAAAGGTATGACAAGCGGGGCAACATCCGTGCCATTCGGCAGATTTATACCCGCAACTTGTGCATGTCCAGGCGTTTTCAGTTTGAAGGTTATTTCCTTTTTCTTCCCATTCTTTGGCTTGTTCTTCGTGATGCCATGCGTCCCGTTCCACTTTTGCCATCATTTGAGCCACTTGGTGGGTAAGAGTGTGTGATTTTAAATACTCATCTAATTCTTCTTTTGCGTTCAATGGGGCTTGTGTTGTCAGGTAAATATCGGCCATCGCCAGCAAAGACAAAGGACTGTGCTTTGTGTCCGCTATCAACTCTTTAATCTGCTTTTGTTGTTGTTTGGCGGGTAAGGCTTCGTTCATTTTCTTCAAAGTCAAATAAATTTCCCAATTTTGAAAATTATTCCATACAGGGCGTAAAATCTTAATGGCTTTTTTGGGATTTTCTTTTGCCCAAGCAATAGCAATAGCGGGTTGATTTTCATCTAAATAATAAGCCTCTTTTGTTTTGCCTGTTAAAAATAAAAGGCACGCCCGTCTGAAATTGTATTCCTGCTTGGATAAAATAGGCTTTAAATTTTTCAAGTTATTCAAGGCATCGTCCCAATCGTTTTCCTGAACGGCCATTTGGAATAGAGCCTGTAAGGCCCAAGGGGTCTTTAATTGTTTTGGGGAAAGCCCCGCAATCAATTGATGCATTTTTTCATAATCTCCTTCTGAATCAGCATACCTGAACAGGCCCCGAATCCCCCCCATAATTGTTTGGGAAAAACGAGTCAAGTTTTGATAATTTTCTTTTGTGGGAAATAATAAGGCTTGAATTTCCCAATAAAGAGGATCATCTTCTTTAAAGAGCTTTTTGGCTTCTTTGGAGAGTCGTTCAAAATTTTCCACATTTTGATTGATAAGTGCCTGAAGGACAACTTCAATAAAACTGCGGCGTTTGATTTCTTGATGATGTTGATATTTTTTATTGAAAAACGAGAAAAAACGAAACGGAAAAAGCAAAATTTTAATACAAAAAATGAAAGCCAATAGGGTGGCTATCCATGTAAAAAGGGAGGCATAAATGTGATAGCCCGCAAAATCAACACTCACAAAAGTGTCCGATTGTTGAATGGTCAATCCCAGTGTTGTGAAGATTAAAATTCCTAAAATTAATTTAATCATTGTTTTCCCCCTCTGATGAATGATTGTTTAAAAACTTTTGAATTTCCAGTAAATGATTTCCTTCCATTAAAGCTGTATTCAAAGAAAGACGCGCTAATTCATCGGGAATATCTTTTAATAGTTGAACAGCCTTTTGTGTTTGACGCTTGGCAATTAAAGTTTCAATTTGATCAAATCTATCTGCCAAAGAATTCCCAGTTGTTTTTGTTTGATATACATCAAATAAAAGATAAGGAATTGTTTTTAAGTATTTGATATACTTTGTTTTTTCGGATAATGTTTTTTGAACATAATAAGTTCTTTTTCCTTCCCGAAAGGTGCCCAGCCATTTTTGCCATGGGTCTGTATCGGGGAACTTACAAAAGGAATAAATGAGATTGCTGATTTCTTTATGAGAATCGTCAAAAATCTCAGAAGGTTGGCAGGGTTTTCCTGATTGAAAATCCTGCCAAGAATAAGAGGTTAAAAATTTGTTTTTTGAGTCTGTCAGTGAATTGGAAGCCACTTCTTCATTTATCGCCTCTGATTCTTCTTCAGTGGATTCTTCAGAAGTTTGTCCGTTGTCTTCAATCTGTTCCTCTTGAAAGGCATCGTTTTCTAGTGAAGTGTCAGGAATTGCTTTTTCTGTATTTTGTAAATTTTCTTGAGAGTCTTCTGCCACTTCTGTCGCAACCAAAAAATCTTCTTCTTCAATTTCTGGGAGAGTCTCCACTTCTTTTTGAACCTCTATTTGTTCTTCTTCTATATCAGAAGCAGGCTCGTTTTGTTTAGGAGTACTTTTGGATTCATTGGATACCTTTTCAGAGGCAGAAATTATTTCTTCTGCTGTCCCATCAACAGAAACTTTTTCACTTGAAACGGTTGGTTTCTCTTGTACGACAGAGGGCATAGCGGAGGGGGCTATTTGATTGCCTAAATCCAATGCTTTTTCTTTCAAAAAAGTTCCCCAATCTTGAGCGGGATCCTTTTGTGTATATAGCAATCCTGCCCCGATAAAACACCCCAAAATACAAAGTATTAATAAAAGTTTAAAAAATGAAAATCCTTTGTTTTCTTCTGTCATTTTTCCCCCTTGGTTTGTTTTTTTAATCTTCTTCTTTCAAATAGGTTGCAAACGCTTTTTTGATAGCCTCATGATGAATTTTTATTTTTAAATTTTTTGTGCTGTTCTGTTGAACGGCCTGAATTAAATCTTGAGCCCAAAGTTGAATCGCCTCTTGTTTTTCTGTTTCAGAGGGTTGCTTTGTATTTGAAATAATTTTGTCAATCACCAAAATAAGTTGTCCGTTGGGAGTGGCAAAACTTTGGGCATTTTTATTTCCTGAGTTTTGTATAAAAATATCAGACAGATAGGCCTGAATTTCTTTCGGAGCCTGCTTGCGTGAAACAATTGCTGTTTGGGGGTGATATTTTCCCCAGCCTTTTTGTTGTACCAAATTTTGTTTGATGCTTTCTGTTATTTCTGGCAATTTTTCCTTTTGTTGTTCTTGCTTGTATAGACGTGCTACTTTCTCTTTGACTTGGGTAAAAGGAATAAAAGTACTGGGAATAATTTCTTCTACCTCAGCCACTAAAAATCCATTTCCTTGCTCGGTAATGGAGGTAGCTTCTTTTTCGTCTAAAACAAAAATTTCCTGTAAGATAGGATTTTCCTTCAAGTTTTTGTCGGCCAATGTTCCTTGACGATTTTTTCCATTAAAGTCAGAAGTGATTTCAACGGGGGATGGGAGATTCAATTTTTTGCTGGCTTCAACCAAAGGGGTCCCACTGCCCAACAAATCTTCTAAATCCCGAATGGATTGATACATCTTGTCATAACTTTTTTCTTTATCCCCTTTGAAATGATCTGCGGTGATGGAAAGTAGGCGGATTTTTCTGTATTCAGGGGACACAAATTGTTCTTGATAGGCTTCATAATAATCTTTTAAATCGGCTTCATTTGGGGGGCCTACAACAATGTCCGATTGATTTAATAAATAATAAGAAATTTGTCGTTGTTCTTTTTGAGCTTGAACTGCTGAAATCATTATTTTCTTTTCTCTGGGAACAGACTTCAGTAAAGCATTGGTTAGGTGTTGCATGCTCAGTTCGTCTTTCATTTTTTGGGACAATTGTTCTTGACTCATCTTTGTTTGATTTAAATAGGTATAAAAAACATTTGCATCAAAATGTCCCAAACTATCGTGAAAAACAGGGTTGTTTTCTACATATTTTCTGACGGCCTCGTCCGAGGCAGTTAAACCAATGTCATTTTTTATTTTATCTTGGACTAATTGCATGGTTTGCTCTTGAATTACTTGATCTAAAAGGCCGTTTTCAATCGCTTGTTTTGGGGAAATATAAGTGCCTGTTATCTGGGACAGTTGGTTCTTTTTGGCTTCAAAGGCTTTATTGATTTGTTGGATAGATACCTTTTGACGACCAACGGTAATGGCGGTATTGTCTATTCCCGAAGAAAGAGAAATTCCACCTAATCCCCAAAAAGCCATCATACTGACACCCAAAACACCACAGATAATTTTCGCAACCCAACTATTTCCAAATTTATTAAAAAAAGTAATCATTTGAATATCCTTTCTATTTGGATTAAGTCTAAACAAAAATAAATGGAAAATCAAGTCTTTTTTATTTTTCTTGCTTTTTTATTCAAGATGTGTTATCTAGAAAGTAAAATAAGGGGGTCTTATGGAACAATTTTTGGGTGAAATGATTGGTGTTTTAGAACGGGGACAATTAAAAGGCGACCCGTTTTCTGTGCTAGGGATGCATCAGGCGAGTGATGCAAAAGGCTTGGTTATTCGTTCGGTGCAGCCTCAGGCAAAATCTGTGGCTGTTCTTGATCCTCATGGAAAAAAATTATCAGATATGTCAGCGGTGGGACAGGGGGTGTTTCAGGCCCATTTTCCCGAAGCAAAGGAATTTTTCCCCTATAAATTAAAAATAACGCTCTATAATGATGAAAGTTATGAAACGGAAGATGTTTATCGGTTTTTGCCAGTTCTTTCTGATTTAGATTTGTACCTTTACGGTAAAGGAGAGCATTGGCAAATTTACGAAAAATTAGGGGCGCATTTAATGACGCATCAAGGAGTTCAAGGTGTTTTGTTTGCTGTGTGGGCTCCTAATGCTTCTCGTGTGAGTGTGGTGGGGAACTTTAATGATTGGGACGGGCGGCGTCATTTGATGCGTCCCAGAGGTAGCAGTGGGCTTTGGGAAATTTTTATTCCCGGTCTTCACGAATGGGATATTTATAAATATGAATTGTTGGATAGAGAAGGACGTCTTTTGCCATTAAAATCGGACCCTTTTGCTTTTGTCAGCGAAGTGCGCCCCAAAAGTGGCAGTTTGGTTTATGATAATTCCACCTATCAATGGCAAGACAAAGAGTGGATGAATGAACGGGCAAAGACCAAAGATATGCGGCAAAAACCTTTGTCTATTTATGAGGTTCATTTGGGATCTTGGCGGCGAAATAAATATGAAGGCAACCGATGGTATTCTTATTTGGAAATGGCCAAAGAATTGCCACAGTATGTGAAAGAACAAGGCTTTACCCATGTGGAATTTTTGCCTGTTTCTGAGTTCCCTTATGATGGTAGTTGGGGCTATCAAGTTGTAGGTATGTATGCGCCGTCTAGCCGTTATGGTACGCCTGGGGATTTTAAGTATTTGATTGATTGTCTTCATCAAGCAGGGATAGGGGTAATTATAGATTGGGTGCCTGGGCATTTTCCCAAAGATGCTTTCGGGTTGGTAAATTTTGATGGAACGGCCCTGTATGAACATGCGGATCCTCGGAAAGGAGAGCATAAAGATTGGGGAACAAAAATTTACAATTATGGACGCAATGAGGTTTCTAATTTTTTGCTCGCCAATGCTTTATTTTGGATTCGTCAGTATCATATTGATGGATTGCGTGTAGATGCGGTGGCGAGTATGCTTTATTTGGATTATTCCCGTAAGTCAGGAGAGTGGATTCCTAATCAATTTGGTGGCCATGAAAATTTGGAGGCGATTGTTTTTTTAAAGAAGTTAAATGAGTTAGTTTATGGGGAAAATTCGGGGGTGATGACAATAGCGGAAGAATCTACCGCATGGCCTATGGTCTCACGACCTGTTTATAATGGTGGATTGGGATTTGGCTTTAAATGGAATATGGGGTGGATGCATGATACACTCAATTATATGTCTGAAAATCCTGTCTATAGAAAGTACCACCAAAATGAATTGACTTTCAGTTTTTTGTATGCTTTTACGGAAAATTTTGTTTTACCGCTTTCCCATGATGAAGTGGTGTATGGTAAAGGGACCATTTTGGGACGTATGCCGGGCGATGAATGGCAACGATTTGCGAATTTGCGGGCCTATTATGGATACTTGTTTATGCACCCTGGAAAAAAGTTGCTTTTTATGGGGCAAGAATGGGCAAGCACAAAGGAATGGAATTATGCGGATGCTTTGGAATGGGATTTGTTAAAGTACCCTGTTCATCAAGGTGTGCAAAGATTGGTGCGGGATTTAAACTTTTTTTATCAAAATCATTCTGAATTATACGAATTGGATTGTGAATCAGGGGGCTTTGAATGGATAAATGGGGCCGATGCCAACAATTCTTGTTTGACTTTTATGCGCAAAGATAAACAGGGGAAAACATTGGTAGTAGCGATGAATTTAACGCCTGTGCCTCGGTATGGCTATCAAATTGGGGTGAATCAAGCAGGCGTTTATACTGAGGTATTTAATACCGATTGGGATATTTATGGGGGAAGTCATGTGCGAAATCAAGGGGATATTTTCACGCAAGAACCTGGGTGGGACTTTAAGCCTTATAAAATTCAAGTGGTTTTGCCCCCATTAAGTATGGTTTGTTTTCAACTTAAAAAATAATTTTTGATTTTTGCGGAGAAGCGGATTATATAAAAGAAAAAAGGGGGCCAAATGAATTTGAAAATTTTTCCAGGCTTGCCGTATCCATTGGGGGCGAATTATGATGGAAAGGGCGTGAATTTCGCTTTGTTTTCCAAAAATGCTACTCGGGTACAGCTATGTTTGTTTGATGCGAATGGAGAAAATGAAAAGCGTATTGATTTACCCCGTTATACGGATGAGGTATGGCATGGTTATATTCAAGGGTTGAAATGGGGACAACGGTATGCTTATCGTGTGTATGGTCCTTATGACCCTGAAAAAGGATTGCGCTTTAATCCGAATAAGTTATTGTTGGATCCTTATGCGAAAAAATTGACAGGCCCAATTATTGCGGATAATACGCAACTGGGGTATAATTTGAAATCCCCTAAATTAGATTTGTCTTTTTCCAAAATGGACGATGCCAAATTTATGCCGAAATGTATTGTGATTGATGACAAATACTTTGATTGGGAAAATGTCCAAAAACCCAGATTAGATTGGTCCAGCGAAGTTATTTACGAAACGCATGTGAAAGGCTTTACGATTTTGAATCCAGAAGTAGAGGCGGCCTTTCGGGGAACTTTTCGGGGGCTTTCTTCCCCTAAAGTCATTGAGTATTTAAAATCTTTACAAGTTTCGGCGGTTGAACTTTTGCCTGTGGCGACCTTTATGACACCAGGGACGATTGCCCAAAAAGGACTCACGAATTATTGGGGATACGATCCTGTTTTGTTTATGTGTCCCTATGCGCCGTATTTGGCCCATGGCAGTACCTCGGAACTTAAACGGGCGGTCAAGTTGTTGCATGAAGCGGGGATAGAGGTGATTTTAGATGTTGTCTTTAATCATACAGCGGAAGGCAATCAATTTGGGCCCACCCTTTGTTATCGGGGGATAGATAATACCGTTTATTACCGAACGCACGCCGATAATCCCCGTTATTATGAAGATACAACAGGGTGTGGGGCCAGTTTTAATTTAGGACACCCCCGTGTTTTACAATTAGTGATGGATTCACTTCGTTATTGGGCCGATTCTATGCAAATAGATGGCTTTCGTTTTGATTTGGCCACGACTTTGGCCCGTGATGATGATAACACTTTTACCCGCAACAGTGATTTTTTGGGTGTTGTCCAGCAAGACCCTGTTTTACAGCGGTTAAAATTGATTGCTGAGCCATGGGATTTAGGCAATGGTGGCTATCAAGTAGGGGGGTTTCGGCCAGGTTGGGCCGAATGGAATGATAAATTTCGGGATACAGTGCGTCGTTTATGGAAAGGTGAGGAAGGTCAGATATCCGATTTTGCCCGTCGCATGACGGCCTCCTCTGATGTTTATAAAAAAAATGGGCGTAAGCCTTGGGAATCTGTCAATTTTATAACGGCTCATGACGGTTTTTCTTTGTGGGATTTGGTCTCCTATAATCACAAGCATAACAGGGCTAATCAAGAAGATAATCATGATGGAACAGACGGAAATAATTCTTGGAATAGCGGGGAGGAAGGGGCCACTCAAAATTTGGATATTTTAAAAAATCGTGAGTTGCGTGCCCGAGGTATGATGGCTTCTTTGCTTTTGTCTTTCGGAACACCGATGCTTTTATCGGGGGACGAGATTTTGCAATCCCATCAGGGAAATAATAATCTGTATGCCCAAGATAACGAATTATCATGGACAAATTGGGGGGAGATTTCTGAGGCAGGCAAAAGAATGCAAAATCTGGTCAAAGAATTGATGGCTTTTCGTCGTTCCCATCCGATTATGCAAGCTGATGATTTTTTCTCTGAGGCGGAATTTGATTGGTTTCGTCCTGATGGACTGAAGATGACGCAAGCAGATTGGGTTTATTTTGCCCGCAGTTTATCCTATCGTGTGCGATCTAAACAGGGGGATTTATTTTTTATCTTTAATGCGTTTGACCAAATGATTACTTGGACTCTCCCCAAAACTGGAAAATCAGCGAAATGGTGTTTGAGTTTGAATACATCAGGGGAGGCACTGGACTTTGATGGGGTAAAAATTCAGGTACCTGCTTGGTCTGTTTTGGTGTTTGATGAAAAAAAGTAATAAAATCAGAAAAAAAATCTTGCAAATTATTTTTTTTTCATATATAATCATGTCATTCGCCTGATGACCCCATCGTCTAGAGGCCTAGGACATCGCCCTTTCACGGCGGTAACATGAGTTCGAATCTCATTGGGGTCGCCACTTAAAAGCCCTTGCTAAACAGGGGCTTTTTTCTTTTAAAAATAAAATTATTTCATTGACTTTTAAAATAAAACTATGATATGATACAAGTGTGGCAGGTTGGTGTCTGTCATGAGGATTTAGACCCTCTGTGAGTTGCCGATTCACTTTCGGTAAAAAAACCGCTTTCAGTCCTTTTTTGACTGGAAGGCGGTTGAATAAACTGGTTTTCAGTCAATAACCCGCGCTATTCTTACAATAGGTCTAAACTTCCAGTCGCCTGATACACCTCAGGCTTTTCTTAAAAAAGGGGAGTTTATGAAAAAGTGTACGCCCAATGTTTCGGTCATTATTCCTGTTTATAATGTGGAACAGTACTTGTTGCCTTGTTTGAATTCGTTAAAAAATCAAACTTTTAGAGAATTTGAAATTTTGTCCATAGATGATGGTAGTACGGATAATTCGGGGCAGATTTTAGACAATTACAAAAGTAATGAGAGAAGGTTGATTGTTTTTCATCAAAAAAATCAAGGTGTCTCTGAGGCCCGAAATTTTGGGGTCAGACAGGCTCAAGGTAAATATATTGTCTTTTTAGACCCCGATGATGAATTGCACCCCGAATTTTTGGAAACTCTTTACAAAATAATTACAGAAACAAAATCAGATATCGTGGCGTGTGATTACCGAAAAGGGGAAAATTTTCAAGATTGGCGGATGATGGTGGATATTGCCCCTTATGTATCTGGGGCACCATTTGATGATTTTGTGATGCAAAAGTTGAAAATTAGTTCTACTGTTTGGGGAAAAATGTACCGTAAGTCTTTATTAAAAGGAGTCAGATTTGAGCCAGAAATTAGTTGCACAGGGGAGGATTTATTATATTTGTACGAGGTGTTGTATAAAGCCAAAAAAGTGTTGCATTTACCTTTAAAGTTATACTTTTATAGAACGCGCCCTAATTCAGTTATGACTGCCCCTTTATCAGAAAAATTCGTTGTGGGAAATATCAAATTTTCTGTTTTGTTTCAAAATTTTATCAATCATCATAAGTTTGATAAAAAAATCCAGTGTATCTTGAAAAAATATAATACAAAACGACTTTTTAAATTTGCTGTTTTAAAACCGTCTGAAACTTTGGAAAAAGAAAAGTATTATGTTTTGACTCGTCCTTTATTGCGTCATCTGTATCAACGGGGAGTTTATACTCCCCAATTTTTGAAATTAAAATATCGCCTAAAATCTTGGTTCTTTTTAAGGGGAAAATAATTATTTCTTGCATTTATAAAAATTTTATTTCATACTCAAATCAGGAAGTAGTAAAATGAAAAATTTATATTTGGGATTATTGTTGTGTTTGTCGGCCTGTGCCCCCCACCCAGAGGTGGTTTGGACGACGCCTTTGAATGATGGAAAACTTTTGTATGGGCAAGTTTCTCCTGAAACGAAAATTTATATTCAAAGTTCTGACAAAAACACAAAAGAAAAAGGGAAAAGTGAAATTTTGACTCATGATGGGGCTTTTATCGTGGGGGTTCCCCAAGATGCCAAAGAATTAAAATTGACCTTGAAAACGAATCGTTGGGAAAAAGAGGTTGTTTTTCCTATTCCCGTCCGAAAGTGGCAAGAAGAATATGTGAATGGCTTACCTCCGAAAAAGGTTTCTCCTGATCCAAAAGAGTTGGAACGGATTCAATCCGAATTTGCCCAAATGCGTCAAAAGCGTCAGGTATCAGAATATCCCTTTTTTCCCGTAAAATGGCAATTACCTGTGGCCAATTACACCCGTATTTCTAGCCATTTTGGCTCACGCCGTGTCTTGAATGGCTATTTAACGCAAGGCCACAGCGGAACTGATTATGCGGCGCCTATGGGAACGCCTGTTGTGGCGGCCGCCGAAGGGCGAGTGGTTTTTGTTCATCCAGATATGTTTTATTCGGGGGCCACTGTTTTAATAGATCATGGCTATGGTGTTTATACCAGTTATGCGCACTTAAGTGAAATTGATGTTCAAGAAGGACAATGTTTAAAGAGAGGGGAGCCTTTGGGAAAAGTGGGAATGAGTGGGCGTGCCACGGGGCCTCATTTGCATTTTGGACTCAGTTGGTATGGGGTGCGCCTGAATCCCGAAGATTTATTCTAACCGACTTTGGTGCGAAGAACACAAAGGGGAGGAATATGAATATCGTCCGCCAAGACCAAGTCAATTTTTTGATTTAAAGCCCCAGGCGATATTTGTTCCACAGGCGCATTTGTATGGGGGTGATACATTTCTTTGACCACAAAAGAATAGGGGCCCCATTGGTGGGGTAATAAAATTTCCAATTTTGTCCCCAAGGTAATTTTGTCTTTCACCAAGATAGTGAGGCGATTGTCTTTTTGCGCTAAAACTTGTCCCGCATATCGCCATGCCCCTGATGAACCTGAAACAGTATAGTTATGGGCTTCTGGTCCCGCATTCCCATCTAAAAATCCCGTGGTATAGCCCCGACTTTGCAGGGTAAAAAGTTCTCGCTTAAATTCTTCGGGATTCCAATTTGAGGGATCGTTGAACCATGCGTCTATAGCGGCTCGATAGGCCCGTGCGGTAATGGCGACATAGTATTCGGATTTATTGCGCCCCTCTATTTTAAAGGAATCTATACCAATGGGGAGAATGTCATTGAGCCTGTCTAATAAACATAAATCTTTGGAATTCATGATATAAGTTCCATGGGCGTCTTCACTGATTTCCATCAATTCGTTGGGACGGTTTTCTTCTTCCAGATAAACTTTGTATTTCCACCGACAGGTGTGGGCACAATTTCCTTGGTTGGCGCTGCGTCCTGTTAAAAAGTTAGAGAGTAAGCATCGGCCTGAATAACTGATACACAAAGCCCCATGAACAAACATTTCTAACCGAATATCAGGACATTGTTCCCGAATTTCTTTTATTTCCTTTAAAGGGGTTTCTCGTCCCAAAACAACTAAACTTGCCCCTTGTTTTTTCCAATAATTCACGGTCAAAGTAGAACAGACATTGGCTTGAGTAGATATATGGCGTGGGATTTGGGGGCAATGTTCTTTGACATAATCAAAAACACCAGGATCGGCGATAATCACGCCATCGGGATTCAAATGATTTAAGGTGGCGACAAACTCTTGTAATTTGGGGATATCGGCATTATGCGTAAAAAGGTTGATGGTTAGATAAACTTTTTTCCCTATTTGATGAGCATAATCAATACCCGATTTCATTTCGTCAATAGTAATGGAGGTTTTGTTGCGCAAACTGACGGTTGGTACCCCTGCATAAACAGCGTCAGCCCCATACATAAATGCTGTTTTTAATCTTTCTAAAGACCCTGCGGGGAGTAAAAGTTCGGGTTTTTTCATCATCTTTTATCCTTATTTTAAGGTCTTTATTTTAAATGATAAAGGCTTTTTTGTCAATAAATAGTTGTCAAAATGTAAAATTGTGGTATAATAGAGCCTATGACAAACGCACAATTTACCCGAAGAATAGAAAATTTTACCTGTGATTTTTGTGGCACAGAAGTTCACGGAAATGGCTATACAAACCATTGTCCCGAATGCTTGGTGTCCAAGCATGTTGATGTGAATCCTGGGGATAGAGCCTCTGACTGTCATGGGTTGATGATGCCCATTGCAATTGAAAGAAAAAACGGTAAGGAATATATTGTTCAATGCTGTGAAAAATGTGGCTTTGAAAGGCGTAATAAAGTGTGTCCCGAAGATAACCGAGATTCTGTCATTGCGGTGATGCATTGTCAGGGGAATATCAATTTATATCAACAAATGTTGAATAAGCGCTTAAAAACACGCTAATCTTGTTGAGCTTTTATTTTATCCAAAATGTCTTTTAATTTTTGATATGGGGGCGTTTTTTTATCTATTTTTTCTAATAATTTTTGGGCTGTTTTCTGTGCTTGTTCTTTTTGGTTAGAGGCCAAGTAATACTCAGCCATAGCATATTGTGCCATTTCTTTTTGGTCTAATTTGTCATAGGCAGTTGCCATCAATCGCCAAGGCAGTGCCGTTTGCCCTTCTTTTAAGATGGCTTGATTTAATAGGGAAAGAGCCTGTTGTGCCGCAACGGTAGAGCCTTTTTCCGTCAAAGCCTGCGCCAATGAAATCTGAATCAAAGGGGCAGAGTTTAATTGAACGGCTTTGGTGTAATTCTGAATGGCTTGATTGACTTTGCCACTTTCAAATTCAAATTGCCCTTTTAATTCATACAGGTAAGGATTTTGGGGCTCTAATTTTAAAAGGGTATCTAACTTTGATAAAGCCCCTTGTAAATTATGTTCACGGAAATCCAAAATAGCATTTGCATAAATATCATCAGGGGTGTTTTTGTTATAAAGGGGACGGACAGAGGCGGGGGGCAACATAAAAGCCATCAGTTTTGCTTTGATTCTTTCAAATTTTTTATCCCGACGAGGGGCGGGGGTTTTGCCCAAAAAGTGTTGGATATTCTGTTTTCTGTCTGAAGTCAGGGGGTGTGTTCGCAGATAATTCAAAGATTTGTCGTTGGAGACATTCAATCTTTCTTCTGATTGAATTTGATTCATAATGTGGGTAAAACCTTGCATGGAATACCCCATCTTTTGCATGATATCTACGGCGGTTCGGTCGGCGGAACTTTCTTCCACTTGGCGATAACTGGTAAAGGTGCCCATAGCGGAAGTTTGACTGCCCATCATGACTGCAATTCCTGCGTCAGGCCGTCCGCTGGCCACCGCCAAAATCCCCCCTAAAATTGTGGAGATAAGGGCTGTCTTCTGTGCCTTTTGATAAGCGGTTATTCCCCGTGTAATGTGGCCACCGATAATATGGCCTGTTTCGTGGGAAAGGACGAACATGAGGTCGTCTATATATTGGGCATGCGTGATAAGTCCAGTATGCACAAAAATAGTTTGTCCGCCCGCCACAAAGGCATTGATGGAGTCATCATTGATTAAAATAACTTCGGCATTTTCCTTGGGCAGATTTCCTGCGGTAAAGATTTGTTGAACATATTGGGTAAGGGCTTCCTCTATCTCTGTGTCCCGAATGATATTGAGGGCAAAGACAGGGTGGGAAAAAAAGAAAAGACTCCCCAATAAAAGAAAAACTTTTTTCATTCAAGAGAGCCTTTATCAAAGAACAGTTGTAAGATCAGGCGGGCACTTTCGGCATCTAATACTTTTTTTCTGTTTTCTGGACGCATATAAAGGGTATCCCTTAAATAAGTTTCGGCTTTTTGGCTGGTCAATCGTTCATCAACTTTATAGACAGGCAAGTTAAATTTTCGTTCTAAAGCCCCACAAAAAAGCCGCACTTTATCACAGGTTTCCCCCTCTGTCCCATCAGATTGAAGGGGCCACCCGATGACAAAAGCCTCTATTTGTTTTGCGGGAACAATGTCGTTTAATTCATTGATATGATGAATAATTTTAAAAGAATGGGCGATTTTGTCTTCTTTTTTCCCTATAGCCAAACCGATTCGTTTTTGACCATAATCTATTCCCAAAAAAGTTTTTTCTTGTATTTTATTCATTTTTCGCCTACAATAAGAATATATCAGGAAGGAATTGAAAATGCAAGGGAAAAAGATTTTGTTGGCTTCGGACCATGGGGGCGCTGCTTTGAAAAAGGCGCTGGTGCTTTATTTACAGGGACAAGGCTATGAAGTGCAAGATTTTGGTGTTAAAGATGCCCAGACCTCGGTGGATTATCCCGATAAGGCGTTTGAGTTGGTTCAGGCCATGCAATCCGATGAAGACGCACGTGGGGTTTTGATTTGTACAACGGGTATAGGGATGAGTATTGCCGCCAACCGTTTTCCCCTTATTCGGGGGGCACTGGTTTTAAATGAAGACATGGCCCATATGTGTCGGGCGCATAATAATGCGAATGTGTTGATTTTCGGGGCAAAATATACCTCTATTGAGGTGGCACAAAAATGTTTGGATGCTTTTTTAAAGACGCCCTTTGACGGGGGACGCCATGAACGGCGTGTTCAAAAACTGACTCAGTTGGGGGAAAAAGCATGAAGTGTCCTTTTTGTGGTTTTTTGGATACTCAGGTAAAAGATTCCCGTCCCAATGAAGACGGTACGATGATACGGCGGCGGCGGGAATGCCCCAAATGTCGTGCCCGTTTTACCACCACGGAAACAGTTCAGCTGCGTGATTTAATTGTGATTAAAAAGAATGGCACACGGACACCATTCAGTCGGGATAAGTTGGCGCGGTCCATTATTTTGGCGGTGCGTAAGCGGGATATAGATTTGGATAAAATAGATTTGTTGATTAATCGGATTGTCAGTTCTTTGGAACAAACAGGTGAAACAGAAATTCAATCTTCGGAAATAGGGCGTCATGTGATGCAATCTTTGTTGGCCTTGGACAAAGTGGCCTATATTCGGTATGCGTCTGTGTATAAAAATTTCGCCACAACAAATGATTTTGAAGAATTTGTGAAAAACTTAACAGGAAAAAGGAAGAAAAATGATAAATAATTCAAAGCAACCTTATACGAATGCTCGCTTGGGGGCTGTTCAGGCGATTTACGCCAAAACTTGTGGCACAGAAAGTTGGGAAAAGGTGATGAGCCAATTTTTACTTCAGGAATTGGGAAATGAGGCTATTCAAGAAGAATCAGGTCATGAACACTATATTCCTGTGGCCCCGATGGACGAAGCTCTATTTACCCATTTGGTTCAATATGTGCGGGATAATTACGATACTTTAAATCAGATGGTGGAGGATGCTTTTTCGGATAAGATTCAACGGGACAAAGTGGATACGACTTTGCGGGCTATTTTATTGTCAGGGATAGCGGAATTTTTTGTGAATGCAACTTTGGATGCGCCTATTATTATCAACGAATATACGGATATAGCCCGTTCGTTTTATGCGGGACCTCAGGTCAAGATTGTTAATGCTGTGTTGGATAAAGTGGGAAAAACTTTACGTTCTTGATAAAAAAGACTTGCCATTTTAAAAAAAAGAGATTAAAGTGGTATAAAAGGGGGAAAAATGCTTTATTTAATGGCTGTTTTAACATTTTTGGCGGGGATATTATTTTATACCCTTTCTCCCCGTGAAGACAGATTAAATATGGATGTTTTTCAAGGCGAACCGTTTATTCAATCTTTTTTGTCGCAACACCAAGCGGCCAAAGATTATTTACGGCGATGGTATGGGATTAATAAGCCCCAGGATACAAGTGTTTTTAATTTGCGACCTGAACTTGTGAATTACCTATCGGGGGGCTTGGATCATGAAATGTGTGGTGATGAAGATCATCCCGACACATTGAATCAAGCCAGAGATCCGCTAGGGGATAGTACAGCCCCCTGTTTTGTGTCCCGTGTGGTGTGTACGACAATTAATGGGGCGGCGACCCAAAACTGTGCGAGTTCTGATCCGAATGTTCCTGAACCAACGATTTATGTTGTGACTTATGGGGGATTGACGAAGGAGGGCCATCGCCCCGCCTGGTGGCCAAAAGGGAGTACCTCACGGGTGCGTCAATACGAACGGTGGCGGCGTGCGTTTGCTTCCCGTACAACGGGATCTACTTCTTGTGGGACGATTTTTGAAAAGAAGGGTTTGGACGGTCGTTCTCAGTACTGTTTGGATATTGGGGCGGCGACTTTTAAAAAAGATGGCAGTTGCGCTAAAGTGATTCCCGAGGGTGTGTTAAGTGGTTTATTTGAGGGGGGGGAGCCGACTTCGGATATGTTTTTTTGTATGTCTAAAGTTAAGCAAGGGCCATTTCCCTATTATCCCGCCAGTTTGCAGAGGTTTTGGGATGGCTTGGATAATCAAAATAAACATGCCCCAAATTCATCGGAATCAACCCGTTTGTCGGGGGCAGGGGGTAAGTGGTTGGATTTGGTTTCTTCTCAACCTGCGGGACAATACACACAAGACGATATTTTTGATAATCTCCCCTCTTCCCCTTCTTATTTTGATGATGTCCCCGCCATTGTTTTAAATGGAAGTTCTGCAAGGGTTGATTTTGATATGAACTCATCTATTTTAAAAAATGATTTTACTTTAACGATTTTGTTTGGGTTTAATAAAAAACTCCCTGAGGCAACATTGTTTTCTTTTGATGATGGGAGAGGTGCTTCTAAAACATCATTCGGCCTATCCATCGGGGGCGCAAGCAAAGGAGAAAAAAACGGTGTTCAACTTGTTCTGACTTTTGAAAAAAGTGGCGTAAAAGACCCTTATTCTTTTACAAGAACATATTTGGATTATACCGTTTATGAAAACTTGGTGAGTACGGTTACTGTGCGGCGCCAAGGCGATCGTATTTCCCTTTATTTGGGCAGTTATATTCAACATGACCCCGCCATTGATGGCGTGTTATCTGAGGATCAAAAAGAGATTTTGACAACGCTGGGGGGCTTGGATAAACAGAAAATGAAAATGACCAGTGGGGGCGTGGACGACAATCAAAAAGTTTATGTGTATGGGGTGCGTTTTTTTAACAGGGCCTTGACGACCGGCGAAATTTACGATATGTATAAAGAAGATGCATGGCGTTTCCCCATGTATATCGCAACAAAATATGTTGGGGAACCTGCGCCCAATCCATAACGAAAGGAAGGTCAAATGATGATTTTAGATTCAGAAAAAAGCAAATTGCAACGTGGCTCTATTATGTTAGAGGTGATTGCTGTTTTGGCCTTAATGGGGGTGATGGGGGCGATGCTTTTTCGTCAGATTTATCAAAGAAACCAAGAATTACACAACATTCAAATGGCGTCAGAAATTCGGACAGTGAAAGAGGCTTTCGCGGCTTATATTCAGGCAAATGCCGCCGATATTCAAACGAAGTGTCATGACAGTATTCCTTCCCCTACTAGTGATGAGGTAAAGCCTTGTTTAGCACCGGATTTGGATTTGGTCGCAGGAATAAAAGAATACTTACCCGATGGCTGGTTTACAGGTGATACATTGGGGGACTACTATCATTTTACTTTATGGTTTTATCGTCAGCGAGATGCCTCTCAAGCGGTAAAAATGTACGGTGTGATTGCCCCCACAGATAAGACATTACCCGCCACAGGGTGGAACTTTAAAAGGGCGGCACGGGTGTCTTTGTTGATTGGGGCCGATGGTGGGGCTTATGCGTCAGATATTACTAATGACGATATTGCGGGGTCTTTGGGGACATGGCATTTAAAAGCAGATCCTGATGATCCAAGAAGTTATAACCCCGAGGATTATGGATTGGTAACAGACAAGCCAACTTATGTTGCGATGACGGGGTTGGATAATTTTACCCCTGAATATGATAAAGAGGAGGTACGGGTAAATCTTCAAAAAGTCCTTAATTTACAAATCAGCGATTTAAATGCCTATCATCTATTTTCTGTAGCAAACAAAGATAGCGACTGTTTTACGACTGGGGATAATGGTAGTATAAAACATCATCAAGCAAAAAAGGAGAATGGGGTTTATGTAGTTGAAAATGATACCGTGACGGATCCATTAGTGGGGGGAAACTGTTTGCCGACTTTTTGGGTAGATCCCAATAATGGAACGGTAAATACTTCGGTGGATTTAAATGTCGGTAAGACGAGTGGGGGAGCGAATAGTGTTCCTGCGATACGTTTGTCCAAAAATGGGGTGATTCTTTTTAGTAAAACGGTGCAAGATCCTCAGGACGGCGATAAAGAGAAATCATATCTTTTGGATCCTGCCTATACTTCCATTATGAATGATATCAAGTTGGTTTCCCGTGGCGGTGCTTCTTTGTCCGATATCCTGCCCAACTATATTTTGAAAAGTGTAGAGGAAATAGAAAATGGGGAGAAAAGTAATATTACTTTACCAGATTGTCCCACAGGGTATGTAGGGGCGCTGGTTGTTATTCCCACCAGTTGGGCTCCCCGTGGATTGAGTGTGGATATTCCTGCTTTATCTTTTAACAAAGACGCAAAAACAAAATCCGAAGAAGTGACCGTAAATGTGGATAATAAAGTTAATATTCCGGCTTTATCTTTTAACGAAAACACAGCAAAAACACAAGCCTACTCGAATGTAGCTGTAAATAATGATACGGGTGTGTGTGTGCAAATTGGTGGAAATATAACAGCGTTTGAAAAACCTACTACTACTACTACTACAGTTATTATTGGAAAAAGAACACTCAACGGCACTTCTGTTGTTTGTAGTAAGGATAATACCGCAAAGGGTATTGTTCAAATTTATTGTGTTTTTCAGGAAGCCAGTACTTTCACAAATAAAAGTGCTTGTGAAGCGGCGGGATATACTTGGAATGGTGTAACAGCAACATGTGGAGGAGAAAAGAAACCAATTAAACGCCCTGCCGCAGATTGGACCGCCGCCAAGACGGAAAGTGAATGCTATGCCTTGGGGGGAACTCAGTGGAGTACCAACGGTACCTGTAGTTAAAAGCCTTTCTTTTTTTGGGGGGGGTCTGTTCTCTCTCCTGCCGTCATTCTGAGCGTAGCGAAGAATCCATATACCACGGACGCTAACATGGATTCTTCGGGGGATAAGCCCCCATCAGAATGACAGCGTGTTTAATTTCCCTTGGATTCTTCGGTCATGATATTCCCTCAGAATGACACACTTTCTTTTCTGTCATTCCTGCGAAAGCGGGAATCTCATTAAAGATGACAGGATTAGATTCTCTTAATTACTTTTTTCATCAAAGTGGAAAAAGGGTAGGCGTTGAAATCAGATTTTTTGACCCAAATACAATCTTGTATTTTTTCTTGAACTTCTTGCGGTAATATATTGTTTTTATTTAATTTTATTACTTCTAAAATCAATTTAAAGTGCGTAAAAGTATGGGTAATTTTTGGTCCAGATAGGTCCCCCGATTTTTGTATCCATGGAAATTCCCACAAACCGTGCAATAACCCTTTTTCCGTCCTTTGACGAATCAGATATTCCCCTTGATTGTTCTGAATTAAAAAAACTTGTCCCTTAACCTCTTTTTTGGCCAGTTTCTTAATCAGGGGAATTTGCTCTTGGATTCCTTTTTGACGGGCCACACAATTTTCCCGCCAAGGACACAATTCACATCTTGGATGCGTGGGGGTGCAAACGGTGGCCCCTAAATCCATAATAGCACTGGCATAATCTGCCCCATGATCAGG
Source organism: uncultured Alphaproteobacteria bacterium (assembly GCA_934216505.1). Classification (GTDB taxonomy): domain Bacteria; phylum Pseudomonadota; class Alphaproteobacteria; order CAAHEQ01; family UBA3637; genus UBA3637. The sequence goes on from CAKQBW010000013.1 coordinate 21,992, forward strand.
GCTGGTTAATTTTTGCGCAATGGGGTAAATGTCTTTGGCCTCTACTTGATGCTGAATCCCATTTAACCGAGCAATGACACGAATCACATTCCCATCTACGACTGTTTCGGGTTGGTTAAAAGCAAAGCAACAAATACTGCTGGCAGAATAAGGGCCAATCCCAGGCAGCTTTAATAACTTTTCCCTATCATTGGGGATAATCCCATGGTATTCTTTCATTAAAACTTTGGCACATTCGTGAATTTTGCGGGCCCTTGTGTAATACCCCATTCCTTGCCATGCCAACAAAACCTCTTGTTCATCGGCGTTGGCAAGGGCTTCAATCGTGGGAAATTTTTCCATCCATTTTAAAAAATAATGAATGACAGTGGCCACAGTTGTTTGTTGCAACATAATCTCACTAATCCACACAGCATAGGCATTTTCATGTGCCCCGCCTTTGACACGCCAAGGCAGTTCCCGTCCATAAACTTGATACCAATCAAGTAATTGAGTTGTCAGATTCATTTTCGTCATTTGAATTATCTTCTATGATTTCACTGGTCTCTGAATCAGAGACATTTTCCACCGCTTCAATAGGGTCTTCTTCCTCTGCTTCAGGTTGTTTTTCAGGGGTTTTAATTTCCATAGCAGGGGCGTTTGCCGTGGCAGGCTTGGCGTAAATACGCAATTTACGTCCTGATTCATCTACATTCAAAAAGACAGGCTGACCTGGGTGGATTCTGTCTTGCATAATCAGTAAAGAAAGGGGCGTTTCCACTTGTTCTTGAATCAAACGCTTTAATGCCCGTACCCCAAATTTAGAGGTAAATACTTCATCAACAAACCAATCCTTGGCTTTTTCATCTACGGTCACCAAATAATTTAATGCTTTCGCCCGTTTTAATAATTTATTCAGGTGAATTTCAACAATCTGGCGCAAGTGTTCAGGCTTTAATTGGTGGAAGGAGACAATATCGTCTAAACGGTTTAAAAATTCAGGACGGAAGTATTCGGTCAGTTTTTCTACCCGCTGATAACTGGGCAAAGTTGCCCCGACATTGGACGTCAAAATAATAATCGTATTTCTGAAATCTACGGTGACGCCTTTACTGTCTGTCAGGCGTCCTTCGTCCAATAGTTGCAACATCAAGTTTAAAATATCCAAGTGGGCTTTTTCAATTTCGTCAAACAAAACGACTTGAAAAGGTTTCAGGCGCACCGCCTCGGTCAAAAGTCCCCCGTGTTCAAAGCCTGGTGTGCCTGGGGGAGGGCCTATCAATCGGGTGACTGAGGAACGTTCCATGTATTCGGACATATCAATACGCAGTAAAGCCGTTTCATCGTTAAACATAAAATCCGCCAAAGACTTGGCCAACTCTGTCTTACCTACACCCGTTGTCCCCACAAATAAGAATGAACCAATGGGACGGTTGGGGTCTTGTAAGCCTGACCGAGAACGGCGCAAAGCGTCCGCCACAACTTTAACGGCATTGTCTTGCCCCACGACCCGTTGGCGCAAGATATCTTCTGCTTTGGCCAAACGCTCACGGTCTTCGGCATCAACTTTTTCAACGGGAATCCCTGTCCAATCGGCAATTGTTCTGAAGCAAAAATCTTGGGTCAAAGTGTTGGATTCTTCTGCCACTTCTCCACGGGCAATATCCATCATTAACAAACTGGCCGAATCGTCCAATAAATCCAAGGCTTTTTCGGGAAAGGCCCGTTGTTTGATATAGCGACCTGTCAGTTGGCAGGCGACCTTGACGGTGTCATCGGGAATTTGAATGGAATAGTGCTGTTCCAGAGCCTTTTTACGGGCGATACAGATTTGAATGCTTTCCTCTAGGGTGGGTTCTTCTAACAACAAAGACTGCATACACCCCATCACAGCCGTATCTTTTTCCAAGTGTCCCACAAAATTGAGGGTATCCGTTTCCACTAAACAATTGATTTGTCCCCCTAAAAGACAGAGTTTCAAAAATTTGGCAGGCTCACGATTTTCTGGGTTTGTTTCAACGGGAACCAAAAAACTAATATCCTTTAAGTAAAGTAATTTTTGATGGTTAGAATCCACAACTAATTGTAAAACATTTTTGACCAATTCTTCATATTCGGTGTCGCTTTTACTGGCCAACATAATTTTGGCAATGTCCAACCCCACTACTTCACGAGTTTGCATATATTCTGGGGCGCTTTCGCTGCACATAAAAGCAATCAACCCCTCCATCAAGGCGGTTTTCCCGATACCACTTGTTCCCACAATGACAGGGTTGTTTTTTGTGTTTCGGAGTAAAATATGAATCAATCGTTCTAATTCTTTTTCCCGTCCGATAAGTTGCGTGAGTTTTCCTTCCTTTGCCAAAGAAGTATAGTTGATTAAAAATGAATTAAAATCTTGAGGCATTTACTCTCCTAAATTAAATTGTTCGGGGGCGGGATTTTCTTCCAACCATTCTTTGGCTTCAAAGTAATCTTCATCAGATAAAACCGTATCCGTTAGGGTGATTTGAGCATCATAATTTGTGCCGTACATGGATACTTGCATAAAAGCATCGTCTTTTTGTCCCCATATAAAATTGGTGCTATCGCTGGGATAACCAAATTTGCTGAAAACCGCATGAAAGAATTGATCCCGACGATTCAGTTTTTTGGCGGTGTTGATTTGGGTGAAGTTTAAAGAATTATCGCCTTTGTTGAAATAAGTAATGCGCCAGGCTTTGTTTTCGGTAGCAGGTGAAGTAAATTCAAATAAATAAGATTCTTTTTTATTGGGGCTTTCAACGGTCATATTCTTTAAAAAGATTGTGTTGTTTTCTTGGCCTTTTTGACGAATACAGGACCGAATTTCATGAGGGATATAAAGCCCAGTCAAACGACATTCTTGTTCATAACGTGTGGTTAAAAATAAAGGAAATTCTTTTTGAGATTTTGTGATTTTGTACCCATTTTCTATGGCAATTTTCCCTATATCCATTGGCGTCATTCCCAAAGAAAAACCATTTAATTCAAAATCCCTTGCATCCAACGAATTCGTGGAACCGTTGATAAGGCTTACGTCATCGTCAGGGTTTGTTTTGCTGTCCGATAAAGAAATAGCGGGCCATTCTTTGGGTGTTGGAATGGGATCTTTGGGGGATTCTTTTCTTGTTAAATTAATGCTTAATTCAGGCAAAGGAGAATGGGAATAAACCAACCTTTCCAGCGGGATTTCGTTTCGCCCTAGATTCGGTGTGGTTTCTTTGGAAACTTCAGAAGGAGGAGGTGTCCCTACAGTTTTTTGTGGTTGAAAGATTTGAGCAGTGGCTGGATATCCCGTACTTGAATTGTTTTTTGGGGGGAGGGCAGGTGCCTCTAATTCAGGATCATCTTCTTCCATAAACTCGGGGATGTCAATCCCTTGGGAAAAAGCCACCTGAGGTATCGCTAGGATACTTACAAGAATGATTCTTTCAAAAAAATTTAACATTTTTCCCCTTGACCTTTAGTTTAGAATTTGTTAGTCTTACCCCAAGTATAGTTATAGTTTGAAATAAATTAAAAGGAAAATCAAGAAAAAAATGCGAAAAATAAAAAAGAAGTTAAATTTTTTATGCATTACTTTTCTGTCTGTCTTGTTATTAGCGGGCTGTCAAACGATCTCAGGGAATTCTTTGGATTTTGAAAATGACCCATTGGAGCCGATGAATCGGACGATTTTTTCCTTTAATGAGACAATGGAAACAGCGATTATCAAGCCTGTTGCTAAGGGGTATCGGTGGGCTGTTCCGTCCTTTTTTCGGGATATCATTACGAATGTTTTTGCCACTTTAAAACAGCCTGCTTATTTGACGAATTCCTTACTACAGGGTGAATTAAAAGACGCAGGTTGGGTGTTGGTCCGAACAGCCACTAACCTTTCTTTTGGCTTCTTTGGTATGTTTGATGTGGCCACAGATATGGATATCCCCGCGCCAGATTATGATTTTGGACAGACTTTGGCGAAATGGGGCTGGAAAGAAGGGGGGCCTTATTTGGTCTTGCCCTTGTTGGGGCCCTCTAATCCCCGTGATGCAATTGGTATGGGGGTAGATGGTTTGACGGATATTGTTCAATGGCGTGTCCATGATGAGCATGCTCTTGTTCTTTCGGCGTTGGGGGTAAATGCTTTGAATAAGTATGAAAGAGGGATGGATTTGCTTGAAAATTTGAAGAACTCTTCAACGGACTATTATGCGACTTTGCGTACAATGTATAAACAAAATCGCCAAAAGAAAATAAAACAAGTGATTCAAACGGACGAAGATACCGCTGAATCGTATGAATTTGATTTTGAAATAGAAGAATGAAAGGAAAAAAATGAAAAAAATACTTCTCTCCTTAATTATGTGTTTGTGGGCTGTGCCTGTTTTGGCCTCAGATTCGGCGATAGATTTTTTGCAAAATCTGTCAAAAGATGTGATTGAAAATGGAATAGAAGGAACGCATAGTCATTCTGAACGGGAAGCCTTTATGCGGCAACGTTTTACTGCTAATTTGGATTTGAAAAGTATCGGACAATTTGTTTTGGGAGCCTATTGGAAAAAAGCTTCTGATACAGAAAAGCAAGAGTTTTTATCTGTTTTTACTGAGTTGCTGACAAAAACTTGGACGGATAGATTTGGGCTTTATAATGGTCAAACGGTTAAGTTTATTTCCTCACGCCCTGCGCAACAAAAGAATCAATTTTATGTGGAAAGCGAAATCCAAGATAAAACACCGATTGCTTTGGTGTGGCGTGTCCGTTCTAAAAACGACACTTTTTTGATTATAGATATCAGTGTGGAAGGGGTGAGTATGGCAATGAGTTATCGCAGCGAATACACAACCTTTTTGCAACAACATCAAGGGCGTATGGCGGATTTAATTTCTGAATTAAAAACGAAAGTGAAAAATTTTAAGTACAGCGCAAAAAAATAAGATTAAAAAAATATCGCCCCACCACGGGGCGATTTTTTGTTGCCCTGTTTGTTTTGGCATTTCATCTCTGTCATTCGTGTGCAGGCGGGAATCGCGTCAAGGGATATTCCGGCTTAAAGATGCCTCGCCGACATTGTTGTCTGTAAATTCCCTTAAAGTAGGTGTGTTAGCCCCTCTTTGAATTTGCGTGGAAGCCACAACAGCACGAAGGGAAGCCTGTTGCAACAATTTATTCGTTCTATGTTTATTCATGGCCGTTGTATAGCCCGCTATTCCCACCACGCTTAACACGCCGATAATCGCCAGCGTTCCCAGTATCTCTACCATAGACCGACCTGATTCTTTTTCTTTATACATATCAATTCCTCCTGTTAAAAAATTATCTATTTTCCCGAACTTTTTGTATTAAAGCATTTGTTGAAGAATCATGTTTAAGTTCTTGATTTTTATCCTTTAATTCAGGCAAAACTGCTTTGGCGAGTTGCTTGCCCAATTCTACCCCAAATTGGTCAAACGAATTGATATTCCAAAGTGTCCCCATCACAAAGACTTTGTGTTCATACATCGCAATGAGTGCCCCAAATGTTTTGGGGGTAATTTTGTCAATCAAAATCGTATTGCTGGGGCGATTGCCTGAAAACTTTTTAAAGGGAATTAAAGCGTCTTCCACGCCTTCTGCCTTTAATTCATCGGCTGTTTTTCCTTTCATTAAGGCTTCCCCTTGGGCAATAACATTCGCCAATAAAATATCGTGATGTGTTCCTGTTTCATTATGCGAATGAATCGGCGCAATAAAATCCACAGGAATTAAATGCGTGCCTTGGTGAATCAGTTGATAAAAAGAATGTTGGCCGTTCGTGCCTGGTTCTCCAAACAAAATAGGTCCCGTTGGATAAGAGACAGGCTCTCCTTTTTTATCAACACCTTTTCCATTGGATTCCATATCCAGTTGCTGTAAATAGGCGGGCAGGCGATTCAAATATTGATCATAGGGGAGGACAGCCGTCCCTTCGGCCCCCATAAAACCCGCATACCAAGCCCCAATCAATCCCATAAGAACGGGGATATTTTCTTTGAAATCAGTTGATTGAAAGTGCTGATCTATTTCATAGGCTCCTTCTAACATCTGAATGAAATTGTCATATCCTATTCCAATCATCAAAGAAAGCCCGAT
>CAKQBW010000014.1 GCA_934216505.1 uncultured Alphaproteobacteria bacterium
GAGTGCGTGATGAGCGGCAGACTCGCCATTGAACCGAAGGTGAAAGAATGTGAGGGCGACCTTTAACAGCCCGAACAGTCCAATTTGTTAGGGATTGCGTCAGCAAGACCGAAACAGATTGAGAGTCGTGAATACTTAAAAGATGGCAGAGTGGTCGAATACGGCAGACTCGCCATTGAACCGAAGGTGAAAGAGTGTGAGGGCGACCTTTAACAGCCCGAACAATCCAATTTGTTAGGGATTGCGTCAGCAAGACCGAAACAGATTGAGAGTCGTAGATACGGAAAGATGGCAGAGTGGTCGAATGCGGCAGACTCGAAATCTGTTATAGGGCTTGTCTCTATCTGGGGTTCGAATCCCCATCTTTCCGCCAATTTTTTGCCTTTTTGGGTTTTTGTTCTGGGAAAAAGAGGACTTTTAAAATCCTTATCTACCGTGCCCGACCTGATCGGGCATCTTGTAAGATAAAGCCTCTCCTTAAAGTGAATCATACGAAGCAGGAATGGACTTATATTTTGTTCCAGTAATTGTGCAATTCGTATTCGTAACATTCTTAATACCATTTGTATCCGTCCCATTATAATAAATTCCTCTTACGGCATTTAATTCAGCAGGACAAACCATATAAATTCCATATGTGTAGCCTGTTTTTCCCACAATTATACCGCCTGTTGATCTAATAGTCCCATTACTAACAGTAATACCAACACTCTCGTTAGCCCTTCCCCCTGTCCCCTTGCTAATACCCACAATATCTCCCGTAACATTAAGGGTCGCCTTAACAACTCTTATACCATTAAATTTTCCATTAGCAATAGCCTGAAGTTTTCCCCCTATCGTTATCGTATGTATCGTTTCCCCATCATATCCTGTAGGATTGATTGAAAAGGCACCCCCCGTAGATCTACTACTAGAAGTTGCCGTCGCAGTTACATCCCCATGAAAGGTAATATTGGCATTTGATATAATTTTTAGGGCCGTCTCAAATTTTGTAGAAGTGGCCTCAACATTCCCATGAAATGTTATGACATCTGAAGAACCAGGGGCTAAATATAAGGCTGCAACGGTTCCCCCACTCTCAGCCTCAACGCTTTGAGCAAAATCTGCATTACCGCGTAAATCAGCCCCACATATCCCATTTGGCCTAAAAATCCCCCTCACATTAAAAGTGCTACCGCTCGTCGTTGATACAGCACTCGTTTTCGTACTTGTCGCCGTTACATCTCCTGCAACGGTGAGTGTTACCCCTTCAGGCAAATAAATGGCGGCTCCTGATTGGGTTGTTGCGCTTAAATTTCCCCCAACGGTTATGGTGTTTTTATTGCCCTTATCTGCATACAATCCATACTCCTCCGTTGACGAATTTGTTATTGTTAAATCACGAACCGTCATATTTCCGCATATTTGTGTTCTAGTATTGACCGTCAGATTGCAAGCGGGCATTATCAATTCTTTAGAACTACTTAAAGTCATCGCACTGGTCCCCGTATGTACCCAAGTCACATTATTTCCAGAGACAGTAAAGCATTCAGAAGTCGTTGTCGTACCACATCTTTTAAATCCAGCATTTGTCATCGCCGTTTGACACATCATACTCGCATCAGCGCAAGTATAGGTCCCATTACCGTTGTCTGTTTCGGCACCATTACAAGCAGAAGCACACACGCCTGAAGTCGTCAAAACAACACTTCCCCCGTTTGTCGGACAGGCCACACATGCGGTTCCCGTCCAAAGTGGCGTACTGCCTGAACAGGCTATACACTGGCTCCCATTCCAATGGGGGGTTTCATTAGGGCACACCGTACATTGTGTCCCGTCCCAATACGGCGTACTGCCTGAACAAGCCACACAGTGTGTCCCGCTCCAACGGGGATAATTGCGGGGGCAACAACTATAGGTCCCATCGCCGTTAGGTGTCTCAACAGCCCCTGAACAAACATTCTTACAATCCCCACTTTGGGCCACAATGACCCGTGAAGTGGAAGTCGGACAAGCCTGACAATTTCCCTCGGCATCTTCAATAGGATAACTCGCCGAACAAACACAAGTTGTCCCATTTTGACAACTTTCACGTGAAGAACAACATTGTGTCCCACAACTGTTTTGACAAGCACACTCATAACAAGTAGTGCCATTCTTTAATGTTCTTGTCGTTTGGGTATAACCGTTTCCACAGGTGCTTGAGGAGAGCCCCGCCGCTGCACAGGTCGTATAGGCCGTCCCTGTGCACCGATAACATTTGCCCGTTCCATTTGCCAATGACATTTCCTCTTTAGTTTCCCCTGGATAACAAGTAGCTGACGAGAACCATGGACTCGCACAAGTGGTCATATTCACACACTTGCGACAAGTTTTTCCGTTCCAAGTAAAGGAATCCACTAGGGTCTGATTATTCTGACAGTTCCCCTCTTGATAGCCCGTCTGATCGCTACAGGCCGTAATCTCTTTACACTTATAACAGGTGATTGATGTTCCCTGTAAAGTAAAGGATTGATCCACAACTTTATCCCGAACACAAGGAGTTGCACTGTAGCCTGATTTGTCCGCACAAGAGGTTAAGTAAGTACATTTTTTACATGTCTTACCATCAGCCGCCGTAAAGGCAACTTCCTCTTTTTGGTTAGCGGCGCAAGAAATCGTTTCGGGATAAGTGCTATTACAAGTCGCCAGTGTTTCACATTGGGCGCATTGGGTACCATTGGCCAAAGGTTTTATCGTCTTTGTTTTCCCCACGCCACAACTGACGGAAGCCGCCAATGACCAACCAGACGGACAATCGGTTGAATCAACGCACTGATAGCAAGTTGTCTCATCGGCCAAACGCAAAGATTTTTCTTCCCGTCCCCATTCACAATCGACATAACTTTCCCATGGGGATTCACAGGCCACCAAGTCCTGACATTGATAACACCCACCATTCGACACCAATTTTTGATTTGCTCTACAACTGGGACGCGTGGCCGACCACCCCGCCTCACAATTTTGTGAGGGGGGATTCCCTGCATCAGGGTTCATGCTACTCCCTCCCCCTGTTCCATCAGAAAATTTGGAAAAATAAAAAATAGACTCCTCGGGACACTGTTCATCAACTTTCACCGCCCCCACATCTGCTTTGGCCATCTCATTACAAAAATAAGCATTTAATTTTTTGACAATAATCAAAAAATAATCCTGATCTTCAGTACCGACCTCTCCATTTTTCACAACCAACTCCGCCCCAAAAGGCCCTTGCTCTGTATGCCTATTACTTCCTTGTTTTTGGGCTGCATTTATCATTCTTTGATTTTTCAAGGTAATCAGCCGCTCTGTCACAAACTTAACTTGCACTTTGATATAGGCTCTTTCTACACCGTATAACCCCCCTATAATCAACAGCATGATTAAAGCGATAACAACAATCATTTCAAGCACAGTGCGCCCAGATTCTGATTTAGAATGCATCAAAGAGTCCCCCAAAAAATAAAACCGGTTGTTATTCTACACGTTTCTTTTTTTGAATGCAAGTACTTTTTTCCCGAAAGTTAGATTCCTGTCTAAAGAAAAAAATGATAAAGTTTGTTTTTTGTGGGTAGCCCCTCCATCATTCGTCCTCCCCTCAAAAAACAACAAGAAAGAGGGATTATTGGTGCATTTCGGCGGCATGGACCGTATTTTCCATCAACATCGCCACGGTCATAGGGCCAACGCCCCCTGGCACAGGGCTAACCGCACGGGCAATCCCCTCTAATTCTTTGGACCGCACATCGCCCCGTATAGACCCATCGGGCAATTTAGAAATCCCCACATCAATCACAATAGCCCCGATTTTAATATCATCCGCCCCAATTAATCCTGGGTGTCCCGTTGCCACGACTACAATGTCTGCCAAGCGACACATCTGGCGTAAATTTTCTGTTTTGGAATGCGCCTGAATCACCGTACAATGTTTGGTCAAAAGTAATTGAAACATCGGCTTACCCACCAACCGAGAACGCCCAATCACTAACGCTGTTTTTCCCCTCATTTCTTGGGCCGAACAAACAGATTCAATCATCTTTAAGCACGCTTGCGGCGTACAGGGCATCAGTTGAGGCGTTCCGCAAATCAATCGGCCCAAATTAAAACTGCTTAATCCATCTACATCTTTGGTGGGGTCAATGTCTTCCAACAAACTATCTGAGTCCAAATGCTTTGGCAAAGGCAGCTGCACCAAGATGCCGTCCGACTTTTTATCTTGATTCAACTGATCAATCAAAGAACGAATTTCGTTTTGAGTTATCATTTCGGGCAGATGATGCACATGGACCGTTATCCCGATAGATTCCCCCAACTTTTTTTTATGATTCACATAGATTTGGCTGGCCGCATTTTCCCCCACCCAAATGACATCTAGTTGCGGGGGACGGGATAAATTTGAAATCCGTACTTTCAACTTTTCACAAGTTTCCGCTGCCATTTTTTTTCCATCAATCCAAATTGTTTTTATCATCCGCCGAACCAATCCTTCCTTTAATGATATTCTTTGACGCCGCCGTTGAACAGTTTTTGTCTTATTTATATTCAATGACTGCTCCCCGTTTTTCGGCCTTTAAAAGCCCTTTGGCCAAAACCTCCATTTGTTCCATCTCTAAATGTTCTTTGACTTCCTCAAACGAAGGAATAACCCGTTGCGACTTGACCGAGCACTTCATAAAAAAGAGTTGGCCCTGTGGCACTTTAACGGGTCCCAACACATCGCCCACCACGGTGTCTTTTAGCATTTCTTTCAGTTGAACAGGCAATTGAATCGGATCTGTCCAGCCCCGTTGAAAACTGGTCGCCACCCCATAAGTTTTAATCGCCCGTTCAAAATCCGCACAATTTTTTGTTTGGGTAATTTCACTTTGGTGCGTTTCCTCACTCAAGCCCCCTTGCGCCACTTCCCAAAGGAGAATATCGTCCCCTTGAATCGGCGATTTTTTGTCCAACATCAACAAAATCAAATACCCCTTTGAGGTGGCCAAAGGACGAGACAACTGTCCCACGGGCATTTGTTGCATGATAGAGGCAATTTCTTTACCATAATGGTTGGCCTCAATCATCCCCACATAGCCCCCTGCGGCCGCCGAAGAAGCCTTGGAATACCGCTGGGCTGTTTCATTAAAATCGGCCCCCGTTTGAAGGTGGTCCCAAATTTCTTGTGCTTGCGCCAAAGTAGGCACCAAAATTTCCGCCACATTAAAGGACGGTTTTGCCAACTGATGACGGATTTGGTCCAAGCGCGCCCGTACCGCCGAATCAGGAATTTGGGGCGGTTGAATTTGCGAACGCACATATTGCAACCACATTAAATCCGCAAAGACTTGACGGCGTAAAGTTTCTTCGGGAACTTTAGCTTGCTGTAATAATTTTTTCAGGCCCCCTGACGAAAAACCATTTTGTTGTTCCAAATGTAAAATCGCTTTATCAATATCTGCTTCACTGACTTGAATTTCCATCGCCTGCGCCTTTTGCGCCTTCAAAGTTTCTTCAATCAAATTTTCCAAACTGGCCTTTTGTAAATCCCGTTCCGTCATCGCCCCATAGACAGAGGGTTGTTGGGCTTTTAACAGCCCCGCCCGTTGATTGACATCGGCTTCAAAAATCGCCGCATCATTAACGATGGCTTTTAAATTCCCCGCCCAAACAGGGCTGACAGACAATCCCAACAAGACCATTAAAGCGTATTTCATTGACCAATACCTCCCAATGTTTTCAAATATAACCGAACAGACAGGGACGAATTCCCCTTGTAATCTCTTCCTTTAGTATAGGATTTTCTGCCTTCAAATTCAACGGCCGCACATTCGTTGTCATACCGCAGTACTGCCGAGGCTTCCAATGGTCCCCGTTCTGTCTTTAAAAAGTTATAACGATAGCGCCCTTCCAAAGACCAATTCTGGGTCAATTTAGACCGACCGTAAAGGGTGATTTCCTCTTGCTTATTAAACATTTTAGTTCCCAATTTATACCCGTCTTGATACAGGTAATCCATCCCCAAACGCAAAGGGTCCCGTCCAATTTCAAAAACAAAGTCGTTCTTTTGCGCTTTAAAGTTTTCCTGCATCAACCGAAAACGATACATCATCGTGATGAATTTATAATCCACCTTGATGCGTCCCACATAACTGGACAAATTATGATGATAGCCCATTGTTTCCGTCAATTCATCTTCATGGCGCAGGCGATAACTTTGCCCAAACAAAAATTGAACAGACGGCAAATCATTTTTGGGATACAAAGACCATTGTACCCCGTAATTCAAGCGAGAACCAGATTCCACCCGATCGTACCCTGCGTATCGGTTAGAGGAAAATAAATTCACATCATTAAAGTCAAACACTGTACTATCCACATTGGGGATTTTATCCGAATTTTCCCCATTGGGAGCCAACACCAACATCACAATAGGTTCCAAAATTTGGGTCATAGAATCGCTGTATTGGGCCATCGGATAAGACATCTTGAGAGTCGCCCGAGGAAAAGCCCGCCCCATCCAATAAGAATCATTTGGAACATTCAAAGTATGGGTTAAATTTTGCCCCGAATCAATGCTATAGCCATCAAAACGAATCATGCCTTCCAAATTCATCACCAATCCAAAATTTGTCTTGTGGGGTAAAATCACCCCTTGTTGCCAAGTCATACGGTTGGATTTAAAGTGCGTCCTGTCATTGATAAAGGCCCCACTGACTTGCGTGTAAAAATGCCCGCCTTGTTCGGTAAAAGCCTTGGAATGATAATTGGCCTGAAAGGTGGGTAAAATCAAAGGAATTGTTTTGGAATTCATCCCATCTTGCAAACTTTGGAAATGATAGAAATGAGAAATCCCCTGTAATTGATTCCCATAGTATTCTGCCTTCAAATCCGAAGTCAAAAAGGATTGTGTTTCATCCATCTCAATCACACTATAACGGCGAAAATAAGTATCCGTAATCGTACGGGAAAATTCCCCCGACAATCGCCATTCATCAGAGATATCATAAATAAAATTTGTTTTCACATGCCCTTGACTTTTCCCCGCATCATCTTTGGTTAAAGAACCTTGAAAATTAAATTCCCCTTGGGTAAAAAGCCCCCGATAATCCACGATACCCATGGGGTTTTGTGACAATGAAATAATGGGCGTCAAGGTCAAGTTTTGATTCGGGGCTAAATCTATAAAATACGGTATTTTAATATAGGTTTTAATGGTGGAATCGCTCCCAAACCCAGGCAACAAAAAACCCGTCTTCCGTTTAATGGTAAAATCAGGTATTTGAAAATAAGGGAAGTAAAAAATAGGTACATTCTTTACTTCAAAAAAACTGTTCCAAAAACGAAGCAAATGACTTTGTTCATCTTGTTCAACTGTTCGGGCATGCAGTTGCCACAAAGGGGCTTTGTTTTCACAAATTTCACACGGCGTATAATAAGCGTCCTTTAGGGTGTTGCTTTTTTCTTTGCCCTGACGCACAACTTGTTCCGCCATCAAAGTACTGCCATCAATAAAATCCGCCCGTGTTTTTCCTGTGATAACTTCATCTTTTTGAGGATAAATACGCACATCAACTAAAGAAGATTGATTCCCATCGGGCAAAATCATTGTAGCAGAACCAGGAATATGAATCATATCTTGTTCTTGATTATACAAAATCTTTTGTGTTTTAAACACGGTGCCATTTTGATTGAGTTGGACATCCCCCGTTGCTGTCATTGTTTTATTGTGCAAATTATAGCTGACTTTGTCCGAAGAAAAATCTATCGGGGATTTTTTATCAAAGGCTGAAGCATCTATATCCACAAAAGCATGCGCCGAAACAGAAAGACTCACCCCCGCTAAAAATAAAAATTTTCCCAATCGTTTGCCTAGATCTTTTCTGAAAATCTTTCGCATGAACAACAAAGGAACCACAATGTTTGCCAACATTAAGCTGATTGCCCATAAATGTTTGCCCGCCAAATTTTCAAAAGCCAACGATAAAGTTTGAATCAACAACGCCGCCCCCACAACCGTATTGATTTGCCATGATTGTCCCCGCCGATCATAAAATCCCGTTAAAACCCCCACCAACGCCAGCAACGCAAAAACCAAATTATAAAGAGGATAGGTCAATCGTTTCACTGCTTCTACTTTATATTTACGCCACATTCCCTCAGACGGCGCTTTTTCACGGGATGTTTCTAATAGGGTTAAAAAAGGCAATTCATTGACCTTTTGAATCCGTATACTTTCGGATTTCATATGTTCGTTTATACTGACAGTGTATTTATCAAATTTTAAAACAGAAAATTGGTTCGTTTGGGGGATATATTCTTGCCGTGCTCCTTGCCCAAATAAAATATCAAATCCTTCAGACGTTTGATAAATTGTCCCTTCGTCCGCAATCAAAGCCGTTTTTTTCCCGTCCTTGATTTCATAGGCCAAAATCCCCTTGACCCCTCCATTGGGCAAACGTTCTTTGACATAAATCATCATGCCCCGCTTAAAGGTATTAAATTGACCTTCCTGTAATAAAACCGAGGACAGATTATTTTGAATTTTCCATTTCATTTCCCGCATAGCATTCGTGGAATCAGGGATAATCCAAAAGGATAAAAGGTATCCCAAGCCCACCAAAATCCCCGTCAAATACATCACAGGACGCATCAGTTGCGCCGAACTCATCCCCACCGCTTTTAACACCATCAATTCTTTATCCGATTGCATACGGACAAAGACGAATAAAATGACCGCAAACAAAGCCAGTGGCATTAAAATTTGTAAAAAGTTCGGCAACACCAATAAAGTCAGTTGCAAAAAGACCCATACCGAAGCTCCTTTACTGACCACCATATCAATCATGCGCAAAGATTGCGTCAGCCAAACCAATAAGGTCAGGCTCACCAAAACCAACAAAAAGCCAACACACAATTGGCGAAAAATATATTTATCAGCAATCTTCATTTTGCCCCTCGTGCGGACGATTATACGCTAAAGGATGAGAATTTTCAACTGTCTTTTTTAATCGGTCGGGTAAAATATGCGTATAAATTTCCGTTGTACTGATATCCGCATGCCCCAACAACTTTTGAACAGAACGCAAATCGGCTTCGTGCGCCACCAAATGCGAAGCAAAAGAATGCCGAAAAACATGTGGCGATACTTTTTCGGGATAAATCCCCAAAGAAAGAGCCAACTTTTTTAATTCCTTAAAAAAGCCATCGCGCGTTAAATGCCCTGAATGGGCATAGGAGGGAAACAACCATTTGGTGGGGCGCTTTTGATTGTTTTGTAAATGAAAAATCCATTCCTTTAACGCCTCACACGCTGGACTGTTTAAAGGAACCAACCGCTCACGCCCTCCCTTACCCACAATAAATAAATGTTTTTCTTTGGGAAAAAAGTGATTTAAAGGCAACCCCACTAATTCACTCACCCGCATGCCCCCCGCATACAATACCTCCAACAAAGTATAAAGACGTTCATTGGTTTCTTTGGCCCCTTTCAACAGACGCATTACCTCTTTCTCTGTCAAATATTTGGGCAAAGAATGGGGCAAGCGGGGACTTTGTAAATAATCGGTGGGATTTTCTTTTATCCAATTTTCTGAATAGGCAAACCGATAAAATTCACGCAACCCTGACAGGCGTCTGGCCTGCGTACGGGCCGAATATCCCCGATGTAATAAATCCGTCAGGAAGTCTTGTAAATCCACAGGGGTTGCCTCTAACAATTCCTTATGCTGAGTCGCCAAAAATTCCCCCAAAAGCATCAAATCATGTTGATAGGCAGCCAAGGTATTCGGGGAAACTGCCCGCTCCGCCTGCATCATTTCCAAAAAAGCGTCAATCTTTTCCAACTGCATCAATCAATGGTGTGTTGAATCACCACCTCTTGCGTTGTTTGTTGGGGCACAAAATCATATAGGGCCACAAACAAAATCCCCCCCAAAACAATCAACCCCAAAATCAGCCCCCAAGGACTTTTCTTTTTTTCGGTCAGTGCCATTTTTTTCCTCCTTTACTAGACAATTTTAAAAAAAAGTGTTATAGTTATAGCATGACTCAAAAATTATTACAACCCAAAATCTTACTTTTGGTGGGCATGATGGGCGTTGGAAAAACCAGTTTAGGCCGTATGATTGCCCGCCGACTGAACTTACCCTTTGTGGATTCTGACAAAGAAATTGAACGCATGACAGGCTTCACTATTTCGGATTTGTTTGCCCGATACGGGGAAAAAGAATTTAAAAAAGGAGAAGAAAAAGTGATGGAGCGCCTGTTAAATGGGGAACCGTGTGTTTTGTCCAGCGGGGGCGGCGCTTTTTTATCTGGCCACACCCGTCAAATTGCCAAAGAAAAGGCCGTTTCTATTTGGATAAAAGCGGGGGCAGATATCATTTCGGGCCGCACCGAAGGACGCACCCACCGTCCGTTGGTCCCGTCCATGGATAATAAAGCCATTATTGAAAAGTTAGTTAAAAAATGTTATCCCATTTATCAAGAAGCCGATTTAATGGTAGAATCTTTTGATGAGCACCCATCCAAAACTGTGTATCGTGTCTTGGATTTATTAGCCCAAACAGGAGTTGTTTCTCCCTGTAAAGGAAAAAGATATGATTAAAATTTTTATTTTATTATTCCTGTCTTTTTGTTTTTCGGGCATTGAAACCGCCATGACGGCTATTTCGCTGCCTTTGTTAGTGGAACGCGCGGGCAAAGGCGACAAAAAAGCCAAAATCTTGTTAAAAATCAAAAAAAATCCTGATAAACTTTTGGGAACTTTACTGCTGGGCAACAACTTGGTCAATATCGCTTTGACCGCCCTTTCCACCAGTTTATTGATTGAAGCCTTTGGTCCCGCACGAGGGGTCGCCATTGCCACTATAGCGGTCAGTTTTTTCGTCTTGGTCTTTGCCGAAATTTTACCCAAAACCTATGCGATGCGCCAAACCATTCCTTTTGCTTTTTTCTTTGCTTATCCTTTGCATTTTTTAATTTTAATTTTGGGGCCACTAGTAGGCTGTTTGAATCAAATCAGCCGATTGGTTTTAAAAATTTTACCCGAAAAAAAATCAGATAAACCCGCCGAAGAATTAGTAAAAGAAGAACTCCGGGGCACCATTTCTATGACCGAAAAAGGCTTGGTACAAGAACGGGGTATGTTGGGGGGTATCTTGGATTTATCCGAAACCACCATCGGGGACATTTTCACGGACAGATCCCGCTTGTCCAGTTTAAATATAGACACACCAATTCCCGAAATGTTGGCCTTTTTACGCAAAAGTCCCTATAGCCGCATTCCCCTGTGGCAAACCAGACGGGATAATATTGTGGGTGTTTTGCACATTAAAAAAGCCATGAAATTGGCCGATGCATGGCGACATAACACCTCTGTTTCTGTTTTGGATTATTGTTCCAAACCGTGGTTCGTTCTCAACTCTGTCAGTTTATTGGACCAACTGTCGGCCTTTCGTAAAAGACGGGAACATTTTGCCATTGTGGTCAATGAATACGGCGATATTCAGGGCATTATTACTTTAGAAGATTTATTGGAAGAAATCGTGGGCGACATTGCCGATGAAACAGACGACCCCAATCAAGCCTCCCTTTCGTGGCGTGTGTTGGCAGATGGAACCTATCGGATTAATGGCAACGCTACTTTACGGGATATCAATCGGGCTTTTCATTGGCATTTACCCGATGAAAATGCGATTACTTTGGCGGGCTATGTCATGTATTCGGCTGAACAAATTCCCCATGTGGGACAACAATTTAATTTGGGGGGATTTTTATTCACCGTTCATAAAAAGCGGGGCCATAAAATCACACAAATTGATGTCCTTCCCCCAGAAGAATCATAAGTCGCTCATTAAATAAACCACCCGCTCTACGCCATAGGTTTGCTTGATCACCTGACGGGCCTTTTCCCATTCGGCTTCATCTTGCTTTAGGCCCATCACATAGACGACATTATTTTCCACAACAATTTTATAATTGGACGATTTAATGCCTTCCGTCAAAGAAAGCCGTGTTTTAATTGAAGCCGCCGAAAAAGATTCTTGGGACGATTGAACAACCCCCGTGGTTGCCCCCAAACGAATATAGTTATAAACATATTGGACAAAAGGGACTTGCCACGCAGTTTCGGTACATATTGCAATCATTTCCATATTCGGCAAAGCCCCCGTCAAAAGCACCCGTCCGCCAAACACAGTTATTTGAACATCCAAAAGAGTCTTTATGTCTTTTTCGGCCAACTTTTGGCGGACTTTGGTGTAAATTTCAATGTCCCGCATATCTTGGGACAACGGTTGGTCGTCCGCCACCATCACCCCCACACTGTGCCCCACATTCAAGGCACTAGGCAAAATCTGACACCCATTTAAAAACAACATAATCATCATCAAAAAAGGCGTCCAAGCATTGACTAGATGCTGGGGCTTTTTCCATGGATAGATAAAGACAGCATCATAGCGAATATGATAGTCTTGATATTCGGGAAAGCGACTGAGAAAAACTTGGCTGGCTCGCCTGATACGATGTTGATTTTTGATTCTGATCGCCTGAGCGGCTTGTTCTTGAGTGGGCCTCTTTTTCACTTCAACAAACACCAAAGTTTTTCCCCGCTTCACAATTAAATCAATTTCCCCCGCCCCTGTGCCCCGTCCGACAACATAGTTCATACGCACAAGGCGATAGCCTTTCAGCATTAAAAAAATCAAGGCCCCCTTTTCGGCCAAATGTCCCGCCCGATTATTTGTCAGCGGCCAAAACTTTTTCATAGGCGTCCTTTTTACTGATTTTTTGCACCACCGCCAAAACATGCGCTGTATCTTTGGCCGACAAAAAAGACCGCAGTTGAGCAATATCCACCGTCCCCACCGCAAAAGGAATCCCCTCAGATTTATTCCCTTGAACCACCAACACAATCTCGCCTTTAGGCAACCCTTGCGTTTGGTAAAATTCAATCAATTCCCCCACCGTCCCCGTGCGTGTTTGTTCAAATTTTTTGGTAATTTCCCGCACCACTGCACAAGGTCTGTCTTTCAAAACTTGCCGCATATCAGTTAAAGTCTCCAACAGGCGGCGGGCTGTTTCATAAAAAATCAAAGTGGCCGAAATGTCCTGTAATTCCTTTAATTCTTTTTGCCGCAGGGACGATTTAGGCGATAAAAAGCCCCTGAAATAAAACTGATCTGTGGGCAGGCCCGATAACTGCAACGCCATTAAAGCGGCATTTGGACCTGCCACAGAACGAACCTCAATCCCCTTTTGCCGACAGGCATGAACCAATTTATACCCTGGGTCCGAAATTAAAGGCATCCCCGCATCGCTCACCAACGCCATATTCAGGCCAGATTGTAATTTTTCAATCAACGCCGGAACCGTTTTTTCGGCATTAAAATCGTGATAGGCGATTGTTTTTTTGACCCTGACCCCCAATAAAGAAAATAAACGCCCACTAGTGCGTGTATCTTCACACGCCACCACATCAACGGCTTCCAATACTTCACGGGCCCGTGGGGAAAAATCCCCTAAATTGCCAATGGGGGTCGCTACCAAATACAACATTTTCACCTCTTTCAAAAAAAACTTGAAAAATCTTTAAGGTTAGTATAGCATATTTTATATCAAAACAAAAGGAGTTTTCATGAAGCGGTTAGGGCTTTTATTTTTTTTAATGTGTTGCACGGCCTGTAGCCAAACGCAACGACTGACTTCGTTCTTTGAGACCCCTGTTTCTTTTGACAGCCCCGAAACTTTATCGCAAGACGCCCCCTCAGTCAAAACTGTTTCCATGCTTTTACCCCTGACAGGCAATCAAGAAGTCATTGGCAAAGACATGCAAAATGCCGCTTTGATGGCCCTAAAGGACCAACCGCAATCCCGTCTGCGTTTATTATTCTTTGACACCAAAGGCACTCCCGAGGGAGCCAAAGAAGCCTATCAATGGGCCAAAGCGCAAAATTCTGATTTGATTTTAGGGCCTGTGTTTTCCAACGAACTCAAAGCCTTGGGTACTTCCTTTTTAAACGCCCCCAACATTTTAAGTTATACGTCCGACAGCACCGTATTGGACCAACAAAAATCGTCCTTTGCTTTGCTGATTCCCAACCAAATTGACACCATTATTCATCAAGCGTGTTTAGAGGGAAAGCAACGTATCGCCGTCTTGGGCAGCGAAAGCAAGACAGGGGAAATTGTGATGAATTCTTTGGACAAAGCCATTCAAAAATGTCCCACGATGCACTTGGAAAAATACGGGCTTTATGGCGAAAAAGAGGAAAACCTGACCCCGGCTATTTTGAAAATTCTCCCCCCGATTGTGGACCCCAAAAAGAAAAATCTGACCGAAGAAGAACAACAAATTTTGGCCACCCCTATGCAGGAACGATTGGACTTTGATTTGTTGATTGTTTTTGAAGACGGGATTCGTTTAAGTCAAGCCATAGCCATCTTAGCCTTTTACGATGTCAATCCCCAAATCGTGCCCATTTATACTTTGGCCAGCGTCAAGCCTTTAAAAGACAGAGCCTTAAACGGCGTCTTATTTGCCGATTTACCCGACAAAAAGAATACCGTTTTCACCCGCAGATATTGGGATATTTTTGGAAAAAAGCCCGCTTCTTTGGCGTCCTTTGCCTATGATTCCGTTCGGTGGGCCAGCGATCAGGCAGACCAAGAAAAATTAAATTTGGCCACTTTAAAAAACAACGGCCCCTATGACGGGGTTGATGGATTGATTCGGTTGAACGAAGACGGGACAAATACACGGGGCTTACGCTTGGTCCAAAAGAAAGGACGATTGGTGCAAGAAATTATCCCCGCCCCCGAAACTTTGGAACAAGACCCCACCGCTTTCTTTATGTTGCCAACAACAGAATCAACTGATTTAACATTAGTGTCCCCTGAATCGTGGGCCGAATCCCATGGGGCCCCCGCTCAATCCAATGATTTTGAAACGCCCGAACAATCCCCTTTGGATTAAGGGAGGCTTCGGGATAAAAAGCCTGTCTTAACCGCAATCCCATCAACAGGTGCTCTAACCGCTTTTGTTCAGGGGTCAAGGATTCATAGGTGGTGGGCTTTTTCAGCCACGCCCCCACCGTCCGTTCATTTTGGGTGGCCTGTCCCAAAACGCGTCCGCAGGCAGACGGCCCAATACCGATATAGTCTTTGCCCGTCCAATAGAGCATATTATGACGACTTTCTTGCCCAAAACAGGCGTAATTAGATACCTCATAAGCAGGACAATGCGCTTGATTCATAATGTCGTCCGTCAAAAGGTACAGCACCCGTCCTTGAAGGGAGGAACACCCCCGTTGTTTTCGGTGAAAGAAGACCGTGTTTTCCTCAATCGTCAATTGATACAACGAATAATGGGTCAGCCCTAACTGTAAAGCCTGATGTAATTCTTTGGCCCACTCTTTTTGACTTTGATATGGCAATCCGTAAATCAAATCCATATTCACACGGGGAAAAATATCTTGGGCGTCTTGCACGCATTTTACGGCGGTCGGCACATCGTGGCGGCGTCCCAAAAATTTTAAATGGTTTTCCCGCAAAGATTGCACCCCCACCGACAAACGATTCACACCCCCCGCCCGAAAAGCCACCATCTTTTCCCTTTCTATGGCCCCAGGATTGACTTCCATCGTGATTTCTGTCCGTGGGGAAAGCGTCCATTTTTTATGAATCTCATTCATTAAAAAATCAAAAAAAGGAAGGCTCATTAAACTGGGGGTTCCACCCCCAAAATAAATGCTCGTCAAAAGACCCGCTGGGGCTTGGTGGATATCCCGCAAATAGCCCGTTTTCAAGAAGGGTTCGTTCGCCACCCAACGGACACTGGCAAAATCACAGTAGGGACACTTACTTAAACAATAAGGCCAATGAATATACAGCCCAAAAGAAGGGGATTGATGATTCACGCTTGACAAACCTTTCAAATTTCGCTATGGTGCTTGTATGGGTTTAATTATAACAAAAGAGAGGAAAAAATGCAAATTACACTTATTGGTCATCAAATTGATTTAGGCGACAGCTGGCGGGAGTATGCCGACAAAGTCCTTTCGGAAACCGTCCAAAAATACTTTAACAATGCGACAGACGCCACCGTGCGAGTTTCCCATGAAGGCGAGGCTTTCCGTACAGAAATTACGACCCGTCCTGTGGGGGGATTGACGATTTCTGCTTCCGGACAGGCCCATGATGCTTATGGCGCCCTTGATGAAGCCATTCGCAAAATGAATGTCCAATTAAAAAAATACAAAAATAAAATGACCAATCACAAAGCGTTGCCCACACAAATGGTGGCCGTGTCTGTGATTGATGCGCCCGCTGAAGCCGCTGAGCCCATGGGGGATGCCCCTGTGATTATTGCTGAAATGCAGGCGGAAATGCCTACCTGTACGGTCAGCGAAGCCGTCATGCACATGGATTTAGCGGGATTACCTGCCTTTTTGTTCCGCAATTCGGCCCATGGCGAACTCAGCATGGTCTATCGCCGCAATGATGGCAATATCGGTTGGGTAGACCCCAAAAACAAACAATAGGGTTTTCTATGAAGATAAAAGATATTCTTTCTGCTGATAACATTCTGGTTGAAAAAAAAGCCCTGAATAAAAAGCAGTTATTGGAAAAGTTGTCTCATTTGGCTAGCGAAAAAACCGAACTAGAGGAGGAGGTTATTTTCAACGCTTTAATTGAACGGGAACGGTTGGGAACGACGGGGATTGGGCGTGGGGTCGCCCTGCCCCACACCCGTTTAGAGGGATTAAAAAATATCTATTGTGCTTTCGTCAAATCTGAACCCATGGCGTTTGATAGCGTTGATGAAAAACCCGTGGATTTATTGTTTCTTTTGTTGGTCCCCGAAAATGCGGGGGGCGACCATTTAAAGGCTTTGGCACGGCTTTCACGCCTTTTACGCAACGAAAAAGCCACCGAACAATTACGGGCGGCCGATTTACCCAAAACCTTATATAAAATTATTGTGGATAACGATTTAGATGAATAAAAAGCACATCACCCTTTACACCGATGGGGCCTGTTCGGGAAACCCAGGCCCTGGCGGTTGGGCGTGCTTATTGACTTATCAAGATAAATCCAAACATTTATCAGGCGGACACCCACAAACAACCAATAATCAAATGGAATTGACCGCCGTTATTCGGGGACTGTCTGAGTTAAAACAAGCCTGTCAAGTGGATTTATATACTGACAGCAAATATGTGCTGGAGGGGGCCACGAAATGGTTAGACGGGTGGATTCAAAAAGGGTGGCGGCGATCGGATAATAAACCAGTCTTAAATGTGGAATTGTGGCAACAACTGGTGCCTCTTCTCACCTATCACGACATTACTTGGCATTGGGTGAAGGGGCATGCGGGGCATCCTCAAAATGAGTTGGTTGATGCGCTAGCGTGCCAAGAACGTGATAATTTTGCCAATCTAAAATAAACGAATGAAATTGTTTGGGCGTGATTGTTTCGGGAAAGACCGTGATTTCCTGAGCATCCAATAGCATCACCAAAGGCCCATAGGGACGGTGATACCTGAGAAGATAGGCTTGTCCCACGGGGGAATCTTCCGAAATAAAATGAACGGGATAATTTTTTTCTGGGACCCACGGCACACAATCCTGCCCCGCACAGACCACTGTGAGCCCTGAATTCAAAGAAAGTGTCTTTTGAAAAGGAATTTCCAGCTCCTTCAGTTGGCAAACCATCCACACGCACAGATAGACCGTTGGCATCAAGAAAAACAAATTGATTAGAAAAGGGATTTTCTTTAAATTTTGATGAAAGAACCTCTCCCACATTTTTTGGCCCTTTATTCGGATAAAGCATATCAACCAAAGCCAAGCCACAGCCCCTGTCCCCCAAACGATAAGCCAATTAGATTCCCCCTGAAAAGCCTTGACTGTATCCCACAAATAAGGTTTCGGCCATACCCAAAAAAGCAACAAAACAAGCCCCACTTTTTTGGGAGGAAAAAGGAGGCTCGCCCCCATCAAAATCAAACTCACTCCCCCATAAAGGGGATCATTCAGCAACAAAAGTTGTTTGGGATAAAAGGCCAACCCTAAACCAAATAAAATAAAAACAAGCGTTCCCGCATGGGCCAACTGCAGGGATTGAACAACAAAATCGTTTTTATTTTTGGGCCATGCCAATCCCCAAAAAATAAAAAAAGGTGTGCCCAAAAACAACCACAATCCCCCCCACAAAAGCCCTGACCAAGGGACAGATTTTTGAGGGGCAGAGGGGACCATCGCTTTTTCCAAAACAGGCACCCGAAACACCCCTTGGTTGGTAATCAAAATCCAATTTTTAACTTTGTCTAAATCTTTTCCCAACAACCGAAAAGTCAGCACGCCTGTTTCAAAATGGCGTTCCAACACCCGAAAAGACGCCCCTGAATCATTTTGCAAAAAAGCCTGATTGATTTTCATATTTGTTTCAAACGAAAGCCGTCCCTCTTGCTCATTCAGCGGGGTAAAGGTGGCACTCATCTTCTCCCCCGAAGGCAGGGGCACTTGCTTTAAACGTTCCATAATAAAAGCGCAATAGGGGGTATAATTATGGCTTTTCGTATTCAAGGGCAGTTGTATTTGAATTGGTAAAGTCAGACACCCCGTGCGGGCATGGCAAGCCGTTAAATCCCCCCGAACACCAAAGGTCAGTTGCGGATTCAACAAAGGGCTGGCCAACACAGGAATAAAAATATCCGAAGAATAGACCTTTGTTTCTTGGGGATTCGGCCGAATCGGATAATCTATCCACAATAAATCTGACTCATGTAGCGGTTTCAAAGCGGGCTTTTGCAAGGTCCAACCTTGTTTTAAAACGATTTGGACCCCGCCCACCACCATCTTTTGGGCCTCAATACCGTCCAAGCAAGACAGCATACGCACTTGGGCAAAAGGGAGGTCATACCACTGTGTTTGACCAAACTCGGCCACCGCGGGAGTCAGCCCCCCGATTCCACCGATAAACAAAAAAAGCCCCCAAAAAAATTGCTTTATTTTCCCCATAAATCCCATTATAGCAAAAAAAAACTTGAATGTCTTTAAAAAAAACGCTAAAATAAAGATTGTTGGAAATTTTTTGGAGGAACCAAGCCATCGTTAATACTTTTAATCCCGCTTCCCGTGCGGCTCAAACGGGAAAAACAAATGATGAACCCCGTATCAATACGCAAATTACTGCCCCTCAAGTTCGCTTGATTGATGAAACAAACACGAATGTTGGGATTGTGGTCGTACGTGAAGCGTTGCGCCGTGCCCAAAGTGCGGGGCTGGATTTAGTGGAAATTTCCACAACGGGCAACATGCCTGTTTGCAAAATCATTGACGCCGGCAAATACAAATACGAATTACAAAAACGCAAAAGCGAAGCCAAGAAAAAACAAAAAGTTCAAGAAACAAAGGAAATTAAATTATCCCCCAATATCGGTGAAAATGATTATGGGTTTAAATTGCGCAATGCCCGTAAGTTTTTAGGGGACGGTAATAAAGTCAAATTTAATTTGCGCTTTCGGGGACGGGAAATGTCCTATCAGAACTTGGGGACAGAAATTTTAATGCGAGCAGCCAAAGATTTAGCCGATATCGCCAAAGTGGAACAGCAACCCAAATTAGAGGGACGCAACATGGGCATGTTGATTGCCCCCACGAAATAGGCCCCTTATTTTATCGCCTTTAAATAGGCTTGATGCCAAGCAGTTGATATTTTTTTATGAACCGCTTGTTTGTTGAGCCCCGATAAAATTTCCATACACTCATCAATAAAATCCACCGCATACAGATGAAATTTCTTTTCCTTGACCGCTTGAACCACTTCGGGCTTTAACAACAATTCTTTAACACAATTTCTGGGGAAAATCACGCCTTGATTCGCCGACCGCCCCAATGCCTGACAAGCGTCAAAGAAACCCTCTATTTTTTCATTAATTCCCGATACGGCCCCCACCTGTCCCAACGCATTGACAGAGCCTGTGATGGCGATAGATTGCGACAAAGGAATGCCCCCGATGGCGGACATCAACGCACACAATTCACCACAACTGGCCGAATCCCCTTCAATGGGGCCATAGGATTGTTCCATTCCCAACGAAGCGTCCAACTTTAAGGGTTCAGATTG
The DNA here is from genome assembly GCA_934216505.1 of uncultured Alphaproteobacteria bacterium. GTDB lineage: Bacteria > Pseudomonadota > Alphaproteobacteria > CAAHEQ01 > UBA3637 > UBA3637. The sequence goes on from CAKQBW010000014.1 coordinate 20,108, forward strand.
CCCAAAGCAAGATTTTAAATAGCCTTGCAAAATCAACAAACCTTTGGTGTGAATCGGTCCCCCAAAATCCACTTGGCCTTCTATATCCGTTATCGTCCCATTCCCCGCCCAAGTCGTACAGAACAAACGAGCCATGCGTCCAAACTTTTTATTTTGTGTTTCACAAAGCGACAAAATATGAACCGCCCCGACTTGCGTGCCTTTTACCTGGAGTAAAAGCACCCCTGAAGTCAAATTTTCCAACCATTGTTTTTGGGAAACTGTCCCATTTTCCTGACATTGCAATAGAGCCTGTTGCACATGACAGGCCGACACTTGCGTGGCCTTGGCCAAACGGGCAAAATAATCCGCTGAACGCATTAAATCATGCACTTGTGCAAAGTGCAACGACACTTCTTTTTTGGGAAAAGAGGCCCTGCGGGACGCCGCATTTAATAAAGCCTGATAAGCCGACAAGCTGAATTTTTTCAACCGATTTTCTTGGGCAAAAAAAGCCAACTCTGCCACATAGGCTTTTTCCCCCGCCGCTGTGCGGGGCATCTGTTCCACAAAAGGCACCACGATTTTAAACAATTGGGAAAAATCTTCGTCCTTGGATTTTAATTCTTCATACGCCCGATACGACCCAATCAACACCACTCTGACATGGATAGGAAGGCCCGCCCCAAAAGAATTTTGAAACGAAATTTGATGGGAAAAAAGCACCTGCTTTAACACATAAAACAAATCTTCTTGACGCAAAATTTCATCGGCGTCCAACACCAAAAAGCCCCCGTTCGCACGGTGCAACAATCCTGCCACCGGTTGTTTATAGGGGGGAATATCCGTTTGAAAATTCAACGCATAATTCCCCAACAAAGTGGGAATATCCACCCGTGCGGGACACAACACAGGGACTTCTTTTTTCTCAAAACACAAAAAAGGATTCACCCCAACTTGTCCCCACACGTTTTCTGTGTCAGGGTCTTCACACAAAAGGGTGGCTTTATGCCCCAAAAAAGTCTGTACTGAATCCAAATAACTTTGTACTTGTTCTTGACCTTGAAAAGCCACTTTAAGCGGGGCCAGCGAGACAGTCGTTTGTTCTTCCACAAACATTTGGTTGAGTTGTTCCAAAGTCGTGTTCTTTTCGTTTTCATAGGCAAATAAATCCCCTAAAGCGGCCGCCAATTCCCGTTTAGCCGCCTCTAATTCGGGCAAAATCTTTTGACGCACCTTGGGGGGAAGAGCCTGAAAATCATCCGCATTACAGACCTTATCTTGCACAAGGGGACACAGGCCATAGCCCGCCCCCGATTGCACCAACGCAATCCCCTTTTTGGCAAAAATACTTTCCAAATTTTTTAAAAAAGTTTCTTTTTTCCTTTGAAAAAAATCTTCAATTTCTTGCAACTTCTCCCCATAGGATTTTTGGCGAAAAAGTTTTTTAATCTTTTGACGCAATTTGTCCATCGTTTCTCGCATTTGATGGGCAAAAACCAGCCCTTGCCCCGCCGCCAAAGGCAAGGCCAACGGCACAGAAGGACAGGAAAAATCACACACATAGACCCAATCTTTTTCCACCTGATGTGCTTGGGCATATTCATGCAAAACTTTCAAGGTCAAAGTCGTGCGTCCTACCCCCTTTGCCCCCACACAAAAAAAGTGAGCATTGGGCCAAGAAGACAAAGACAAGCCCCATTTTAAAGTCCGCAGAGCCACTTCCTGCCCCACGGGTTGCGCCGAAGGGATGATTTTATCACCTTTGCGTAAAAACGATGTCGGTGCCAAATCGGAAAAAGTCAATTCTGAATAAGCCATCTGTCCCCCTTTTTTCCTTACTTATACCGCCTTTTGATTCAAAAAAAAAGTAAAAAATGAAAAAAGCCCCGAAAAAATGAAAAAAATGTTTTTTTTACTGGATTTTTTAATGAAATTAAAGTATAGTTTTAACAAACCAAAAAATTGACTCAATGAAAGGATTTTTATGTTAAAAATAACCGTCAATCAATCTCAAATTTTAAAAGCATTAGCCCACACGCAAGGTATTGTGGAACGACGGCAAACAATCCCCATTCTTTTCAATGTCTTGATTGAAGCCAAACAAGATGGACTCTTGTTGCGGGCCACCGATAATGAAATTGAAATTTCGGAAAAAGTCCCCGCTGAAGTGGAAGAAGAAGGAGCTATCACAATCCCTGCCCGTAAATTGTACGACATTATTCGCCGCTTACCCGAAGGGGGGCAACTGAAATTGTCGGTCAATGAAACCTCTGGACAAGCTACTTTATCCTGTGGGCGGTCCCGCTTTGCGTTGGCCAGTTTGCCCGCCGATGGTTTTCCCACCATGGCCCGTGAGGAAGCCCCCCATCGCTTTCAACTGACGGCATCGGATTTGTCGGGCATGATTGTTAAAACAGGCTTTGCGGTTTCTGTGGAAGAAACACGTTATAACCTGAACGGGATTTATTTGCACCAAAAAGAAAACAATTTGGTCGCTGTGGCCACCGATGGACATCGTTTGGCCTGTACCAAGCAAGCCTTGCCTGAAGGGGCCAAGGAAATGCCGGGCATTATTATTCCCCGCAAAACAATCAATGAACTCACCAAGTTATTAAATGAAAATCCAACAGAAGTGGTTATTTCTTTGTCCACCAATCAAATTCGTTTTCAAATGGCGGATATTGAATTGTCCTCTCGTTTGATTGATGGGACCTACCCCGAATACGAAAAGGTCATTCCCGTGGGCAACACTCAAGAAATGGTGGCGGATACAAAATCTTTGGCCAGCGTGGTGGAACGGGTGTCTGTGATTTCGGAAAAATCACACGGGATTAAATTTTCCATTCAACCCAATTTACTTCAAATTTCTTCGGCCGCCACAGATGAAGGGTCCGCTGAAGATGAAGTGGATATTGTGTATGCGGGCAACGGTATTGACATTGGTTTTAACTTTCGGTATTTGTTGGATATTTTGTCCCAAATCAAAGGGGACAAAGTGCGCTTACGCTTTGAAGACAGTGTGTCCCCCATCATCATTCAAGATATCAATGATGATCAAACCTTGTATGTGTTGATGCCGATGCGGGTTTAGGATGATTCCATGAAAACAGGCCTCGTCCGATTGCGCCTGACGAACTTTCGTTCTTACCCCAGTTTAGATTTGACTTTAGACAGGACAGGTCGGCCTGTGGCTTTATTTGGAGAAAACGGGGTTGGCAAAACAAATGTGTTAGAAGCGATTTCCTATTTAACCTCTGGACGGGGGTTAAGGACAGCCAAATTAGCCGATGTGGCCCGCCGCATGGGCGACAATGTGTATCCTTTGTGGAGTATCGTGGCGGATACTTATTCCCCTTTGGGCGACCATAAAATAGGCACCGGCATGGTGGAAGGCTCTGAACGCCGTCAAGCCCGTGTAGATGGCAAATCTTTATCCAAACAAAGTGAGCTAGCCTCTTTTTTCCAATGCCTGTGGCTGACGCCGGCCCAAGACCGTCTTTTTTGCGGAGACCCCAACGCCCGCCGCCGTTTTTTAGACCGCATCGTTCAAGCCTTTGACCCCCAGCATGCCAACCGACTCAACGATTATAACACCGCTTTAAAACAATGGCTGTGTTTGTTGCGGGAAGGACGCATGGAGAACGCTTGGCTTAATGGGTTGGAAACACTGTTGGTGGAAAAAGGAATTGCGATTGCGGCCTCACGCTTGGATATTACCAATCGGCTTTCCCATTACTTGGACATGACGGAGGACAAATCTTTTCCTTCAGCGGAGATTCACCTGACGGGCCTTTTAGAACAAGCCTTGACCAGCCAAAGTGCTGTGTTGGTGGAAGACGCCTTCATGGGGCATTTGAAAAACGCCCGAAAAACTTGTGCCGAAGGGGGAAATTTAACGGGCCCACACACCGCTGATTTTACCGTCATTCACCAACAACAAAATCGCAGTGCTGATTTATGCTCTACGGGCGAACAAAAAGCTCTCTTACTGTCCATTATTTTGGCCGAAATGCGGGCGCAAATGGCCGAACAAGACAAATGTCCAGTTCTTTTGTTGGACGAAGTCGCCGCTCATCTAGACACGCATCGCCGTCATACTTTGTTTGAAATTTTACTCAATCGCCCCAGTCAAGTATGGATGACCACCACAGACCGACAAATTTTTTCAGATTTTACTGGACTTTTTGACCAATTTGATGTACAACAAAATCATCAAGTTTTAAAGGTTGCTTAAATGCAAAAATCAAAGGAGAAAACCATGACAGAAAAGAATGACATTGTCCAAGCCGAAGCCAAATATAATGCGGATTCTATTAAAGTTTTACATGGATTAGAGGCCGTTCGCAAACGCCCAGGAATGTACATTGGCGACACAGATGATGGCACAGGATTACACCACATGGTTTATGAAGTATTGGATAACTCTATTGACGAAGCGTTAGCGGGTTATTGCGATCGTGTGGATGTCATTTTAAATGGGAATGGATCCGTCACTATCATTGATGACGGACGGGGCATGCCTGTGGATACGCACAAGGAAGAAGGGGTATCGGCCGCCGAAGTCATCATGACACAACTGCATGCGGGGGGGAAATTTGATAATAACTCCTATAAGGTTTCAGGGGGCTTACACGGCGTGGGAGTGTCCTGCGTTAATGCGTTGTCTGATTGGTTAGATTTAACCGTTTGGCGCAACGATAAAGAATACTATGCCCGCTTTGAAGACGGCAATACAGTCAAGCACTTAGTGGAAGTAGGGGAGGCTGTAGGCAAGCACGGCACCAAAGTCACCTTTCACCCGTCCAAGGAAATTTTTACCCAAACAGAATTTAACTTTGACACTTTGGAACACCGTATTCGTGAGTTGGCTTTCTTAAATTCAGGGGTCCATTTGCGCTTGATTGACGAACGCTCTAGTGAAACCAAAACCATAGACATGGAATACGAAGGTGGCATCAAAGAATTTGTCAAATACTTGGATACTTCCAAAAACTCTTTACACGGCGAACCATTCTTTTTAAAAGGCGAAAAAGACGGCATTACCGTGGAAGTCGCTTTGGAATGGACGGATTCCTATCACGAAACATGCCTGTGCTTTACCAACAACATTCCTCAACGGGACGGGGGAACGCACTTGGCGGGATTACGGGGGGCCTTAACCCGCACTGTCAATAACTATGCCGTTTCCAGCGGAATTGCCAAAAAAGAAAAAGTGGATTTAGCGGGCGAAGATATGCGGGAAGGGCTAACGGTTGTCTTGTCCGTAAAAGTTCCTGACCCCAAGTTTTCCTCTCAAACAAAAGATAAACTGGTGTCCAGTGAAGTACGCCCTGTGGTGGAAGGGATTGTGGGTGAAAAATTAGAGCAATGGTTTGAAGAACACCCCACCGAAGCCCGTTTAGTGATTGGCAAAGTGGTAGAAGCCGCCGCCGCCCGTGAAGCGGCCCGAAAGGCCAGAGAACTGACTCGCCGTAAGGGGGCGTTGGATATGGCTTCTCTACCTGGGAAATTAGCCGATTGTCAAAGCAAAGATCCCGCTGATTCAGAGGTCTTTATTGTGGAAGGGGATTCGGCAGGTGGGTCGGCCAAACAAGGACGCGATCGGGCTCATCAGGCGATTTTGCCTTTACGGGGAAAAATCTTAAATGTGGAACGGGCCCGCTTTGACCGAATGTTGTCTTCTGCCGAAATCGGAACGATTGTGACCGCTTTGGGCACAGGTATTGGACGTGATGATTTTAACGCCGACAAATGTCGCTATCATAAAATTATTTTCATGACCGATGCGGATGTAGATGGGGCCCATATTCGGACTTTATTGATGACTTTCTTTTTCCGTCAAATGCCTGAATTGATTGAACGGGGATATGTATATATTGCCCAACCGCCTTTGTATCGGGCCAAACGGGGCAATTCGGAAACCTATTTAAAAGACGATGCCGCCATGGAAGAATACTTGATTAGTTCAGGGACAGAAGGGGCTATTTTACAAATGGCCAACGGCACGCAAATTGCGGGGGCAGACTTAGTGGCCCGTGTGGAACAAGCCCGTATTGCCCGCAGTTTGATTTTGTCTATGTCTCGCCATGTCCCCTATCGCATTATCGCCCAAATGGCGATCATGGGGATGTTTGGGGGGGATAAGGTCTATGACGACACTTTCGCCCAACGCTTGGATATGATGGAACCTGAATACGAACGGGGATGGAAATGCGCCTATACGGACAAAAACGAATTCGTTTTTTCACGGGTTTTACGGGGCGTTACCGAAAAATATGTGGTTGATGAAACTTTAATGAATTGCACCGAAGCGCATCAATTGGATAAAATGGCCAAAGAATTACAAGAATTTTATGCGCAACCTTCCACTTTACGGGTGAAAGACGAAGAATTCCTGATTCAAGGGCCTGTGAGTTTAGCGGAAGCGGTCTTTAAAGTTGGGAAGAAAGGCGTGGCTATCAACCGTTATAAAGGATTGGGAGAAATGAATCCTGAACAATTATGGGAAACGACTTTGGACCCCAATAACCGCCGCTTATTACAGGTTAAAATCACACATCAAGATGAAGCCGAACAGGTCTTTTCCACTTTGATGGGCGATGTGGTGGAACCCCGTCGCAACTTTATTCAAGACAATGCCTTGAATGTTGCCAACTTAGATGTGTAAGCAAAGCCAACAACGGGGGCGTTAAAAGAAAATATCGCCCCTTTTTTGGGGTAAAACCATTTTTTTGGAATGACACAATTCCCTGTTTTGGCCCGTAAATACGGGCGTTGCGGGATGAAAAGAGAAATTTCAAAAAGAGAGGGTTAAAACAAGCGATAAAGCCCGTCAATAAAGGGAAGTTGGGTATTACAAAAACGATCGTTTTTGTCAATATACTTTTTGCCGTGTTTGGGGATTTTGATAATTTTAAAATAACATATTGATTTTAAATGATAATTTTATTGTTTTTCATTTTTTCATCTCTCTCCATTTTCCCCTATAACAAAAACGATCGTTTTTGTTATAGTGATCTTATGTTCTTTTAAGGAGGGAAAATGCGGCATAAAACAAATTCACTGGGGGGTACTTTCAAGGACGTATTAGGAGGTCTATCCATAATTATTTTCTTGTCCTCTC
>CAKQBW010000015.1 GCA_934216505.1 uncultured Alphaproteobacteria bacterium
GCCCCCCACATGGAATAACGCCCCCCGACCCAATTCCAAAAGACAAACATATTGTCAGGGTTAATACCAAATTTTTTGACTTCTTCGGTATTTGTGGAAACCGCCACAAAATGTTTGGATACAGCGTCTTCCCCTAATGCTTGAACCAACCATTGACGCGCCGTTTGGGCATTTGTCATCGTTTCCAAAGTTGTAAAGGTCTTACTGGAAATAATAAATAAGGTTGTTTCAGGTGTGCATCGTTTTAAATTTTCACAGATATCTGTCGCATCAACATTGGACACGAAGTGTAAATGGATACTTTCATCACGGTAAGGGGTGAGGGCGTGGGCAGCCATGACAGGGCCCAAATCTGACCCCCCGATACCGATATTGACAATGTCTGTGATTTTTTTGCCTGTTGCTCCTGTCCATTGGCCAAAGCGGACAGCGTCTGAGAAAGCATGCATTTTATCCAAGACGGATAAAACATCTTTCATAACATCTTTCCCATTAACTAAAAGAGGCAGACCTGAACGGTTGCGCAAAGCGGTATGTAAAACAGCCCGATTTTCGGTTGTATTGATTTTCTTGCCCGAAAACATATCCGTTATAGCTTTTTTTAAATGGACTTGTTCGGCCCATTCGTTAAGTAATGAAAGTGTTTCTTCATCAATTAAGTTTTTGGAATAATCCAACAAAAATCCATTAAATTCTGTGTGAAATTTATTAAATCTGTTTGGGTCTTTGGCAAAGGCCAAACGCAAATCATAGCCTTTCATTTGCAAAGCTTTATTTTTTAATTTTTCATAAACGGTCATTTCTTACTCCTGTGTTGAGTCAGCGGATTCAGGTAAAACATCAAATTCAGGAGGAATCACAATAGATTTTCCCTCAACGATTTGAGTCGCACACAAGTTGGGCTTTTTGTTGGCGCAGCCGCCCAAAAAAATCAAAAATGTTATCAATAGTATTTTTTTCATTTTTTCTCCTTTATAAACATTTTTATCAATAAAAAACAAACACCAATACAAATAAAAGAATCCGCTAAGTTAAAGGCAGGCCAATGATAGGAACCGATATAAAAATCCAAAAAGTCAATGACAGCGCCATAGCGAATCCTGTCCAAAATGTTGCCCAAAGCTCCACCCAAAATCAAAGCAAGGGCCATTTTAGAGGAGGGGTCTTTTTCGTGCTGAATAAAATAAATAATTCCCAAGCAAATAAGGCCAGCCATGATAATCAGGCCCCACACGCCCCCGTGGGATTGAGCCGTTAAAAAAGAAAAACTGATGCCTTTATTCATTACCAAAAAAAGATTAAAGCCCGAAAAAACAGGGACACTTTGACCTAATTCAAGATGGGACACAATCAAAAATTTTGTTAAAAAGTCTGATAAAAACGCAAATAAACTGATGAAATAAATCATGTTAATAATCCAGTTGGACTCCTTTCCAATTCGTGTGATGAACCCCTTTGACCCGTTTGACTACCGCTGATTTAGGGTTGTTCATTTTGGCCACAAATCGTTCGGCTACACGGGCGGGGGTAATTTCATCTTTTGTCCCCACATAATGAATTTGGGGAATATTCTTTAAAGTTCCCAACTTATCCGCAGGATTGACCGCATCATTCATTTCCTTTAATCCGTTGTAAAGAATATAGGAGTTTAAATCCAAAATACCTGCAATTGTAATGACACGTTTAGGTTGAATGTGTGTGGCGACTTCCATGGCGATAAGTCCCCCGCCATCATAGCCAATAAGTTCAATGCTTTTGGCTTGATATTTACGAATAAGGTAGGTAATGAGTTCCTGAATTTCCCTTAAAACTTCGGGGTGGAAACGTTGTTCTTTGTAAATTTGAGGTTTAACTTTACAGATTTTGTCCTGACTCCATTGACAGGGTCGGGCCACATAAACGACATTATCCGATGGATCTTGTTCGGCATAGTATAAGGCGATTTTTTCTTTAGGATTAGGATTGCCATCACCTTCTATATAAATACGCAGATTCCCCCCTTTTTGAAGGGTACTTTTTTCCCAGACCGTAAAAGTAAAATACTCTGTTTCAATTTGTGTTTCTTGGAAATTTTTGGGGCAAGGGGGAACAAAGGCACAGGCCCCCAAAAAGCAACAAAACATTAAAACAAAAATCTTGTTCATTCAACCTCCGTATATGTCAGATTCTCTGTCCAAAGTAAATAAGATTTTACTATCTTATCAGGAAATATATTTTTTATCAAGTCCTTATAGATATTCAGTTGCATTTTATAGGCTTCAGGAACTTCTTTTGGAACATACCTGTTTGTTTTATAATCAATAATCAAGACGGTGTTTTCTTGAATAACGAGACGGTCAATTTGCCCCGAAATTTGTTGTTGGTTGAGGCGCCCAATGACAGGGACTTCGGCCATAGAGTTGGGACCAAAAAGTTCCTTTATCGGGGAATGTTCAATTAAATTTTTTAATTTTTGTCCGAGTTCTTTTTCATCAGATAAATAAGCATTTAATGTTTTGTCCCAATTTTTCTTTGGTATATTGGGCAAGTATTGCAATAACGCATGTATTAAACTGCCCCGTTCCAAAGCCTGTTTTTGTTTTTCCACAGGTAAGGGAGAGATCTCCTGCTTTAAAGGAACCATTTTTGACGGCGATAAAACAGCAACCGTGGATTCCACAGGGGCGGGCTGATCTATCCAAGGAGGAAGTGTTTCTGAATCGTTTTTTATTTTAAAACTTTCTTTGAAAAAAGGGGGATTTGACTGCTCTGATTCTAAATTAAAAACTTCGCTTAAAGATTCTTTCCCTAAGGCCTTTAAAATCAAATCATACCAGTTGTCTTCTTGGGCATTTTTTTTGCCATCATAGCCACAAATATAAAGTCTATCAGAAGCCCGTGTCAAAGCCACATAAAGCAGACGGTGTTTTTCATAGGCGTTTTGTTGTTCCAATTTCAAAAAATAATCCGAAAAATAGAGGGGGCAAGTTTTTTTGTCTTTTATCCATAGGGGCATATCTGGGCTTACCCAGGAAAGGTTTATATTGACTTTTTCTTGAGGCTTGATTCCCCGTGTATCGGGCAAAAAAACAATGTTTCCTTGTAATCCTTTGGCCCCATGGACGGTCATAATTCGGACGAAATTAGATTGAGTGGTATCCATATCACGTTTAATAATAATTTCTTGTTGTGTCATCCAATTTAAAAAAGTTTGCAGGTTAGGGGATTGTTCTTGTTCAAATTGCAAGGTTAAATCCAAAAAAGCATCAAGGGCTTCTTGAACTTCATTTCCCAAGCGGGCAATAAATTTTTTGCGTCCCTCTCGCGTTTCCAACACATACTCAAAAAATTCAAAAGGAGGCACATTATCTGCTAAAGCCATTATTTCTTTTAATAGGTTGGCTTTATCAGGAGAGTATTTTTTCATTCTTTCCCAAACGGATTCGTTTTTGCGTCCCACACATATTTTATATAAATCTTCTTCTTTTAAACCAATCAAAGGACTTTTAATCAAGCAGGCCAAATTTAAATCATCTGAGGGTAATAAAACAAACCGAACTAAAGCCAACAAATCGCACACAGCAATGTGTTTTGTCAGTTCCAACCTATCTACGCCTGCCACGGGAATATCTTGTTCTTTAAGGGCTCGGACTAACTCATTCATCATTTTGCCACGTTTTTGTAAAAGAATCAAAAAGTCTCCCGCTTGTATCGGGCGATGTTTTGATTTAAGTTCTTCTTTTGTGTCCAGCATTATTCGGATTTTTTTCGCAATTTTTTTACATAATTGGGTGAGGGGAGATTCTGTATAAATGCGTTTGGTTGGGATTTGCCATGGGGAAATTTCTTCTGATTTTTTTGAAGTAATCAGGGGCCAAATTTCAACCATACCTGCGTCCTTTTCTCTTTTGCTTAAATGAATTGCCTCTTCATTCGGGGGCAAAATTCCTGCGGCGGCTTGGGGGTATTTTAGAACGTGATTGACGACTTCCAAGATAGGTTGGGTAGAGCGAAAAGAAAAATTAAAAGGGATTGTTTTAAAAGTATTTTGAGAGGCTTGAATCTTATTTTGAAAAAATTGATGTCGTTTTTCAAATTCATCGGGGCGGGCTCCTTGAAAAGAATAAATAGATTGTTTTTTATCCCCCACCACAAAAAGGGTACGCAGTACTTCGGACTTTGTTTCGCCTGCAAAAAAATCATCTGTAATGGCTTCAATAATTTGCCATTGTTTGGGGTTGGTGTCTTGGGCTTCATCAACTAAAATATGGTCAATGCCGCCATCTAATTTATACAAGACCCATTCTGCTTGGTGATTAGTCTTTAAAAGTAAGAGGGTTTTGTCAATTAAATCATCATAATCTAAAGCATTTTGTTTGAATTTGAGTTTTTGATATTTTTCCAAAATAGCAAACACAATATGAAATAAAGCTTGATTGATTTGAACTAATTTAAAGGATTTTATCTTGTCCAACATGATCAAGACAGTTTGGGCTTGAGGATCCTCTAAATACTTTTTTTGAATTTGTCCATCGGCTTTGATATATTTTTTGACTAAAGAAGGCCATTCGTCCAAAGAAAATTCAGATTGGATTAAGGCTGATTCAGATTGAAATCCTTGAATGTTGAGTTTTACTTTCCAAAGATTTATAAAGTCATCTTTATTTCCATATTTATTGTGCAAAGAAAACAGGTTGGCTTTATCTTTCAAGATATTGTTGAGTAAGGTCAAAAGGGTTTCTTGAGAAATAAAGGAGGCAAGGAATTCAATTTCCTTGCTGAAATAAGTGTCTTCCAAAATGCCGGTTAAGGCTTGATTTAACAAGCGGTTAGCACTGATTTCTTCCAAGATTTTAAAGCAAGGAGGTACATCGGCTTCCAAAGGAAAACGGTGCAAAATGGAAGTACAAAAACTGTGAATTGTCATCATTTTTAATCCGCCGGGGACTTCTAATACTTTAGCGAATAATGATTTTGCTTTTTTTAATATCTCAGCATCGGGCGTTTCTTGAGTCAAGTTTTCTATTTCTTTAGAAAGTAAAGAATCGTCCAAAGTTGCCCAATTTTTTAAAATTTGGTTTAAACGTTGCAACATTTCGGCGGCGGCCACTTTGGTAAAAGTGAGACATAAAATTTTTTCGGGGGTCCCGTTGGCTAACATCAACCTTAAGACCCTGTCGGTTAAAACTTTTGTTTTTCCTGAGCCTGCCGAAGCAGCCACCCAAGCAGACACAAAAGGATTACTGGCTTCATTTTGAATGTGGTTAGGATCAATCATTGTCTTCATTCTCCTCTTCATGTTGCCATTCGGGGTTTCTGGATAAGTTTTTATAATCGTCGTAGGTGGGTTCTAAACTGGAAATAGGGGAAACTTCATAAGGGGTTTCCTTTTGGCGAAAGGCTTCCAATAAATTAGAAAGGCCCGTTTTTGTTTCTTGAATAAGACGGTCCATAGGAGGGGGATATTTGGATTTGGATAACAGGCTGATTTTACAATTCCGGCCCACTTTCCAATAGGCGATATCCGATACTTTCATTTTATCTAATCCCTCAAAACCACCTTCTTGTAAAATGAAAGATTCTATGGGTAATTGAGGGGCATTCCCTTGAATGACTTTTTTAAACGAGGGAACTGTTCCTGTTTTATAATCAATGATTGTGGCTGTTTTTTGGGGGGATATATCAATGCGGTCGGCACGGGCGGTCAGGGTAAAAGGTCCAGAAGGTAGAGGTAAGGTTATTTGTCCGTTTAATTCTGAAACAGTCAATGTTAGGGAGGGTCTAAGTTCTGTTTCGTTTTTAGCAATAAAAGGAGCGATATATTTTTCAAAGACAATTTTGTAAAAAACTTTATCGGCTTTGGATAACACTGATTGATTGAGGTATTCGTTAAAACAAGTGATTAAATTTTGTTGCAGGCGTTTTTGGGGAGGAAGGGTTATCCATTCAGAAAGAGTTTTATGGACAATTTGACCATACAGGCTCATTTTACTGGGGCTGCCCAAATCATTCAAAGGTTTTAATCCCAAGATATATTTTGCATAAATGGCATAGGGATTTTTTTTCAATAGTTCAACATTGGTGGCGGATAATTGGTTGGGGCGAACGCTGACTTCTGGACAAGGGGCAGGGCGTTCAATTTTTTCTTTTTTCTTGGGGGTTTCAACCAATTTGGCCAAATGAGCATAAACGGTTGGAAAAGGAATCTTATTTACTTGAGCTAATGCTAGGAGTCTTTCCAAAAATCTGGATGTAATCGTGGGGGTCCCCGAAACTTTGGTGGCTCGTGTCAGATAGACTTTCGGACTGGCCAATGCATGCATAAAATCATGTGCCATTGTGGTGATTTTACTTTGAGGAGTGGGCATGTTTAATGATTGAAGCATAGATGGATTTAACCAAGGACCAGATTCAGCCATCGGGGGGAAAACTTGTTCATTTAATCCCCCGATTAAACACACATCAAAATGGGTAAAACGATTTTCAATGGGACCTAAAATTTTAATACGTTGATTATATCCATAATTTAAACGGGCGGATTCTTTTTGTAGAAGCATATCCAATAAAACGGTATATTCTTCGGTGGAGATATCTCCCAAAATGTCGGCATAGGTTAAAATGTCCCCCAAAATGGCATATAAAGATTTACCATAATCTGATTGCCATAGAATTTCACTGCCTGAAGTTGTGTCTGTTCTGGCCCATTCTTCGGCCAAAGCCATGTGTTGTTGTAAAAGGCTTTTAAAAGAGTACCCTTCGTTGTTTTGAAAAAGTGTTAAAAAATCTTTCCCCTCAGGACAAGGGTTGTAATTTAATTTGACTTCATCTTTTTGACGGGCTTGTTGTTCTAAGTTTTTAATTTTTATGTGAAAGGCTCCTCTTTCTTCGCCGTTGGCAAACAGGGGGTGTTTATAAAGGGCTAATGCATAAGCGGGGTTTTCTTGATTTTGGGCAAATTGCAAAATTTGCATCAAAAAACTGCCACTAGGCGTATGTTGAAAAGGCAATCCTGCTGAATCATCTAATTGGATATGCCACCGTTTCATGTGGTTGATAACGCGTCTGGATAAGGTCCTGTTGGGGGTGACCAAACAGGCAGTTTTATCTTTTTCCTCTAAAACCTGCCTCAATATCAGGGCAATACACAGGGCTTCTTGTTCTTCAGAATCCGATAAAATCAGTTGCATCTGGGACAAAGTATCGGCCGATATATCCGAAGGCGTCCAAAAATCTTGGCGAAAAGCCTGTTGAATGAACTCTTCTTGAGGCGATTTATCGGAAAGCATTTCTAAGCGATTCGGGGAAACATTGAGGGCCTTTAGAGTTTTATAAATTAAAAATTGCGGGTGGTTTTCATCGGGTTCTTTTCCACTTAAAAGATATGTCAAATCAACGCCGTCTAAAAAAATCTCTCCTTTTTTGGCTAAAATAGCTGACATCAGTTGTGCCACTGAAGGAAAATCAGCCGTTAAACCCGCTATGATTAAATCAGGGGTATCCGTGCCTTTTTTAATGTATTGCGCCTGTCTGAAAATCAGACGTTGAAGACGATCTTGGCTATCAATTTTTCCCTGTTCTGATAAAATCTTGGGCCAATAAGAACGGATAATTTCCAAAAATTGAACAGTATTTTGCCAATGTTCGGCAAAATTTTCAATTGGGACAAGTGTTTCTAATTGGCTGAAATCTGCTTGATATTGATAGGATAAATCCAATAATTCGGTCAAACTTAAAGCCACCTGAAAAGCCTTGCTCGTGTCATGTAAATTTGGTTTTGCACGACATAACTTGGTTAATAAAAAAAGGCGTTCATATTTTGAAATAGCCTCAGGAATATCTGTGGCCAATTTATCCATTTCGTATAAAGGAATCATTTGGGGAAGTAAAATGGATTTCCCTTGACTGTACTTTAAAAAAGCCTCTTTTAAACTTTTGCAGGCTCGTTTTGTGGGCAGAATAATACGCACTTTGGATAACCCAAAAGGATTTTCTTGGTATTTTTTTAAAAGTCTTTGAGAGAGAACATCAGCCAAAGAAGTGGAAAAATCAACACCGTAAATCACACTTTTTTCCTTTTGAAATATGTTGAGGTAAAATCAACCGCTTCAGGGGTACCCACATGAAACCATTCTCCGTCAAAAATCAGGTACCCGAGACGGCCTTTTTTTTCGGCTTCATCATATAAATGATAGAGGCTGTATTTTTCCATAGGGTGGCCCTTAAAAATATCAGGGTGCAAAATCTGAACTCCCATAAAGCAATACGGGGCTTTTTTAAGGGGCATTTGGCGGCGAATAGGATGGTCTTTTTTGATAAAATAATCCCCTTTGGGAACATCCCCTTTGGCTTTTTTGGTGGGAATAAGAGCCAACAAAATGTCCATTTTTAAGGGATTCCAAACGGCTTCCATTTGTTTTAAAAGGGGCACTTTTTTATCTAACCACAAAGTATCAGCATTTAAAACAAAGAAACCATTTGCCCCTGTTTTCATGAGGTAAGGCAAGGCTTTTTGAACGCCACCCCCTGTTTCTAAGGCAGATTTTTCATCAGAAAAAGTTATGTTTTTTTCTTTGAGTTCTTTATGAATCATAGCCCCGCAATAACAGGTGTTGATGACGATATTTTGAATGTGTCTTGTATGATTTAAAACATAGGAAAGTAGCGTTTTCCCATTGATTTTAACCAAGGGTTTGGGGCAGTGGTCTGTCAGATTTTTCATGCGTGTGCCACGACCTGCGGCTAAAATCATGGCGGTATTTAAATAGGGAAAATATTTTGGCGTTAATTTTTGAGGCCTTAAGGTTCTCTTGACATATTTATCTAACCACTTTTTTAAAGACTTGAGTTCAGGTGATTTTAAATTTTCCTCTAACATTTTCCATGAATCAGGAATATAGTCCAGATATTTGACTTTATTGTCCCGAACGGCTAAACGGGCGAAAATACCAATGACTTTTATATGCCTTTGGGCGGCCAAAATAGAGCCGAATGCTTGATTTTTTTTCGTATTAAGAGAAGGCATTTTTTTCCAAAAATAAGCCCATAAAGCACTATAAGTGTCTTTATCCAGAGGGTGTCTTTCGTCTTCCAATAAAGAGATAACATCGTATAAAAAACCACCCCAACGGGCATCTTGGAAGTCTAAAGCAACCATTTGTTGAGTGGGGGAAATCATCAAATTATCAGCGTGATAATCTAACAAGACTAATTTTTGGGGCATTTTTTGAATCTTATGATTTAACTTTTCCCAAATTTTATTAAATTGATTGAGGGACTTTTGCTCTAAACGTTTTCCTGTTAAGGCGGGAATATACCAATCGGTGAAAAGATTTTCTTCAAACTTTAAATAGGCTTCAGAATAGTAGGGAATAAAATCAGGCTTTTCTTTAATGTTATTTAAAACTTTAATTATTATATCCAACGCTTTGATATATAAAGAAAATTTTTCTTTGTTTTTTTTTAGTTTTTTTGAAAGAGTCGTCTCTCCTAAATCTTCCATTAAAATCAACCCTTGTTTCAGGTTGCTTTTATATAAATGGGGCACATTAATGTGATTCTTTTTTAATAGTTTGTCAATTTTGTAAAATAAATCAGGCTTTTCATTTAAAGGGGAATCCATGAGAATGAAAGATTCCTTCCCTTTTTTGAGGCGGCCATATCTGCGTCCAGAAGCGTCATTTTTTAACCATTCAATTTTGGAATGATTTAAATGAAAAGAGGTTAAAAATTTTTTTATTTCTTGAAGGCGTAAATCCATTTTTATTCTCCCCATGAAATTTGTCGCCCCTCAGGGGTTGTTTTGAATTGAATATGAATGGTGTTTTTGGGGAGAAGTGTCCCAATTTTTTCGGGCCATTCAATCAGGCAAATACCGTCATAAAAGGCGTCTTCTATTCCTATTTCATATGCTTCCATTTGGTTTTTCAGACGGTAAAAATCAAAATGATAGACAATTCCCAAAGGAGTATCATAGGTTTGTAAAAGAGTAAAAGTTGGGCTGGGGACCTCTGTTGGATTACCTGATAGTGCTTGAATGACTCCACGGGCAAAAACAGTTTTCCCCATTCCTAAAGTTCCCTCTAAGGCAATAATCTCATTTCCCCGTAAAGTTTTGGCAAACTGACGGGCACATTGAATGGTATCTGCCTCACAAGTGGATAAAAATTTCATTTTATTTCTTGGATTCTTGTTGGGCTTTTTTCTGACGATATAATCCCGCAAAATCCACAGGGCTAATTTGCAATGAAGGGAAGCCCGCTTGAGAAATGATATTTCCGACGATGGCACGAGCATAAGGGAAAATCATGTGAGGAATTTCCACCATTAAGATGGCTTCTCTGTTTTCCATGGGGACATTTAAAGTGGTCAAAGCCCCATAAACCAGTTCGCATAAAAATAAGGACTTTTTGGTTTCTTTATTAGTGGCTTGAATGCGTA
Organism: uncultured Alphaproteobacteria bacterium; assembly: GCA_934216505.1. GTDB lineage: Bacteria > Pseudomonadota > Alphaproteobacteria > CAAHEQ01 > UBA3637 > UBA3637. Next base: position 10,417 of record CAKQBW010000015.1, read on the forward strand.
AGGTCAAATCCACCGTATAACATTGTTCATTATTTGTTTTACCAGCCTTTAAATCAATATTTACATTGATGGCGGGGGCTGATTTAATGTCCAATAAGGACAAAGGCATATCAGGGGCTTCAAAGGACATATCCTTGATGTATTGTAGGTTGATTTGGATAGCGGGTTGAGTTGCTTGAGTTTCTTTTTCTTGTGTCATTTTTAAATTTCCTCTTGAAAAAAAGTAAAATATAGCGTCTAATACGCTAAAAGTAGTTTACAAAATATCAATTTAAAAGTAAAGGAAAAAAACAAATGTTAGAAAATATTTTATTGTGGGGAATTTTGGGGTATTTAATATGGCGTTTGCTGGGAATAAAACATCAGGTTAAAACAAAAAAAGTTGTTCGGGGACGTTCAGAAGAAACAATGGAGGGGCTTTTCTTTCCCCCAGAATTGGGGGTGATTCGGGATATGCCTGAAATTGCTTTTTTGGCTTTGGTCAAGGTCCGGTTTGCCCAAATTACAATGGCTTTTGCCCATGAAAATCTTAAGTGTGTGAAGAATTTTATTACTCAAAAAGTGTATTCGGCCTTACAAAAGGCCATAGAGGAAAGACAAAAAGCAAATTGTGTTATGGATTATAAATTGATTGATTTTAAAAGTGTAAAGACCTCTGATATGAAAAATGATTCTGTGCGCTGGATTGAATTTGAAACAGAGCAGGTAAATCTTTTGAAAAATAAAGACGGGAAAGTGGTAGAAGGAAATGAAATGTCCCTTTCCAACGTCAAAGAAAAATGGAAATTTGTCTTTCAGGAAAAAGAAGGGTGGCTGTTGTCGGCCATTGAAACGGTAGATTCTCATGCGATTTAGTTGTTTTTGTTTATGTTTATTTTTAATGGGCTGTTCTGGTTTAGGGCAGGGATCCCGCTTTCATTTAAAGCCCGTTCAATGGTATCAGGTCAGTGGCTGGCAAGATGATAATTTACAAGAGGCACTCCCTGCTATTTTAAAAAGTTGTGAACAAGCCCCTAAAAGTATGGTCAATTTTTGTCGGGGATTGAATGCGCATTTAAAAGACGATAACCAAAAGTTAAGAGCTTACTTTGAAAAGATGCTGAAGCCTTATCAAGTGGTGGCTTATGGTTCTTCCACGGGGAAAATTACAGGCTATTATGAAGCAGAACTTTCGGGAACTTTGGAACAAGAAAATGGGGCGCAGGTTCCTATTTATGGGTTGCCCGATAATTATCAGGCGGGGAAAAAGACAAATACCCGTGAAGAGATTGAAACTTCTTGTGCTGAGGCGCCTGTTTTGGCTTGGGCCAATGATCCTGTGGAATTGTTTATTGCTCAAGTACAAGGATCTGGGCGTTTAACAACACCTTCTGGCGAAGTTTTGCATTTGGCATATGCGGGAAATAACGGTTATCCTTTTACGGGAATAGGAACGATTTTGAAAGAAGAGGGTATTGAGGGCCTGCATTCTATGTCGGATATTCGTTCGTATTTGCAGGCTCACCCGCAACAGGCAATCAAGTATATGCGCCAAAATAAACGCTATATTTATTTTCGGATTGTGCAAGGGGAAACACCTTATGGCACAGCGGGGGTTGTTCTTACTCCTGAACGGTCTGTGGCGGTGGATACCCGTTATATTCCCATGCACACAATCATGTTTTTGAATACAACCAAGCCCGATAAGACGCCTGTCCATAAATTGGTGATGGCTCAAGATACTGGGGCCGCTATTAAAGGAGGTATTCGGGCGGATTACTTTTTTGGTCATGGAGAACAAGCCTTTCAGATGGCGGGTCAGATGAATCAAGTGGGTAGTTATTATCTTTTAATGCCAAAGGGGTAATTATGACTTACAAGATAAAAGATATGAATGTTTGGGAAGAATTTAAATTATCGCTTATCCAAACAAAAAAGGGGCATGTCTTGGATATTCCCAAACGCTTGAGTGTGTCCTATGCGCCTGAAATCCCAACTTCCTATCAAATTGATTTACATGGTTTGACGGTTCAAGAGGCTTTTGATAAAGTCCGAAAATCTCTTGCCTCTCATTACAAAAGGGGGGCGCGCCGAATTTTAATTATTACGGGAAAAGGCACAATGGGCAAAGGATTGATTAAAAATGAATTTGCGGGGTGGTTGGAAAACCCTAAATTAAAGGAATATGTTCGGTCTTGGTGTTGGCAAAATTCGGGCGGGGCGGCTTTAATTCACCTGAAAAAAAAGAAAAATCTTTGACTCTCGGGCTGTTTTGGTATATAATATCCCCATGACAAAGATAGTTTTAGGTATTGAATCCAGTTGTGATGAGACGGCTTGTGCGCTGGTGAATGAAAATCGTGAGATTCTTTCTTCAGTGGTGTGGAGTCAGTATGATGAACATCGCCGCTTTGGAGGGGTGGTTCCTGAGATAGCGGCACGGGCTCACTTGGAAAAGTGTGATTTGTTGATTAAAGAGTGTATGGATAAGGCGGGGCTTCAGTTTTCTGATTTATCAGCGGTGGCTGTGGCGGGTGGGCCGGGCCTTATTGGTGGGGTTTTAGTGGGCGTTATGACAGCAAAAGCCATTGCTTTTTGTCATCACTTGCCTTTTATTGCTGTCAATCATTTAGAGGGACATGCTTTGACTGCCAAATTGACCAACGATATAGACTATCCCTATTTGTTGCTTTTGACCTCAGGCGGACACTGTCAAATTTTGGAAGTAATGGGGGTGGGACAGTATAAAAAATTGGGGGCGACGATTGACGATAGTGCGGGGGAAGCCTTTGATAAAGTGGCTAAGATGTTGAACATTGGCTATCCCGGGGGACCTAATTTGGAAAAAAGAGCCTGCTTGGGAAATCCTAAAGCCTATGTTTTACCTGTTCCTATGAAAGGGCGGGATAATTGTGATTTTTCGTTTTCTGGGTTAAAAACGGCTGTGCGTGTTATGGTGGATAAGCAAGATAAAATCACGGACTCTTTTCAAAATGATATGTGCGCTTGTTTCCAACGGGCAGTTGTGGAAGAAATGCGGGATAGGCTTGTTCGGGCCATTCAGGTTTTTAAATCAGACTTTCCTCAAGCGAAAGATTTGGTGGTGGGGGGCGGCGTTGCTGCTAATGGGGCAGTACGCCAAATGCTGACTGAAGTAGCAGGAAAGAATAAGATGCGGTTTTCAGCGCCTCCTGTGGGACTTTGTACCGATAATGGTGTAATGATTGCTTGGGCTGGGTTGCAAAGATTACAGGTGAATTTAACGGATTCTTTTGATTTTAAGGCTCGTCCCCGTTGGCCATTGGAAGATTTGAAAAGATAATTTTTTCTAAGTTTTTTTCTTTTTTAAGAATTTGGAAAAGAGGGGCTTTAAAAATACATTTTAATTTTCCTTTTTTGCGCAAAAAATACTGTATTTATAGACAAAAAAGGGGGATTTATCATATCTGATTTCATTGAATATCTGTTGGGGGGAGGACTTTTGACGAGATTTTCTCTTTCTTAGGAATAACAAAGGGGAGGCTGCTATCCCTTTATTCACAATAGATTCTCGCCTCCGTGGAAATTACAAATAAATAAAAGAATGGGGATGATGCAAAAAACAGAAATCCCCAAAGTAGTTTTAATAAAGAGGTTGGTGTACCAACACCCTGAAATACTTAAGGCAGAAAAAGAGACTTACGCTTTCACATCTGGGAGAGTTGGACGTGTCTTAACTTGTTTTTCGGTGGGCATGGTTCTAATCTTTCTTCCCTTTAAAAGGCTTTGGATTTCCTCGCCAGACAATGTTTCGTATTCAATCAATCCTTTGGCCAAAATATCCAACTCTTTTTTGTGTGTTCTTAACAAATTTTGTGTTTTCTTATAGGCCGTGTTGATAAGTGTTGAAATGGCTTGATCTACCTGTAAAGCCGTTTGGTCTGCCATATTTTTTCGTTTGGCGATAGAGTACCCCAAAAAAACATCGCTTTCAGGTTCTTCAAAGGCGATAGGGCCCAAAGGACTCATCCCCCATTCAGAAACCATTTTTCGGGCAATTGTCGTGGCTACTTGAATGTCATTGCTGGCCCCCGTAGAAACTTTTTCTTTTCCCAAAATCATTTCTTCGGCCACGCGCCCCGCAAATAAAATACTCAACCGAGATTTTAGATAAGTCATACTCTGAGAATACTTATCTTTTTCAGGCAGTTGCATTGTTACACCTAATGCTCGCCCACGGGGAATAATCGTGACTTTGTGTAAAGGGTCCGATTCAGGCAAGTGTAAAGAGACAATAGCATGGCCTGCCTCATGATAGGCTGTCATTCGTTTTTCTTTTTCATCCATTATCAAACTACGTCGTTCTGTGCCCATCATGACTTTATCTTTGGCGTCTTCAAAGTCCGCCATTGTTACCATTGTCTTATTACGACGGGCCGCCATTAAAGCGGCTTCATTCACCAAGTTGGCTAAATCTGCCCCTGAAAAGCCAGGTGTTCCTCTAGCTAAAATATCTAATTTAACATTGGGAGCTAAAGGTACTTTGCTTACATGAACTTTTAAAATTTCTTCTCGCCCTTTGATGTCGGGATTATTGACGACAACTTGCCTGTCAAAACGACCTGGTCGCAACAAGGCAGGATCCAAAACATCTGGACGATTTGTGGCGGCAATCAAAATGATACCGCAGTTTGTTTCAAAACCGTCCATTTCCACCAATAATTGGTTTAAGGTTTGTTCTCGTTCATCATTACCGCCCCCTAAACCAGCCCCCCGATGGCGTCCGACAGCATCAATTTCGTCCATAAAAACAATACAGGGAGATGTTTTTTTTGCTTGCTCAAACATATCACGGACTCGGCTAGCTCCGACACCCACAAACATTTCCACGAAATCTGAACCAGAGATGGAATAAAAAGGAACGCCTGCTTCCCCTGCAATGGCTTTGGCTAGTAAGGTTTTACCTGTGCCTGGAGGTCCAACTAATAAAACGCCCTTAGGGATTTTTCCTCCCAGTCGTTGAAATTTAGCGGGAGATTTTAAAAATTCCACAATTTCCTGTAATTCTTGTTTGGCTTCTTCAATTCCTGCTACATCTTTAAAAGTAACAGAATCTTTTCCCGACAACAGGCGTGCCTTGGACTTTCCAAAACTGAGGGCTTTGCCGTTGCTGGCCGCCATTTGACGCATCATCAAAAGCCAAAATCCTAAGAAGAAAATCAAAGGCAACCAAGATAAAAGCATTTCCACCCAAGAGGTTGATTTTTTGGGAATGGGTTGGGCAGTCAGTTGGACTTTGTTTTTATTGAGCAGAGCTACAATACCAGCGTCTTCGGGTAAATAGGTTTTAAATTCTTTATCATCTTTCAATTTTCCTGATAAATTTTGACCTTGAATGATGACAGAAACGACATTTCCTTGTTCAACTTGTCCCACAAAATCCGAATAATTGATTTCGTGTTGAGCTTCTTTTTGAGGAGTTGTGTAGGTATAACTTGAAATCAAAGCAACTCCAACGATAAGGGCCGCCCAAATGAAAAGACTTTGACCAAAAAATGTTTTCTTTTTCATACAATTTTCCTTGGATTAAAGTGAATGTAAAGAATTTTATCCCCTTTCTTATAGTCCAAAAGCACTTTTTTTTCAAGTTCTTTTTGTGTACAAACAGGAACTTTTGGAAAATAAATTCCACAAAAAGCCCCCGTTTCAATGGAAAAATGGACTTTTTTGTAATTCATCGGTGGAAAAGTTTTTTGTACCAAATAAGGAATGTCTTTTATTCTAGGGGAGGGGGCAGTATAATCACAGACTAATTTAGTGGGAGTGAAAATCCAAAAGCGATCCCAATAGCCTGCTTCCCCTGACTTAAAGATTTTTTTCTTTTCTGGATTTCGCAATTCTTTGGAAATAAAAATTCCTTTTTTGTGAATCAAAATTTGACACCCTGACAAAGTGGCACTCTTTTTGTTCTTTAAAAGGATATTTTCAACTGATTCTAATGAAATAGGCTTTTCATTGGGACAAACTTTGGGTAATAATCGAATTAAGGCCTTGATTCGGATGGCCATAGGAATCATTTCCCAAGCGATACGGCTGATAAAAATATATCCTGCAGGATTCAAAAAAACGCTGTTTTTAATAAAGGAATCCACATAAAAATCAATGGCTTCTTTTTCCCGCTTTAAACGACAAGTGAGTCCTGATATGAGGGGGGAGGTGAGACCCATCTTATCTAAAATAGGTTGATTTTTCCGCCAACGGACACGTTCATAGTGTTCGTCTTGATTCATACTATCTTCAAACCAAGGACAATTTTTCTTTTTTAGATAGCTTTTCAAATCGGATTTTTTTTCGTTTAACAAAGGGCGCATCAAAAAAAAGTTCTGAAACAAACCTACTTCATTCATACCACACAAGCCATCAAGTCCGCTTTTATGACACAACCTTGCCCAAAAAGTTTCTACTTGATCTTCTAAATGATGGGCTAAAAACAAGTAGTTGATTTTTTCTTTTTGACAGGCGGTTATTAAAAGGTGATAACGGGCGTTTCGGGCTTTTTCCTCAATGCTAGTAGTGGGCTTTTTGCCTGTCCAAGTGAGAATTGTATGTTTGATTTTCTGTTGAGTTAAAAATTGATGAACCTGTTGGGCTTCCTGTTGGGCTTCTTTCCTGAGGCCGTGATTGACGGTATAAGCATACAGTTTAACTTGATGGTTTTCTGCCCATTCTTTTAAAAGCAAAGTTAAACAAAGACTATCGCATCCCCCTGAAACAGCCACGGCAATCTTCTTTGTCCCCACTGGGAGATTTTCTTCCATCCAACGGGCAATTTTATTTTCCAAAGTTAAAGACATTTCAGTTCCTTTATTTCTTTTTGAGTTCTCGTTTTTAATTGTTTGTTCAAGTTTTTATCGTCTTTTAATAATTTTTTAAAGGCGGTACAGGCTTCTTTTTTCTTATTCATTTGTTTCATAGTGAGGCCTAGTTTAAACATAGAATCATTTGCTTTTGGATTATCTTTGTATTTTGTAAAACCATCAGCAAATAATCCAGCGGCTTCATTCCATTTTTGTCGCGCATAATAACTTTCGGCCAGCCAATAGTTGGCGTTTCCCACCAATTTTCCTTGGGGAAATTTTTCCATAAAGGAAATGAAACTTTGCTCTGCCTTTTCATATTCCCCATTTTTCAGGAGGGTGTAAGCTTCATTATAGACTTCTTCTTCTGAAACAGAGGGGGAGGGGGCTTTTGGTTTTTCCGTGTTTTCGGGCTGAGCAGATTGCTTTAATTCTTTGAATCTGAAATTAAAATCATTGTTCATACGGGATATTTGATTTTTTAATTCATTTAATTCGTATCCCATTTTTTCATTTTTTTGTGTCAAATCTTGAATAATTTGATTTTGTGTATCTAAAGCAGCGTAAAATTCATCTATGTTTTGGGGCATCTTTGTTTCAGAACCCGAAAGATTAGGGGCTTGATAAACTTTCTTTTGGACTAAAGCCAATTCGTATTCTAATCGCTCTAATTTTTCGGCCATAATTTCCATTTGTGCATCAGCCCAAACAGGTGAAGAAAGGAAACTTATCCCCAATAACAGTATTTTTGTACGCATTTTTTCTCCTTAAAAACTCCCCTTTCGGACATCATATCTGAAAGGGGAGTTAAAGTCAAGATTTTTTATTAATAAGCGACAGTTGTTGCCGAACGATTTTTGGCCCAAGCCTGTTCATCGTGTCCATCATCAACGGGTTTATCTTTCCCGTAAGAAATAGTGCGAATGCGGTCAGCCTTGATACCATTCGCAATTAAATAACTGCGTACAATGTTGGCTCGTCTATCACCTAAAGCCAAGTTGTATTCACGGGTTCCCCGTTCATCGCAACGGCCTTCAATGACAACCAAAGCCTTTGGGTTTTCTTTCAGCCAATCTACTTGGCCCTTTAAATCATCTTTGGCAATGGCGTCCAATGTGGCACTGTTCAAGGCAAAATACACAACTTCATTCGTGTCTTTGTTAAATTCTTTTGTATATTTTGTGGCTTCTAAATCAGTGATATTGACGGAGTTATCCCACCCGCCATTTTCGTTGCCATAAACTTCATAACCAGTCTTTGTGGCAGAACAGCCCGCCAATAACAAAGCGCAAGTTGCCGATAATAATACTTTTTTCATGTTGTTTTCCTTTCGTTTGTGTTAAAGTTTATTTTTCATAGCATTGAGGACAAGGATCGTTGGGGTCAGGGCAAGGACATACAGGTTTTTGTGGAGCCACTGGCCGTTGTTCTTGATAAGTTTTCCACCATGTTTGTTCTTGTTTAACTGCGGGCTCAGATACTACCGCAACGGGCTTTACTTGATTATTTGACACCTGAACAACGGGCAAAGGTTGAGGAACAGCAATAGGAGTTGGAGGGGGTAAATTTTGTTCTTGCGTATAAACCTCTTCTTGAGTCACAATAATATCTTTGGTGGGGTGCTTGATATAACCAGCATCCATTGTCGTTGTCTCACTTTGTTTATAGGAGTATATTTCTGGTTGTGTAGCGGGCAGCGGGGCAACCTGCTTGACAACACTGTCTTCAAAACTAGTGTTAGACTTGACAATTGCGATAGATTTACCATCAATCATTTCGGCTGTTTCATAGGTTGAAGGATGTTTTGAATAATAGGTATTCAATAAACATTCACGGTAAGCTGCTTGGTCTTTGACAAAAGTGCATCCTTCTTGTGCTCTTTTTTGATAGAGGGCTTGATCCCGTTCTTCTTGACGAATTTGTAAATTTGTTTCGTGGCCAACACAGGCGGTTAAAAATAGATACCCCAGTAAAAGTGTTAATGATTTTTTCATTTTTTCTCCTTGGTTAAAATACTCCTATTTTTGGTTATAACCGTATTTTTTAAAAAAATCAACAAAAATTTTAATTTTTTTTGAAAAAAATAAAGTCTTGCTTTTTGTTTTTTCTTGTGGCACATTATCCCTATGAAAACAGAAGAAAAAAATCAATGTCCTGTGGATTGCCCTTTTTTGGTGCTTCGTTCGTTTTTGCCCAATACGATGCCATATTATTGTACGAAGTATGAAAAGTTTTTGGGTGTTTCTGTGGCGCAAAAGGTGCAACGGTGTCCTTTTTGCTTGGGGCATACGGTTGAAATGATTCCTTATGCTCTGTCTTTGCTGGAAACACAAAGCCATTCCAATGAGTTGAAGCAGGCTTTTTTAAAGATGTTGCCTCAAGACCAAAAAAAGTTGGTGGATTTGCTTTCTCAGAATGGGGGGCAGTTATCCTTTAATTCTAAGACTTTAATTACACCTTTATCTTTGAGCTCTTTGGTACATCAGTTGTTGGTCAAATACGCCAAGTATGAAAAATCCCCTGAACGGCAAAGTTTTTTAAAGTTGTTAAAGTTGATTAGCGATGCGGGAACACCAATTGATGGGAATACTTCATCGTTATTGGCGAATCTGTTTGAAGTCATTGATGCTTCGGAAAAAGGAATGTTGCTGGCGATTATGGAAAATCCGGCTCGGTTGCGGGCGTTTTTAAAGCAACTGTCTAAGATTCCTAAGGATCAGAATATGTTAAAAAACTTTCGTGCGCTTTTGTATGATTACGACCGTCAAAGGCAGCAAGACCAAAATACGCCTGTCAGTTTAAATCATTTAATTCGTGGTCTGACCAAGATTCAGATGGTGAAAAAAAAGCAAAACTTACGGGATTAAGGTTTTATTTTTTTCAGGATTTCTTGACAAATTTCTTTTGGTAAAAGGTGGCTTGTGTCAATGACAAGGTCAAACAAAGTATCATCGGATATATCCACATGATAGGTTTTTAAAAACCTTTCTCTTTCCAATTCAGTCCGTTGTGTCAGGAAGTCCTTTGCCTCTAGGGAAGTATGGTAATTTTCCAAGGGGCGTTTTTCATTGAAAATTCTTTGGGTGGCAATGTCTAAATTGACTTTTAATTTTATCTTAAACGAATCGGGTAAAAAGTAAAAAGCCAAGCGACTATCTATAATGCATGGTTGATTTCCCCAAGGCTTTTTTTGATAAATGCTGTCAATGTATTTATCAATGGAAGGGTCTTTTTGTGCCAATTCATTTAACCTTAAAGTGGTGATTCCTTTTTCTTTGGCCAAGTTTCGTTGAATAACACCAGTTGAATAATAGCAATAGCCTAATGTTTTAGATAGCATTTTAGCGATAGTCGTTTTTCCGCTACCCAATTCCCCAGAAATAGTAATAAGTTGATGGGTCATCTTTTTCTCCTTTTTAATATGTGTATCAAAATTTAAAAAAAAGTGCAACTTTTTCCTCTTGACAGGTTGAAGAAAATATGCGATAAAAAGGACCAAGGTGATAAAAAAGGGGCTTAAAAAAATGAAAGAATTGTTTAAAAAGGCTTGCAATTTGTGTGAAAAAGTGCTTACACACACACACACACACACACACACACACACACACACACAGATAGTTTTTTTTGATAGAAATACCATTGGGAATTTAAGTCGATGTCCTGAAGGATATCGGGCGTTTTGTATTTGTTGGTCATGATAACGGGAAGGAAGGAAAATGACAAGATTGAAGAATGAATCAGGGCGCAGTATGGTAGAAATGTTAGGCGTGCTGGCGATTATCGGAGTGCTTTCCACGGTGGTAATGACAGGCTATACCACTGCTCTTAATAAGCACAAAGCGAATCAGATTTTGAATGGGGCGTCTGTACGGGCCATTGTGGTTTCTACGCAGATTCAGAGAGGGGTTGAAACGCCTACTTTAGGGGGATTTCCAGATGATACAATCGGCGGTGCCACTTTTGAAAATTCCGTTAAAAACACAGCGGGCACAGGCGATTGGAATAAAGAGACGGATAAGCGTTTTAGTTTGGCTTTGACAGGGGTAGATGAAGATATTTGTACCCAAATAAAAGCTATGATGGGAGAAAATGGGATTATCCGAAAGATTGATGACGGTTGTACCACGATTACCTATAACAATGATTTAAGCTCAACGACCTTCATAACAGACAATAAGGATTCCACAAGTTGTGAAAGTGCGGGCGGTATTTGGAATAAATCAAAAAAGAGTTGCATTTGTCCAGGGCGCTATACAGGCTCTAATTGTGAAATCGCCCCCACCTCTTGTCCCTCGTGGGCAACCACCACCGAAGACGGAAAGTGCAAGTGGTGTCCTGCTTATGGAGACTGCGTCGTCTGTAAGATGGAAGAAGAAGGAATGTGTGCTATTTACGAATGTGCCTGTTATAACCCCAAGACACAAAATGTAAAATGTAACGACTATAGATGTACTGTTTGTGATAAAAATAGTGAGAAGCATATTCCATTATGTAATGGTGATGAGGGTAAATGCACTTGTGTGTCAAGGATAACGGGTGGACTCGGTGAGGATCCTCCTTCTTTTTATTTTTTCAAGAAAACAATGGAAATTTAATGCCTTCCTTTCCTTCTGTTAGAATAATAAAGAGTAAAAAAATAATGGGAAAGTCAGAAAAAAATTACGAACGATGTTTTTTCAGTTCTTTATTCATCCAAGTTTGATATTCTCGGCGTAAGGCGATTGGGGGAAAATCAGGGACATTGATTGTTAGAGATTCCCCTTCTTTAATGCGTTTTAAGGCGGGGTCAAAACAATAACGATTGATAAATTTATGTAGGCTTTTTTCAATTAAACATAAATTGGATAAACGGTTCGTTCCGCCGCCCGATAAAGGGATAATGTGATGCACATCATAGCCTTTGGGAATCAACCCACGGGCGGCTCGGGCTAAATTCATTTCTTTCACATAACAATCTAATTTACCCGTTCGGTAAAGCCACAAAACAAAGACACGATTCAACCTTTTATGGTCAAATTCCTTTCTTTTTGCCCGTGTATATTCCTTTGGCATTTTTTTAAATAAAACTGGCATATTACCCCGCTTTCAAAGTCATTATAGCCTTTTCTTTTTCAAAAAGATATAACAAAATATGTACATTTTCATTTTCTTTATTTTTTAATTCAGGGTCTTTGAATAAAATTTTTTGTGCGTATTCGTTGGCCAAATCTAACAGATCTTGATTTTCGGGTAAATGAGCCAACCGAAATGCTTCAAAACCACTTTGTCGTGTTCCCAAAACTTCTCCAGCCCCACGCATTTTTAAATCCGCTTGCGCAATTTTAAAGCCGTCTTCTGTGTTTCGTAAAAGAGTGAGCCGTTCTCTGGCCTTGTTAGTTAGTTTCCCGTGCAAAAGAAAACAAAAGGCTTTTTCTTGGCCACGCCCGACGCGTCCCCTTAATTGATGTAAGGTCGCTAATCCAAACCTTTCCGCCTGTTCCACAATCATCACAGAGGCCGAAGGGACATCAACCCCGACTTCCACAACAGTTGTTGAAACCAAAATTTTTATCTTTCCCGATTGAAAGTCTTGAACCACTTGTGCTTTTTCATCGGGTTTCATTTTCCCATGCAAAAGTCCCACTTTATCCCCAAATGTTCCCTGTAATATCTGAAATCTTTTTTGAACAGCCGCCAAATCTGATTTTTCGCTTTCTTCAATCAAGGGACAGACCCAATAAATTTGAGCGTCTGTATGCTTTAATTTTTCAATCATGTCATTGAGTTGAGAAAAGTTTATCAGGTAAGTTTGAATGGGTTTTCTGCCCTCAGGTTTTTCATCCAAGATGGAAATTTCCATATCCCCACAGGCAGTCATAAACAAAGACCGTGGAATAGGGGTGGCACTCATCACCAACAGATTGACGCCTTTTTGTTTTTTGATTAAATTGAGGCGTTGATTTACTCCAAAACGATGTTGTTCATCAACGATACAAAATCCCAAATTTTTAAACTGAACATTTTCCTCTATGACTGCATGCGTTCCGATGAGAAAAAGAATCTCTCCAGTTTTCAGGGAATTTAAAATCTGTGTCCGATGTTTGCCTTTTTCTTTGGCGGTTAAAAGGGCCACAGGAAGAGAAAGAGGCGTCAAAAGGGATTTTATCTTTTGATAATGTTGGCGGGCTAAAATGTCTGTAGGGGCCAATAAAACAACTTGAAAGCCTGACTTGATAACCTGAAGGGCTGCCAAAAGGGCTACGATTGTTTTGCCCGATCCGACATCTCCTTGTAAAAAACGATTCATGGGGAAGTTTGATTCTAAATCAAGATAAATTTCTGTTAAAACTTTTTCTTGTCCATGAGTCAATTGAAAGGGGAGTTTTAAATCTATTTTATGAGAGCAGGGACAAGCGATTCCCCATTGTTTTTGGTGAAATAAACGGATAAGTTTCAGGGCGATTTGATTCGCCAAAAGTTCGTCAAAAATAAGGCGTTGGCGGGCTCGGTCTAAAAGGTCGTCTTCATTTGCTTGAGGGGCGTGCATGCCTTTTAAACTTTCATGCCAAGCAGGCCAATTTTTATCTTTGAGTATCTGAAAGGAGAGCCATTCGGGCAGAGGGGAAAGTTTTTCGGCAATAGGGCGAACAATTTTGGAAAAAGAAAGGGAGGGGATATTTTGAATCATGGGATAAATAGGTTCAAATTCAAAGATCTTATTTGGGTCTTGTGTTAGGTAATCTGGGTGAGTTATAAAAAAAGAATTTTCTTTTTTTTGTAAAAGTCCTGAAACCCAAACAAAGTCCCCCTCTTGAAATTTTTGCTTTAAAGAAGAAACAAAACGGGTATTAAAATAAATGAGTTCTATTTCTTGGGTGTTTGATTCCAAAAAAATCTTAAAAGGACGGCGGGAAAATTTGGGGTCTTCATAGCCAATAACTTTCCCTTGAAAGGTAATCCATTCATTTTGATGGTTTTCAAAATCATCCGTGCGATGACGATGCTTCAAAGAAGTGGGCAGATGAAATAAAAGGTCCAAAATCAACTCTCTGCCACATAACTTTTTTACCCAAGTGAGTGTCTTGGGGCCAATCCCTTTGATGTTTTTGATGGATTGAAAAAGTGGAAATAAAATCTCAGGACGCATTATTGAAAGTTTTCTTTTTTAAAAGGCCGTTTTGAAGGAAAATAAGTCCCGTCATACATCTTTATTCCTCCGTCCGAATAGACCACTGATTGAAATAAAGGCATGCGGCGAAATTGATGCAGAATTTGATCGCAATCCGATAAAGAAGCATTATTATACTTTTGAAAAGATTTTAATTTTTGCCAAAGGTATTCTTTTTTGACGGCATTTTCTTCTTCCAAAGTATCGGCACGGGTGGCCATAATACGGCTAGCAATCAATTCGTAATCTTTCAGTTTTTGGGCGTTTTCTCCACACAAACTGGCCAAAGAATAAAGGGTCCCCATTTGACCCGCCTCTGACATCAGATTTAAATCCTTGGCAAGGGCAGGGAGAGAGAAAAAACCAACAAACACCCATAAAACTTTTTTGAACATAAAACACCTCTCGGGGTATTAGAAACTAATTTTAAAAAAAATTCAAGAGAAAAAAGTGTTGCTTTTTTTTAAAAAGTGATTTATAACAAAAATATCAGGGAAAAGAAATGACACAAAAACAAAAAGTAAATTCAGATGTGTTGGGGGCTTATCCTCAAAGAAAGCAGGTTTCTGCTTTCCCAGAGCGGGTTTTTATTAAAACGAATCGTTTTTTGGTGGTGTTTGCTGTTATCAATTTGTCTTTAATTATTGCAGGCAGTGGGCTGTTTGTCTATCTGTCCAGTCGGGTTGATGTTAAGGTGAATGAAGGAAATGTCAATTATGTTTATGCAATAGATACGGTTGAAAATAAATTGTCTTCTTTGGAAGGATATAAGTCCAAAAAAAATGCTTGGATTTTGGCAATGGAAAAGCAACTGCGGGAGTATATCAATGAATTTCATTCTGTTCCTTTTGAAATGAGTAAGTACCAAGATAAAGTATCCCCCAGTTCCATTGTGGCCCAAATGTCTTACCAAAACATTTATGACACTTATCAAAAAGAACAAACTTATGCGCGCAGTATGGTTGTGGACCAAAAGCAAAGTGTGCGGGATGTTCATATTTACGATTTGCGAAATGTACAAGGGACATTGTGGAGTGCCTATATAGAGACATTTGATTTGCCGTTGGCTGAAGGGGAATTTGAAACAATGTGTCCTTGTTCGGATAACTCAAAGTCTTGTTTAGAGTGCAAGATAAAGAATGCTAATAAGCGTGAGCGGTATAAAATTTGGTTGCGGGCTAATTATTTGGGAAAAGAAAGACAAAGTTTGGACAATCCTTTGGGGCTCTATGTCATTCAATATAATATCGGTTATCTCCCTGTTCATACAGACCCTAAAAATCCTACGGAAGAAAAAGAAAAGTTTTGGGGACTTCCAACGGCTTTAAGACCTGTTCTTTAAAAATTTACTTGACATTAAAAATAAAATGCGCCATAATCAGGGTAACCACAAAGGTTTGTGGTGATGTGGATTTAAGCCAACTTGTCCCACTTTAGAGGACTAAAAAGGAGAAAAAGTTATGCTGAAAACAGCAGAAGCGGTGTCTGTCGGCCACCCAGATAAAATTGCCGATTATATTTCTTGTTATATTTTGGATCGTTTTATTGAGCAAGATGCCTCTGTAAAATATGCCGTTGAGGTGATGGTGAAGGACAACTTTGTTGTCTTGGGGGGAGAAGTAAAAGGGACGTTGGATATGTCCCAAGTGGATACTTATGTGTTAAACGCCCTGAAAGAAATAGGCTATGATGAACGTTATGCGCTTCTTTGGGGAGAGTACGCCTTGAACATTCATAAGGTGAAAGTAATTAATTTAATTGGACAACAATCAAATGATATCCATCAAGGTGTAGAACAAAATGGTTGGGGGGACCAAGGTGTTTTTGTGGGGTATGCTTGTCAGGGGGAAGGGCATATCAATCGGGAACTTTTCTTGGCCCGAAAATTAAATAAAGCCCTTTATGAAAAAGCCCGTTTATCGGACAATTTGGGATTAGATATTAAAACGCAAATTACCCTAGATGAACAAGGGAAAATTGAAACAGCCATTGTGGCGATTCCCATGTTAAAACCCGAAGAATTATCCCCCTTTATTGAAACAGTATTGGGACAAAAACCAAAAAAAATGATTGTCAATGGAACGGGGATTTATCAATTTCATTCCTCGGTGGCCGATTGTGGTATAACGGGGCGGAAATTGGCTTGTGATTTTTATTCAACGGCCTGTCCCATTGGGGGAGGTAGTCCTTGGACGAAAGACGCCACTAAGGCCGATTTAACCTTGAATGTTTATGCGCGCCAATTGGCCTTGGAAAATTTAAAGGATAATGATGAATGTTTTGTGTATTTATCGTCTTGTATTGGTCAGGCTGAACTTCCTAGTGCGGCTTTGATAACGTTCAAGGACGGGATTAAAACAGAACATAAAATGTGGTGTAATCAATCTCCAAAAAACTTGATTAAATACTTGGGCTTGGATAAACCGATTTATACAAAGTTATGTTTGAATGGTCTTATAAGGTAAAAAAACTCCCAATTTTTGGGAGTTTTTTTTAGTGGTGCGGGGGGCTTTGCGATTGTTGATCCAGAATTACGGAAGAGTTGAGGAAAAATTTTTCTTAAATCGCTTGACAAAGTTTTAGAAAATTGATAGCATGGGGGGTATAAGTGAATGGGAGAATACCAATGAAACAACTTAAAAACAAGATTAAAGGTGTAAATAGAGGAATTTTT
>CAKQBW010000016.1 GCA_934216505.1 uncultured Alphaproteobacteria bacterium
ACATTCCCCTTACTGTGCATCCCATTGATATTTTTAAAGAAGACCCCCTGAAAGGGCAACAATTTCATCAGGTGGTTAGCAACCCGCCCTTTTATGATACAACAGGAAAAGCCCGAACAAATCCGCAACAAAAAATCGCTTACCACGCTGATTTTGATTTGGAAAAGTGGTTAAACTTTTGTCTAAAGCATTTAAGAGCCAAAGGGACTTTTACTTTCATCCATCAACCCAGCCAACTGGGGCTCATTTTAAATACGATAGAAAAAAAGTTGGGACGCATTGAAATTATCCCTATTCTTCCCAAAAAAGATTCCCCCGCTTTACGGGTGATTATTCGGGGGAAAATGGGGGATAAAACGCCGTTAAAAATTTTGCCTCCCTTCATCATGCATCAAAAAAATAATCGCCCCACCCCTCAGGCAAACGCTGTTTTGCGTCAAGGACACCCCCTTTGATTTTGGACTTGATTTTCGCATGAAAGTAGTATAAACTGAACAGACAAGGAGTTAAAAATGGAAGAAATTCAAGTTTTTCAAGGGGATTTACCCCCTCATCTTAAATGGCCCAAAATGGTGGCGATTGACACAGAAACAACGGGATTGGATATTCTGAAAGACAAGTTGTGTTTAGTCCAAATCGGGGACGGAAAAGGAAATGCGTGGTTGGTTCAGATAAAGGAAAATACCCCCTGCCCCAACTTAAAAAAACTTTTAACTAATCCCAAAATTTTAAAGATTTTTCACTTTGCCCGCTTTGATGTTGCTAAGTTAAAAGTCAATTTGAATATAGAAGTCAATCCCGTTTATTGTACCAAAATTGCCGACAAATTGGTACGCCCAACGGAAAAACATTCCCTGAAAAATCTGTGCGCTGATTATTTGGGCATCACTTTGGATAAAGAACAACAATGTTCGGATTGGACCCGTGCGGAACTGTCCCCTGAACAAATCCACTATGCCGCCAACGATGTAATGTATTTGCACGCCTTAAAAAGCATTTTGGATCAAAAATTAAAAGAACAAAAAAGATTAAAATTGGCCCTCGCTTGTTTTCAATTTTTAAACACACGGGCCGAATTGGACATTTTGGGGTACGAAGACCCTGATTTATTTCATCATTGAAAAGGAGTTTTAAATGAATCATCAAGAAATTATTGCCTCAGCTAAACGTACCATTGATATGGAAAAAAAGGGCTTGGAACTGATGGCCGAAAAAATAGACGACACCTTTGCTCTTGTGACCGAAAAAATCCTCCATTTAAACGGGCGTGTAATTGTGACGGGTATGGGCAAGCCGGGACACATCGGCAAAAAGATTGCGGCGTCCTTGGCTTCCACAGGCACCCCTGCTTTTTTTGTTCACCCCGCTGAAGCCAGCCACGGGGATTTGGGAATGATTACCCCCAACGACTTAGTGTTAGCCCTTTCTAATTCGGGAGAAAGTAAGGAATTATTTGACATCATCAATTATTGCAAACGATTTGGCGTGGCGTTAGTGGCAATCACAAGCGCCCCTGACAGCACTTTGGGACGGGCCGCCAACTGGATTTTACAAATCCCCGACAAAAAGCAAGCCCCTGAAGCCTGCCCTTTTAACATGGCCCCTACCACCAGCATGATTGAAACACTGTCCATGGGGGACGCTTTGACGGTGGCTTTAATGAATATGCGGGGCTTTACAAAAGAACTTTATCATGACCGCCACCCAGGTGGAAAATTGGGAAATGTTTTGGTAAAAGTGCAAGATATTATGGCCAAGGAAGAGGCTCTGCCTTTGGTATCCGAAAATGCGTTAATGTCGGACGCTTTATTGGAAATGACCCGAAAAACTTTGGGCTGTGTGGGGATTACAGACGGTAAAAATCATTTAATTGGCTTGATTACCGATGGGGATTTAAGGCGGCATATGTGCCCTGAGTTGGCGGGTAAATCTGTGCGGGAAATTATGCATCCTCAGCCTTTAACAATTCATGCGAATGTATTGGGAGCCGAAGCCGTCAATATGATGAATACCCATCAAATTACCAACATGTTTGTGGTGGATGAAGAAAACCACCCAGTGGGATTGATTCATATGCACCATTTATTACGAGCGGGGGTAGCTTAAAGACTTCATGCTGACAAAGAATTTATTTAAACTCAAGCAACATTCTCGGCGTGTTTTGATTACAAAACGGTCCTTGCCTGTTTTTGCTTTTTTGGTTGCCAGTTTAATTTTAGCTTGGCCTTTGTTCAGTCCACATAAAGAAAAATTTACTTTAGCGGTAGCCCCCCTTGATAAAAGAAACACAAAGATTGCAATGGAAAATTTGCGCTTTTTCGGGTTGAATGAAAAAAAACTACCCATGACTTTAAAGACCCCTAAAATCCAAGAGGAAAAGCGAGATGTCGCCAAAATGATAAAACCCATCGGGACCTATCAATTTGATAATGAAGACATTTTAACGATGAACTCGCCTTATGCCTTGATTGATAAAAAAGGGCAAACCGTTTTCTTTGAAGATAGAATATCAGGCAAAACAGAATCAAAGTATGTAATTCAGGCCAGTCAAGTCCTTTTTGACTATGACCAAGGCACAGCAGACAGCAACAGCCCTGTCCGTATTACAGGACCTGCGGGTAAGTTAAATGCTCAAGGTGTATGGATGGCCGATAAAGGGAATTTAATTTTATTCAAGAAAAAATCAACAGCACAAATAAAAAATGACAAAGGACCAGTCCATGTATCCGCCACTCAAGGGATTCAAATTGACCAAAAAGAAAAAACCATCACAGCGATGGAACAAGCCAAGGTAACCCAAAATGAAATGACCCTGAAGGCCGATAAAATCATTCTGTTTTACACAGACAACAAAAAAGAACGTATCAGAGAAATTCAAGCCTTTGGCCATGTTCAAATAGACAACAAAAAACAGACCATGACGGGCAACGAAGGAACATATCATCCAAAAACACAAATTTCAACAATGACAGGAAATGTTCTTTTGCGACAAGGATCCCACTCTATAAGGGGGGATAAAGCCACTTTAAATCTTGCCACAGGAAAAAGTGATTTGATTTCAAAAGAACGCATCACAGGAACGATTATGCCTGATGCCTTAAAAGGAGAGTAAAAATGATTCAATTGGAGGTCAAAAATTTAAGTAAAAGTTATAAAAAAAGAACCGTTTTAAAAGATGTTTCTTTGTCCGTTAAAACAGGAGAAGCCGTTGGATTATTGGGTCCTAATGGTGCGGGAAAGACAACCAGTTTTTATTGTGTCACAGGCTTGATTAGTCCCGACAAAGGAAAAATCACTTTAAACGGGATTGACATTACCAAATTCCCTGTCTATCGGCGGGCCCGTATGGGGATTGGCTATTTGCCCCAAGAAGCGTCCATCTTTCGGGGACTCAATGTCGCCGATAATATCCGTGCTGTTTTACAATTACACGAAAAAAATGCCGAAAAAGTAGAATATGAATTAGATAATCTTTTAAAAGAATTTTCCATTGACCATCTGCGATTTTCCCCCGCCCGAGCCTTATCAGGCGGAGAAAGGCGACGGTTGGAAATTGCCCGTGCTTTGGCGGGGCGCCCCACTTTTATTTTATTGGATGAACCTTTGGCTGGAATTGATCCCATTGCGGTCAATGATATTAAAGATTTAGTGGGGCAATTAAAAAATCGGGGCATTGGTGTTTTAATCACAGACCACAATGTGCGGGAAACTTTGGGAATTGTGGATAAAGCCTATATTCTGCATGACGGCGTTGTTTTAAAATGTGGAACTCCACAAGAAATTATCGCTGATGAAAAAGTGCGTAAAACTTATTTGGGAAAGAATTTTTCGTTGTAAGTAAAAAATACTTGTAAAAAAAAGAAAAAAAGGCTATAACAGGCCTACTTAAATTGATTTTAACAAAGGATATAAAATGAAAAGAATTGGATTATTGACAAGCGGGGGCGATTGTTCAGGTTTAAATGCTGCCATTCGGGCGGTGGTTTCAAGTGCTTTAGAACGAGGATGGGAAGTTTTTGGCATTCATGATGCCACAAACGGATTGATTTTACGGCCTTTGTCCTATCACCAAATGACGATGAAGGACTTTGAATTTCCTTTTGCGACTTTGGGCGGAACAATGTTAGGAACAACAAATCAGGCCGATCCTCATACTTTTTTAAAAAATGACGGCACCACCGAAAAACTGACCGATGAAGAAATTATGGCCCGTTTTAAAGAAGGGGTAGAAGAATTAAAATTAGAGGCTTTAGTCGTCATCGGGGGCGATGGGTCCATGAGCATTGTCAGCCATTATTGTCAAGGAACAGGCGTGAAGATGGTCGGTATTCCCAAGACGATGGACAACGATGCGCCCGGGACAGATTTGGCCATCGGTTTTCAAACAGCGACTCAGGTTGTCACAGATGCTTTGGATAAATTAGACACAACTGCCGCCAGCCATCATCGGGTCATGATTGCCGAAGTAATGGGACGAGGGGCTGGTCATTTGGCTTTACAAGCCGCCATTGCTGGCTTTGCGGATATTGCTTTGATTCCCGAAATACCCTATACCTATGAAGGGATTTTGAAAAAATTAAAAACCATCAAAGAAGAAGGACGCAACCATGCTTTGATGGTGGTCGCTGAAGGAATTAAATCCCCTATAGGGGAAACTTCAAAAGCCATCAATGGACACACTTTCAGTGGCATTTCAGGGTATTTTGTGAAACGTTTAAGCGAAGATGGCTTTAATGTACGAGGGAATATTTTGGGCCATATTCAACGGTCAGGAAGTCCTGTAGCGCAAGACCGTATTTTGGCCTCCAGTTTTGGGGTACATGCGGTACGGTTGTTGGCCGAAGATAAAACAAATCGGGTTGTTGTTCATCAAAACGGACATGTGTCTGATTTGTCCTTAGAGGAAGTGTTATCCATCGGAAATACCCCTGTGGATCCGCAAGGAGATTTAGTGAAAGTCGCCAAGGAATTGGGAATTTATATTGGGGAGGCTTAAAATGAGCGAAATCAATAAAACTTTGGAAGATTTAGAGTTATTAAAACTCAAACATGCAGAATGGGACAGACTATTGAAGGAAGAACAAGAACGTCCGATGCCAAATTCTTTTAACTTACAAAATTATAAACGCCATAAATTGGAATTAAAACAAAAAATTGAAGAAATTGAAAAACTTATGTTTAAATAATGCTTGACAAAGTAAAATAAAAAATGCTTATATAGTCTTATCATCATTTTAACAAGGAGGAAAAAATGAGATATTTTGTGAATTATTTAAAAAATGGTAAAGGACGAGGAATTATTCCTGTGTTGATTTTTACCCTATTATCATCTAGTTTTGTGGGATATGCGATATATTCCTTTTTAAAGTTTTATGTCCAAATGAGAGGAGCTCCTCTTCCTCCTACTTCTGATTTGATGGGACAATTTATTTTGCCTGTGGCTCTCTGCTTTTTTGCTACCTTATGGATGGCTTTTGTTTTTCAAACATTTTTCGGGTTTTTATTCACAAAAGCCTGTCGCTTTCAATTCAATAAAGGAGCTATTTGGCGAACCTCTATGGTTTTTATGATTGTGTTTTGGGTTCTTTCTGTTGCCGCCATGTTTACACCTCTCGGGTTTAAATTGTGGATGGTTTTAGATTTTTATTACAAATCTGCTTTAGAAAGTTTATATCCTCTGTTGATGATTTCTCCCTATATATCAGTTCCAACTGTTGTAATTGTTATTGGAATGGTGTGGTCTTTGGTTCCCGCTTTATTGGAAATGATTGCCCTCATCTTCTTGCGCAATAAAAAAGGAGAAGCGATAAAAGAAATCGTTTCCCAAAAGGAAACAAAGAAAAAGAAGAAAAAAGTTTAATCTTTTTTTTCAATCAAACACGCATCGCCATAGGAAAAGAAATGATAGCCTTTTTCTATGGCATGTTTATAAGCGGCTTTCATTTCCTGTAGCCCCGCCAACGCACTGACCAACATAAACAAAGTGGATTGAGGCGTATGGAAATTCGTAAAGAGAGCATCAATAAATTTAAAGCGATACCCAGGGGTAATAAAAATAGAAGTTTCCCGTGCAAAGGGGTGGATTTTTCCTTGGTCATCAGCGGCTGATTCCAACAACCTCAACGAAGTTGTCCCCACAGGAATAATACGGCGACCTTGTGCTTTATAGGCATTTAAACGGTCGGCTAATTCGGGCGTCAAAAGACCATATTCCGCATGCATGTGATGATCCTTGGTATCCGCAACTTTAACGGGCAAAAAAGTGCCGCCCCCCACATGCAAAGTTAAAAACTCCCTTTGAATGCCTTTTTTATCCAACTTTTCAAACAAACGGGGCGTAAAGTGCAACCCCGCTGTGGGGGCCGCCACCGCCCCTTCCTTTTTGGCATAAATCGTTTGATAGTCCGCTTTATCTGAAACTTTACCCCCCCATATTCTTTTGATATAAGGAGGAAGGGGCATGGTCCCCACCTGATGCAAATAGGCGAATAAATCTGCCCCAGAAGTATGAAATTGGACCACCACTGTTCCCGCTGGAGATTTTTCCAACACGGTGGCTTTACCTTGGGCGGGCAAAGTAATTTCGTCCCCCACTTTTAAGCGGCGGGCATTTTTAATCAATGTTTCCCAAGTGGATAAATCCTTTTGCTTAAACAAAGTCATTTCAATTTTAGCCTCGCCCCGATGACCAAACAAACGCGCGGGAATCACTTTGGTATCGTTGAAAACTAAAACATCAGAGGGACGCAACAAATCAGGTAAATCCAGCATCATTTTATCCGATAAGGTCAGCCCATCTATATGCAATAAACGGGCCATATCCCGTGGCTCAGCAGGGGCGTTGGCAATTAAATTTTCGGGTAAATCAAAATCAAATAAAGCGGTTTGCATTAAAATTGTTCAATATCTTCGGGTAAAATGGACATATTCCAATCAAAAGAAATATCCCCTTCGTCATCATTTTTATAAATAACACCCACAAATTCTTTTCCGATATAAACTTCGGCGGGCGCATCTTTTCCGCTACCTTCCCGCAAAGAAATGTCTGGATTCCAAAAAAGTTGGCGTAAGTATTGTTGGACCCGATCACGGTCTTCAGAAGTAAGAGTCATGGGATTTTCCTTTCTTTTTTTATTGTTTTCTGATATTATAGAGGAATGACAACAAAAAATCAATCTTTTTCAGAACAAATTTCTATTGCCCCCATGCTAGATTGGACGGACAGACACTATCGTTATATGATGCGATTGATTACAAAGCACGCCGTCCTCTACTCTGAAATGGTGGCTTGCAATGCACTGATTATGGGGCAACGAAAAGAACTCCTTTTAAATTATAATCCCGAAGAACACCCTCTGATTTTACAGGTTGGGGGCAGCGATCCCAAGTTGATGGCGCAATGTGCGCAAATGGCTTCTGATTGGGGCTATGACGGCATCAATATCAACGCAGGCTGTCCCAGTTCTCGGGTGCAATCGGGTAAGTTTGGGGCAATTTTAATGCGGACCCCTGATCTCATTGCCGATTGTGTCGCCGAAATGACACAGGCCTCGCCTTTGCCTGTATCGGTCAAAACAAGAATTAGTCTCACTGAAGTCATGGGGGACGGATTTGACGCCCTGTTCCACTTAGCGGACTTAGTTCAAAAAGCGGGTTGCGTGCATTTAATCGTCCATGCCCGTCAAGCAAAATTAAATTGGCGTCCCAAAGAAAACAGGTTGCGGTTGCCTTTAAATTACGAAGTGGTTTATAAGTTAAAAAAATTTTTTCCTGACATGAAAATTTCCATCAACGGCAATGTCTTGGCTTTACATGAAGCCCAAGCGCATTTAAAGCATGTTGATGGCGTCATGATTGGGCGATGGGCATATGGAAACCCCTATGAATTAAGGACGGTAGATCGCCTTTTTTATAACGACCCTCACCCGATTTTAACACGGGAAGAAGTGTTGGAAAAGATGATTCCCTATATGGAAAAAAATCATAAACAACTGACCCGCATTCTTCCCCACATGATTGGGCTGTATCGGGGGCAACCTTTTGCCTCGGTTTATAAAAAAGCCCTCCTCAGCCGTGATATCAATCAACTCAAGGCTTTTTTGTCGGATTTAAAATCCCCATTGAAAGAACCAGTTTAAAGGCTTCCTCCACAGGGATATTCAACACTTTCACATCTTTTTGACGCACATACAACATATACCCCGAAGTCGGGTTGGGCGTTGTGGGTACATAGACTGTTAAAAATTTTCCCGATAAATAACGGCGGAAACCAGGGTACATCGGGCTGGTCACAAAAGCAATCGTCCATTGATTTTTGGACGGATATTCAATTAAAACCGCCTGACGAAAAGCCTGAGTTTCACCTTTGCCCATCAAAGTTTCAAAGACTTTTTTCAAAGCCGTATAAATACTGGAAACGACAGGCACATTTTCTATAATTTTTCGCCCCAACCGTATCAGCCAACGCCCCATTACATTGGTAGTCAAAGCCCCCACCAAAATCAAAAACAAAAGTAATAAAACAACCCCTAACCCTGGGATGCCATAGGGAAAATAGGCCCCATATTTGGCCGGAATCAAATGTTGCGCCCACCCATCCATTAAAAGAAATAACTCCACCGCCAAATAAAGGGTAATCACCAAAGGGGCCAGCGCAAAAATACCTGTAATTAAATAGGTTTTAAGGGTATGTTTTTTCCTGAATGTTTTCATTTTTTCCTTTCAACGGGAACACCTCGTTCAAAATCCTCTTGTTTTTTTCATAAAGTTAGTGTATATCAATTAGTAATTTTTGTAAAGGAGAAATCATGAAAAGAAAAATTTTATCCCCGATTCAACGAACTATTTGGGGGGGGCTTTTGACTTTGTTTTTCCTGACTGCGGGGATTGTCTTAAATCACACCTATCATTTGACCTTAGAAAATCATCTCATCATGGGGATAGATTTATTAAAGACAGATGCCCCCAAGGCAATAACACATTTTAAAATTGTGCAAAAGAGTTCCCTGAAAGAAGCCAAGATGTTGAGTGCGTTGTATTTGGCCCGCCTGTATCATCATGGGGCCCCGGGGGTCTCCCAAAATTTTTCCAAGGCTGTTTATTATTATGAGCAAGCCGCTCAATACGATTTTGCCGAAGCCGCGTATATTTTAGCCTTACTGTACGATGCGGGCGATAAAATCCCCCAAAACAGGGAAAAAGCCATAGACTATATGAAAAAAGCCGCCCGTGTCTATCCCCCTGCCAAATATGCTTTGGCTGTGTGGATGGAACGGGGATATATGGGGGCGCCTGATATGGGAGAAGTCGTTAGCCTCTACACGCAAGCTGCCCATCAAGGGGTTGTGAATGCTATGAAAAGTTTAATCTCCATTTATCATGGGGGTTATGGGGGCTTTCCCCAAAGTATAGAACGCGAATACTATTGGCGAGCTAAACTAAAACAAAGGACAGAATAATATGACTTTTTTCAGAAGCGATTACCAAAAACCAAATTTTGATTTGGTTCATACGAATTTGACTTTTACTTTAAATCCCAAAGAAACAGTAGTGGAAACCATTTTGACTTTTGAAAACGCCCGTCCAGGGGAAGAAATCTTTTTAAACGGGGAAGAATTGGAACTGGACTTTATTTCGGTCAGCACCTATCGGCTTGTTTCAGGGGGCCTTTTTTTTACCGTCCCTAGTACTTATTTTCAACTGAAAACAATTGTCAAAATCCATCCCGATAAAAATACAGCCTTGATGGGGCTTTACCTTTCCAACGGGCTTTTAACGACCCAAAATGAGCCTCAAGGTTTTCGGCGCATTACCTATTTTCCTGATCGCCCCGATGTCATGAGCCTTTACACTGTTAAAATTAAAGCCCCCCGTCAGGACTATCCCATTCGTTTGAGCAACGGCAATATCGTTCAAGAATCCGAAGAAGAAATTACCTTTGAAGACCCCTTTAAAAAGCCCAGTTATTTATTCGCGTTAGTGGCGGGGAACTTGGACGAACTGAAGGATACCTACCTGACAAAATCGGGGAAAAAAGTGGATTTACATTTGTACTGTGAAGTGGGAAAAAAAGAACGGCTGACTTATGCGATGGGTGCCTTAAAACGGGCCATGGAATGGGACGAAGATACTTTTGGATTGGAATACGATTTAAACCGCTTTTCTATTGTGGCCGTTTCCCATTTTAATGCAGGGGCCATGGAAAACAAATCCTTGAATATCTTTAACGATTCTTTGTTATTGGCCAGCCCCATGACAACCACCGACAAAAACTATATTGCCATAGAACGGTGCATCGGGCATGAATACTTCCATAACTACAGCGGGGACAGGATAACCCTGAAAGACTGGTTTAACCTATCGCTTAAAGAAAGTCTGACCGTTTATCGGGATTCTGAATTTACTTATGCATTGCATTTTTACCCCACAGAACGCATGGACGATGTGTTCAACTTACGCCATTTGCAATATCCCGAAGATGATGGTCCTTTGGCGCACCCGATTTTATTGGAAAAAGCCGAATCCGTGGATAATTTTTACACCACCACGATTTACGAAAAAGGGGCCGAAGTCATTCGGATGATGCGGGAAGTGGTGGGCTATCAAAACTTTATGAAAGGGTGCGCCCTGTATTTTGAACGCCACGATGGACAAGCTGTTGAAATCAGCGACTTTGTACGGGCCATAGAAGAGGCCAGTGGTCAAGATTTATCCCAATTTATGTTATGGTATCATTTACCCAAACGGCCTGTGGTGGAAATTAAGACACACTATGAAAACAATACTTTTACCGTCCAAATGAAACAATCCCACCCCCTTACAAAAGAACCTTTTGTGATTCCTTTGGCCTATGGATTAGTGGGACAAACGGGACAAGATTTATTGAATGGGACTATCGTTTTGGACAAAACCGAAGACACCTTTACTTTTGATGTGATTGAAAAACCCGTTTTATCTATCAATCGGCATTTTTCGGCTTTTGTGGATATCAAGACAACCTATACTCCCGCCGAAAGAATTCATCTGATGAATCATGATTCGGATTTATTTAATCGCTATGAAATCGGGCATCAATATGCGTTGGAAAGTTTCGTCAAAATGATGCAAGAAAAACAAGAAAACATTGATGAAACTTTGATTTCAATGATGGGAAATTATTTGACTCAAGAAACGAATCCGGCATTCAAAGCCTGTGCTTTGACGTTGCCCACAGACACCGAAATCATCAACCTGTGTCAAGAAGTAGATGTGGATAAATTACAATCCATTCGGCATTTGGTCAAAAAACATTTTGCCGATAAATATCAGGAAGTGTTAAAAAAGACCTATCAAGACCTGCAAACCACGGCGCCTTTTGAATTAACGCAAGACGCCATGGGCAAACGGGCTTTAAAGAACATTTTATTGGGATATCTTGCTTGGACAAACCAAAATGAAAATGCCTTTCAACAATATCAACAGGCCAACAATTTTACAGATTTGTTGGGGGCATTAGCGGTGCTTGTTCATCATCAAATGCCTCAAGCCTCATGGGCTTTAAATGATTTTTACGAACGCTATAAAAATGATTCTTTAACCTTGAACAAATGGTTCATGATTCAGGCCACTATGCCCATTGAAGAAACCGTTCGTGTTGTAAAATCGTTAATCAATCACCCTGCTTTTGAAAAGGAAAATCCTAATCGGATACGGGCCTTATTGGGGGGATTTTGTTCCAACACTGTCGCCTTTCATACCAAGGAAGGATACAACTTTATCGCCGACCAAATTATTAAATTAGACAAAATCAATCCCCACATGGCGTCCCGATTGGCGGAAAATTTCCGGTCTTGGAAAAAAATGAGCCTCCATTTACGGGTCAGTGCCGAAAAGGCCTTGAATAAATTAATTCAAAGTCCTTTAAACCCCACCACCAAAGAAATTATTGAAAAGATTGTAGCTTAAGGGTTATTTCCAATATGCTTGGATCCACGGGGCGGGTTTAACGTGCTTATAAATCCGTTTGTACCATTTGGGATATTTAGGGTCTTTAGGATCCCCACACCACACGCCTTTAATCGCTTCGCTAATTCCAGGTTGCCCATGAAAAGCCACCATCTTTAAACCTTTGATTTTGGGTAATTTGGGGGTAAAAAACCACCGCAAAATTCCCACAGGCATACAATGGAAGCGATAACTTTTAAACCAATGGTCGGGCCAAAATTTCAAAGTTCCTTGCTTTTCAATAACTTTATAGGAAAGGTATTCTTGACTGGCTGTATAAAACTTATCCACCATTTCTTGCGGATGCGCTTCAAAATAGGATTTCACATACCCCAAAGTCCCCACCACAAAAGAATAACAACTAGCCTGACCTACCTGATTGGCTTTTTTCCCTGTCCGATGTTTCCAATCATTGATGATATAAAATTGGTCGTCTTTAGGGTAATCAAAGAACGCATCTAAGGGCCCCACAATCAACGAATCCAAATCAAAGAAAAAGACACGCTGTCCTTCAAGCCCCCCCAAATGATCGTCGCACAAAGCCGCCTCTTTACGATAAGAATAGCGATAAAATTTTTGATCCACTTGAAGAACAGGCAACGGCTTGACGTGAATCGCAGGGTCTAAATCTGCCCCATTATCCGTAAAGCAATAAAATTCCACTTGATGAAAAAAAGTATATCGGCAAATGGAATGGTACAGATGATTGACATCTTCTGGTCCATAAAAATCCCCCCACTTGATACAAATCACCCGCACAATAGGGGCTTTAAAATCGGGCATCTGTTGGCGAGCCACGGGAACAATTTTTTCCAAATCCGCTAGCGTCCAATTTTCCAACCCGTCATAGTTTTTATTTTTAAGTTCTTCAATCAAGGTTTTTACTTCACAGGCATTTAAATCTAGATTCATCAGGACCTCCTTTGTCGCATAAAATAATCTTATAAAAAAAGAAAACAAAAATCAATCGTTTTTTATTTTTCCTTTTGGGGGAAGCCTTTTTGTTTCATTTTTATATTGACTTTCTCTTTCAATTCCAGTATAGTAAGTTTTCTTTCAAAAGGATTCAAAATGGACATTCAAGCCCGTCAAAAAAAAGTTTCAAAACTCATCAACAAAATAGAGCGGCACCAAGAATTTAACCGACTCTTTTTCATGGCCTCTTTGGGGGTCGTGATTCATGCTTTGGCTTATTTAAAAGAACCAGAAAAGATTGGAATCGTTCATTACGCCGGTGTCCCTGCTTTGGCTTTAGCCACAAAACAAGCCTTTATTCTTAACAAAAAAGAAGAACAGGCCCATAAAGTCAATTATGCTTTACAACAAAAATCATTTCAACGCAACTAAAGGAAAATAAAATGACGATTCATTATCATATTGGAGAAAAAGGAACAAGACCTTGGGGAACTTGGGAAGTCTTGGATGTTGGCGCAGAGTATATTGTCAAACGCATCGTGGTTTTACCCAAAGGGAAACTCTCCCTGCAATCGCATGATTTTCGGGCAGAACATTGGATTATTGCCGAAGGTATCGGCCGCATTACTTTGGGCAATAAAACTTTTGACGCCCCGCAAGACACACCCGTCTATATTCCCAAGGGGCAAAAACACCGCATGGAAAACGCCACCTCAACTCCTTTAATTTTTATTGAAGTTCAAACGGGAAAAACTCTGGATGAAAACGACATTCATCGTTATGAAGATGTTTATGGTCGGACTTAAAAAATAATCCCCTCATTCAGGGGAATTTTTTTACTTTTTTGCTTGCTTTTTATGGGGGAAAATGCTAGGGTAGAAGTCATTAGTTTCACTTAAATGAAAGCGAGTCAAAAATGAGCGAAGAAATCAAAATTGAAACTGCCCTAACTTCGGGGACAATTCCTTCGGATATTATGCAAACGCCAATTGAAGAAGAAATGCGTAAATCTTATTTGGATTATGCGATGAGCGTAATTGTCGCACGGGCATTGCCTGATGTGCGTGATGGGTTGAAGCCCGTTCATCGGCGGATTTTGTTTTCTATGTACGAAAATGGGTATGATTACAATAAACCTTTCCGTAAATCAGCCCGTATCGTTGGGGATGTGATGGGGAAATACCACCCCCATGGCGACAGTTCCATTTATGAAGCCATGGTCCGTATGGCCCAAGATTTTTCTATGCGCGTGCCTTTGATTAGCCCACAAGGAAACTTTGGGTCTATGGACGGGGATAAGGCCGCCGCCATGCGTTATACAGAAGCCAGATTGGCCCCTTCGGCCCATTGGTTGTTGGAAGACATTGATAAAGACACTGTGGATTTCATGCCCAACTATGATGAAACCTGTCAAGAACCCACCGTTTTACCCGCACGCTTTCCCAACATTTTAATCAATGGCTCAGGCGGTATTGCAGTGGGGATGGCCACCAATATGCCCCCACACAATATGTCTGAAGTCTTAGGGGCATGCGTGGCACAAATTGACAATCCTGAAATCAGCATTGAAGAATTGATGAGTTATGTTCCTGCCCCTGACTTTCCCACAGGAGGGGTTATTTTAGGACGTGGCGGCGCGCGCAGTGCTTACCTGACGGGACGGGGGTCTGTCATCATTCGGGGACGTTGTGCGATTGAAGAAATCAAAAAAGACAAAACCGCTATCATTGTATCGGAAATCCCCTATCAGGTCAATAAAGCCGAAATGATTATGAAAATTGCCCAACTGGTCAAAGACAAAGTCATTGATGGCATTACTGATTTACGGGACGAATCTGACCGTCAAGGGGTACGGGTAGTGATTGAATTACGCAAAGATGCTTTCCCTGATGTCGTGTTGAATCAACTGTATAAATACACGCCTTTACAATCCAGTTTTGGTATGAATATGTTGGCGTTGAACAACGGTCGCCCCGAGTTGATGAACTTGAAGCAAATTATCGCTGCCTTTTTGGATTTCCGTGAAGAAGTTGTACGGCGGCGGACGGCCTTTGAACTCAATAAGGCCCGTGATAGAGCCCATGTCTTGGTGGGTTTAGCCATTGCGGTGGCCAATTTGGATAAAGTGGTGGAAATGATTAAGACGGCCCCCGATCCCACGGTGGCCAAAAGCCGTTTGATGAATGAGCATTGGGCCGCCAAAGATGTAGAAAATTTGATTTTGCTGATTGATGAACCGGACCGAAAAGTGGAAAATGGCATTTATATGATGAGTGAGGCGCAAGCCAAAGCCATTTTGGAATTAAAACTCAGCCGTTTAACGGGCTTAGAGCGGGATAAAATCCACGAAGAAGTGGGGGATTTGGCGGCTCTCATCAAAGGCTATTTGGATATTTTGTCCAACCGTGAAAAGATTTTGGCGATTATTCGTGAAGAATTGTTGGCGGTCAAGGCACAATTCCCTGAAGCCAGACGCACCACAATTGATGATGCCGAATTTGAAGCCGATATGGAAGATTTAATTCCCCGTGAAGAAATGGTTGTAACCACCACAAATACGGGCTATATCAAACGGGTAAATTTAAATACTTATCGGGCCCAACATCGGGGGGGCAAGGGCCGTGCTGGAATGAGCACCCGTGAAGAAGATACGGTCACAAACTTATTCGTGGCCAACACGCACAGCCCCTTATTGTTCTTTTCAACCCGAGGCATTGTGTATAAGTTAAAAACCTATCGTTTGCCCGAAGGAACACCTCAAAGTTTGGGAAAAGCCTTAATCAACATTTTGCCCTTACAACAAAAAGAAACAATTTCTACGATTATGACTTTACCCGAAACAGAAGAAGAATGCGAAAAACTGACCGTCATGTTTGCGACCAGCAAAGGGACGGTCCGCCGCAACAAGTTGTCCGATTTTTGGCGGGTCAATCAAAATGGTAAAATTGCCATGAAATTGGACGAAGGGGATAAATTAGTGGGGGTGGCCATTTGTGATGACACGCAAGACATTTTGTTATCCGCCAAAAACGGCAAATGCGTACGCTTCCCCGTTGATGATGTACGGGTGTTTGCTTCACGCGCCTCCACAGGGGTACGGGGCATGAAGTTGGTCGGTGATGATGAAGTCATGTCTATGTCTGTTTTAAAACACGCCAAAGCCGACATTGAAAAACGGGATGCTTATTTAAAAGAAGCCGCTGCCCGCAGACGGGCTGAAGGAATTGCCACCGAAGACGACAAAGTGGAAACAGAAACGCAAACCAACACTGTCTTATCGGCCGAAGAATTTGACAAAATGGCCGCCGAAGAAGAATTCATTTTGACTTTGACTTCTGCGGGCTATGGCAAACGCACCAGTGCCTATGAATATCGGATTACTTCCCGTGGGACGCAAGGAGTGACAAACATTAAGACGGACGAAGGCAAACGGGCAGCCCATGTGATTGCCTCTATGCCTGTACAAAAAGACGATGATTTGATGTTGGTCACCGATGGTGGCCAACTGATTCGCACCCGTATCAACGATATTCGTATTGCGGGACGGGCCACAATGGGGGTGATTGTTTTCCGTTTGGATGGGAAAGAAAAGGTCGTCTCGGCCACAACGGTCCCTCAAATGGAAGAACCTGAAGAAGTCGTTGAAGAAACAACCACAGGGGAAAATGAAATGATTCAATCCCCTGAAACAACAAAACAATAAAGGAAAAAAAATGCCAAAAATTCCAAGAACAGAATGGTACACAGCCGCAGGTCGGGGACATGTGGAAACAATCCAGGGCAGCGAAAGAGTTTTAATTTCAAAACCATGGTACGGGTATAGACAGTCTTTAAAAGGAAAGAGTGAAGAAGAAATCAATGCCATTGTTCAATCTTTAAAGAAAGCAGGGATTGAAAAAATGGAAATAAAAAAATCCTTGATTAATCACACGGATATCCCTGCGGGCACGCCCTTTTTACAAATATCCGATGGCAAAAGTGTGGCTGTTTTAGAAAGAACTTTGGCCCAAATGGGAATTGATATTCCCGCCAATCGGTTTGATATTTACAAACAGAACAGTTTTTCCAAAAGGGGCAGATAAATGTGTCCCTGCCCTTTTTGTGCAACGATTGCGTTTATCGCCCTTTTGTTGCTTCCCTTTAAAAAGCCCCGTGCATGGATAAAAAAGAGGCTTCAAAGGCATCATGCGCATTGTGCTACTTGTCAAAAAGCAGCCCATGAACAAAGTCCCGACAGGGGAAATTGTTGTTCATGTTCTAAATGCACAAAAAAAAGAAAATAAATTTTTAAAACCCCGATAGAAATTTTCGGGGTTTTCATGAAATGAACAAAAGTTTTTCCTTAAATCAATCCCCCTAAAAAGCCAGGGGTCATTGTTTTCAATAGATGAAAATCAACTTCAGGTTCACCTAAGGTTCCTTTGACCGAAAAAGGAACATTGATGAGACCACCACCTTCCGTATTTTTAAAAAACCAACCGATTAAAGGGATTTTCCCTGGCAAACTATTGAGCGCATAAGCAGGGACTAATGAGCCTTGCAAATCCAACTCATTTCCAAAAATCTTTCCTTTAAAAGTCAAACCTAAATTCGTTCCAGAGGCTTGGCCATTTTGAATGAAAATTTGATTTTGTAAATCAATCAAGACGGGGATTTTGACTTCATCAAAAACAATATCTTTTCCCATGAACGCATCAATAATACCCAAAATCGTCAAAGCCTGTGTCATAAATCCAGGGTCCTTTAGATGCAAAGATTCCACATAGATTCTTCCCTGAATATCCCCCGATTCTTTTTGACCCAAAGTGAGCACAACTTCCCCTTGAGAAATACTGGTTTTAAATCCAAAACTTTCCATTAAATTTCCCAAATCTTTATAGGCCCCTTTAAATTGTTTGGACGCTTCGTCAAAAACAAAAATCAACGGGTCTTTCAATTCGGCTTGCGCATGAAAAAAATGCCAATCTTTCAAAAGCCGTTGCCCCGAAACTGTCAATTTTTTAATCGGATTTTGGACATCAAAAATCACCTTATCCAATTGAATATCCAACAAAACATTACGCACCCCTTTATCATTCAACATTTCACTTTCAAACAAATCTGTGGGCATAGAAAAAATTTCTGTAGCATTCCAATTTGTGCCATGCAATTTTAAAATAAAATCCTGATCATTTTTTTGATAGAACAAATTTAATTGCGTGTCAGGCGCTTGAATCACAGGGAAATTCATCTTGATTTCTTTTCCCAAAATAAGATCACCTTGCACCATTAAATCGGCCTTTTTCTTTAAATCCCCTTCCATTTTAAGGTGCATTATAACATCTTTATCGGCCCTTTTATCAAACTGCGCTTGAACACGAAAATCCTTTCCCCGCTTTTTATCCAAGCCCAAAGGATACAAGTGAATCAATGCATGGCGACCATCTAAATTCAAGGTACCCTCTAAGCCTCTTTCATCTGAAAACTTTTTGGCCGAAGCCGTTAAAGTTAAATTTCCCGAAACAAATTGTTCTGCTTGGGGGTATAAATCCTTTAAATCCTCTGAGGAAAAAGTCCCTGACGCCTGATAGGTAGAAATCAAATTATTTTGGGGCACAAAGTATTCCACCCATTCTATCAAAAGGGGTAATTCAAAAATTTCAGCCTGACCTTTGACTTGCATTTTTTGATTATCCAAAACTAACTTTAAACGTCCTTTGTTCAATGAAAGAGCCGAGTCATGAAAAACAATTTTTCCGTTCGTAATATCGGCACTTGTTTTCACTTTAACTTCATCGGGTTCACTTTCCGTGTCCAACTCAAAGAAAAGGTCTGTACTGACCGTGGCTTGCCCCTGCGTCTGTGCCACATCAATGCCATATTCTTGGGTAAATTCCAAAGGTTTAGAAGAAAGCAATTTAAAAACATCTTTCACTGCCCCAGACGCTTTTAAATTCACCGTTGCCCAACTGGGGTCAATATCTACATCGGTAAATAAAAGAGTTGTCCCTGCTATCTGTAAAGAATCCACATGCCCTTTTTCTACCCCGATTTTAACTTTGTCAGGAAATAACTCTACCCGAGCCTGAACATCATGGACAGGGGCCATCGGGGGTAGATAATCCACCCGCACCCCTTGGGCATAAACATCACCATATAAATCCGTCAATTCATCGCCTTCAAAATAAAGACGAAAATCTGCCTGACTGACCTTGCCTTTAGATAAATGCTCTTTCACCCACTCATGCGTACTATGGCCAATATCAGACGGCCAAACTTTGGGAATATCCTCTGTAGGCACTTCCTTGACGGTTGAGGTAAAATCCGTTTTAATCTCCTTTAAATTGTGGGTCTTTAAAAACTTATCCAACCCTGTAATAGACGCATTTAAAGTGGCGAAAGTCCCTGATTGCAAAGTCATATACGAAGACGCCACTTTTAACAATTGTCCGCCTTGAGTCAAGACGCCATTGATTTCCATTTCCTGAATCGGATAAACATTCGTCAAAGGGGCGGGCAAATTTAAAGTCCCTTTATCCACAGATTTAATTTGAAAGTTCAACTTATGAATGCCTTTGGCGAGTGAAGACTTTAATTCCACCAAATTGACTTTTCCCTTTAACGACAGTTGCACGGGAAAATCCATTCCCTCCAACAACGGGATAAACCGTCCCAAGGGCTTCAGATAAACCGAGGGAAAGCCCACCTTAACATTCAATGTCTTATTCAATTTATTCATGGATCCGTCCAACAACAATCGTGTTGTTTGTCCCGCATAGGTCAAATCAGAATTGAAACGAATTTTTTCACGAATTTTAAAATAACTGGATAAACTTAAATTCAAATTTTTAAAGACAAATGTTTCGTGGGAGACCGTATCTTGAAAGACAAAATCACCGTCTTGAACATCTATATGCTTAAAGGACAAAAGATGCTGAACGATTTTTTTAACTTTCTTTTCCTCTATTAAAAATGTGGCGTCTGAATTTTTTAGGGCCCCTTGTTCAACCTCAGGTAAATTCATGGAAAGATATGGCTTTTTTAACAACACGGTACTGGGGACATAATTCAAAGTCAATAAATGCCAAAAATCATAGGCCAATCGAACTTCAGGTACCGACAAAACAACGCTATCATCTGGACGCAAGATTTTTAAATCGGATATTTCTAATTGGACCAAGCCTTCTTTTTTTAAATCTGCCCCCAACAACGCTGAGCCTGCCGCTAAATGATAATCGCTGTCATGAGGCAACAAAATGTTTTCCACTTCCTTTAACAAAAAGCGGGCGTCCATCGGGCTATCGTGTAATAAATACACCCCCAAAGAAATCAAAACCACCGCAAAAGCAACCCCTGTTTCAAAGATGCGAAATAAAAGACGACCTGCTTTTTTAAAAAATTTTTTTTTCTTTTTCACTTAAAATCCTTCACCTTTATTTAATATAGCGGAAATCACAAAACAAAGCAACCCCGAAACACAAGGGGACCACACCCAAGAAGCCACCACATATCCCAAAACTTTCATTTGTAAGCCTTGCCCCCCTTTGGCCAAAGAAATCCCCACAATTCCCCCTATTAAAGCCGCTGCCGAAGAAATCGGCACCGCCGCCACAAAAGGTAAGTTCAAGGAAAACAAAAACATTACCAATGCCGTGGAAAGCCCCGTCAGCATCGCTTCCAATGAAGAAAGGGGGAATAGACCTTTTGTCCAAGTCCTGATAACTTTTCGGGAAGCCGTCCAGGTCCCCCCGAAAATCGCCAAGCCCATACCGCTTAAAATCAATACATGTGCTTCAGGAAAAACAGAAAAAAACGGAACCGTCAAAACAGACAAGTTATTTTGCCCCAGCGTAAAGGCAATCACACACCCAATCCAAATCAGGTTCAACCGAACAAATAAATCCCTGTACAACAAAGGAATAGGCTTTTTTTTCAAAAACCAGCGCACTGTTTTAAAAAGCATAAAAGAAAAAAATCCCGCTACCAAAGGGCTAACAAACCAAGCGGCAACAATCGGAAAAATAGGGGGACTTGGAACTGAAACAGAGGCTCCCCAATTCCACCCAATCAATCCCCCCATACCCAGTTGTGCCAAAGAAACAGGCAACCCTTTCGCCGTCAAAAAGCAAATCAATCCCGCCAAAACAAGGGAAAAAATAAAAACATGCATGGCTGAGGTAAAGCTCAAAAAAGGCGTCAGAGTACTTTGAATACCCTGCCCGCCATAACAGGCCCCCATCAAGATAAACACCCCCATCAACACCGCACAAAAATGTTGGGAAAGGGCCCCTGTTCCAATCGCTGTTCCAAAAACATTCCCCACCGTATTGCGTCCAAAACTGAACGCCAAAAATAATCCCCCCAAAAGCCACACAAGTATCATCATAAGGAATGCTTCGCCACAATTACTTTTAATTTATCGGCATCATCTTCGGCCATATCCGAAATTTTTTCCAAATTATACACAAACTCTTTTAATTGCAATTGATGGGCCAACGCCATTTTTTTATCTGAAAAAATTTTAGCCTTCAACGCTATCGCCTGTAAATCCACTTGATGCTCTAATTCATACACATGTTGAATCGGTATATCCACAGATTCACCAGAAAAAAAAGCCTTTGTCGCACTCACCAACTTCCCCACACAATTCAAATCTGTCTGCATCATTTGTATCAGATAACTGAACAATTTTTTGGGCAGACGGGGCTTTTCTATAGACCACAAAATAACTTCAGATTCAT
The DNA here is from genome assembly GCA_934216505.1 of uncultured Alphaproteobacteria bacterium. Taxonomy (GTDB): domain Bacteria; phylum Pseudomonadota; class Alphaproteobacteria; order CAAHEQ01; family UBA3637; genus UBA3637. Next base: position 21,618 of record CAKQBW010000016.1, read on the forward strand.
ACTTGTTGATAATTTTATCGCACCCTTCCAATAATTCAATTAAATCAGAGCGCATCCCCGGTAATAACATGTGGTGATACAGGCTTAGTTCCACTTGACGGCGCAAGGAATCATTTTCGGCTTCCAAAGCACTGATGCGCTCTTTCAGGGCCATGAATTTTTTATCCACCCCATGCATCAGATACCTTTCCAAAGCCTGCATCAACAAAAACCCCGACTGTAAAATGTTCATCAAAAAGACATCCAATTGGTCTTCCACCATGCGTGTTTTTTTGAATAAAAGATACTTATTTGCCATTTTTCCCCTTTCCTAGTTGCGCCAGAGCCACCCGCATAAAGGCGTCCAAATCTCCGTCCAATACCCCTTGTGTATCAGAAGTTTCATAGTTCGTGCGTAAATCCTTTACCATTTGATAGGGTTGCAACACATACGACCGAATTTGATTGCCCCAACCATTATCACCTTTTTGCGCATTGACCTGTCCTTGCGCCTCTAAACGTTTTTGTAATTCCCTTTCATACAAACGGGCCCGCAACATATTCCATGCATATTCACGGTTTTGTAATTGACTACGCTGTGTCTGACACGCTGCCACAATCCCCGTAGGAATATGGGTAATTCGGACGGCACTTTCTGTCCGATTGACATGCTGACCACCTGCCCCACTGGCCCGATACACATCAATCCGACAATCCGCTGGATTGATATCTATTTGAATGCTGTCATCAACCACAGGATACACCCAAACAGACGAAAAACTGGTATGGCGGCGGGCATTTGCATCAAAGGGAGAAATACGCACCAACCGATGAACCCCTGATTCAAATTTTAACCACCCATAAGCATTCATTCCCATAACCTTTAAAGTGGCCGATTTAATGCCCGCTTCTTCGCCATCTGAAATTTCCAAAATTTCTATTTTATAGCCCGTCTTTTCGGCCCACCGTTCATACATGCGCAACAACATGCTGGCCCAATCTTGCGATTCTGTCCCGCCTGCGCCCGAATGGATTTCCACAAAGGCATCATTTTTATCCCCTTCCTGAGAAAGCAAACTTTCCAATTCCATTTTTTCAAACCGTTGATTCATAGATTCAAATTGTTTTTCGGCGTCTTGCAAAAGGTCCATTTCTCCTTCAGCTTCGGCCATTTCAATCATCTCATAGGTATTATTGAGTTGCGTTTCCATTTGACGCACTTCATCAATAGATTTTGTCAGATAAGTGCGTTCGCTTAAAATCCTTTGCGCCCGTTCGGGATCATCCCAAAGATGGGCATCAGCGGCCAATGCCTCTAACTCTGATAAATGGACTAGGGCTTTATCCCAGTCAAAGACGCTCCTTTATAAGGGTCAAGATGCCCTTATATTTTTCATTCAATGCGATCATTTCTGATTTCATATTTTTTCCTTTGTTTAATAAAGTCCCCCCAAATCGGGTAAATCTTCCTCGGACGGAAGTGTCATTCCTTGCCCAATAATTTTTTGGGGCTTGGATAAATCTGTTTCCTTACGAAAAGCCTCGGTAATCACATTCGTATCCGCTTTGGTGGCCAACTGGCCTGTGGTCGCATTGACCCGTACTAACTTCACCCCTTGGGGCACACGGAAAGGAATGTCGGGTGTTTTTTTCAAAGCCTCTTTCATAAACTCACGAAAAATAGGCGCACTCACAACGCCCCCTGTATCATGGGGTCCCAAAGTTTTGGGATTATCAAATCCCACCCAAACACCTGCCACTAAATCAGGCGAAAAACCAATAAACCATGCGTCATGGCTGTCATTACTGGTCCCCGATTTTGCCCCTAAAGTCTTTTTCACCGAACGCACTGAACGCCCCGTTCCCCGTTCCACAACCCCCGTCAAGATATTCACCATCTGATAAGCACTGACGGGATCTTGAATTTGCTCACGATTATCGGGCAACTGAGGCATTTCTTCTGTCGTGGCAAAATCTCCCACGCAATTTTCACACGCTCGTGTATCTTTTTTATACAGTGTTTTCCCTAAACGATCCTGAATACGGTCAATCAAACTGGGCTCAATCCGTTTTCCCCCATTCACCAACATGCCATAGGCTGACACCAACCGCATCAAAGTGGTTTCCCCTGCCCCTAAAGCCGTGGCCAAATTCGGTTCTAATTTATCCGATATCCCAAATTTTTTGGCATAATCCAAAATAATACGCATGCCTATGGCTTGGGCCAAACGCACCGTCATCAAGTTGCGGGACTTTTCAATCCCCACCCGCAAAGTTGTGGGGCCATAAAATTGACGTGAATAATTTTGGGGTTTCCACATCGTCCCATCCAATTTTTGCATGACAATCGGGGCATCTAAAATCAAACTGGACGGATTATATCCCGAATCCAAAGCCGCCAAATAAACAAAAGGTTTAAAGGAAGACCCAGGTTGGCGCAACGCTTGGACCGCCCGATTGAATTGATTGCGTTCAAAGGCAAAGCCCCCCGCCATCGCATACACCCGTCCCGTATGGGGATTCAACGCCACCAACGCCCCTTCCACTTCGGGCATTTGTTGCAAGGTGTAGCCCGTCGCACTGGGGGACACCAAAATAATATCTCCCTCCTGTAAAACATCAGACACCTTTTCCACTTTCTTAGAAGAAATTCGCCCTTCCTCTAACGCTGGCTTAGCCCATAACATCTGATCCAAAGAAAGCACCTGTTCTTCCCCAGAAGACAATTTGATTCGGGCTTGCGTTTCTGAAACAGAAAGGACCCCTGCATAAACCCAATTTTTGGGCGCATAAACTTTTTTATATTTGGTCAATTCTTCTGAAAGGTCATCCAGCAAAACATGTGCCACAGG
>CAKQBW010000017.1 GCA_934216505.1 uncultured Alphaproteobacteria bacterium
AATGCCATCGGCGATTGCTGGTGGAATATTTGGCAAAGCAAGATAAAAATGCAGAAATTATCCATTTGTAATTATGATGACCTTAAAATTTTCTAGGATGATCAAAAAGGTGTGTACGATTTAGGTGTGATGCGGTATAATAAAAACTGCGATGCAAAAAGTGATACATTAGGAGATTTGTCTTGTATACTATTTATTTGCAAAAATAGTGTTGCTTATCGTCAAAAATACGCACTTTAAAATATAAGTTGATAAATCTGTAAATAAGAGCATATATGGTGATGTCCTCAATTGAAAGGAGAACACATGGAAAAACAACTTAAACTCTTGGCCCAAATCATCCTGCCAACGCTTTTAACCGTATTGAAAAATAAGAAAAAATCAAAAAGTGCCGCTCATGTTGAACTTTCTTTTTCAAAAAGTTTAAGACAGTGAATACCAGAAGAATTACTTGCAATAAAATGGTATTTGCAGTATAAATAAACAGTTTAAATATTGATGAGGATCAGAATGATATTGCAATTTTTACAACAGAATGCAGAATGGATGTGTGCTATCGCAATTGTTATCTTTACAGCGATGCAGTGGTGGCTTAGTCGCTCTCAATTTAAACACGAATTAAGGCAAAAACGATTTGAACTAGCACATCAGATGGATGAGGCATGTATTGTTTATAAGTTTGATAAAGAAACTTTTCGTAAAATTGTGGACTGGTTTAATCGTCATCAATCCCAATTTATGTACTTGTTGAATGAAAATGATTTGAAACATTATGACATTTTTCAAGCATTATTGGAAGAGTTGTTTAAGAAAAATTTATCTTTCAATGAAGCTATCCCTTTGTACCGAAAATGTCTTATGCACCTTGATGTAGCTCTTTTAAATGCAGATTATGGCATTCGCAAACTCAAAAAAGCAAAAAAGCATAAAACTCGTGTTTATACATGGAATGAAATTATAAATTCTTAAGCATATTTCGCTGGACTTTCTTGTTTTTCCAAGCATTCATTGTGTCGTAACGAAAGGAGTCACAATGACAGTAACATGGTATCACGAAACAAAAGAAGCGCCTGATTTTGATGCTCGCATTGCTATTTGCGATGAAGATGGGATATGGGCCTATATGAGCGAAATTGAAGCTTTGGAAGAAGAAAATCAAAAATTAAAAAAAGAAATTCAACAACTGAAAGAACATCAACGTGAAACTGCGCAAGTATGAGGATATCGCCCTCAGCAACCGGACAAACTTTACAATGCTTTATTACCACGCCGGCCGGATTTTGACACATATTGAAACTCAGCTGAAGCAGGCTTACGGTACTCCTCTTCCCATAAAACAGGCGCGAAATCTGACCCGTATGCAACACAAATTGGAACAAATGGTCGCACGTTATAAACATGTCACTTCTCTTAAAGATTGACTTTTGTTTGGGGAAAAGTTAGTATGTTGGGCATGAAAAACATTGTGATTTTAACTGGCTCGGGCATATCGGCGGAATCCGGATTAAAGACATTCAGGTCTGAGGATGGGCTGTGGCTGAACCATCGCGTTGAGGACGTTTGTACGGTTGAGGCTTTTGAACGCAACCCAGCGCTCGTGCATTCCTTTTATAATGAACTCAGACCCACTATGATGAAGGCAACACCCAACTCTGGCCATCAAGCTATCACCATGTTGCAACAGGAATTGCCGGATGTCACCATCAATGTCGTGACGCAGAATGTGGATCTGTTGCACGAAAAAGCGGAAAGCCAAAACATCTATCATATTCATGGGCGAATTGACGAGTGCGTGTGCATGAATTGTGGCCATGTGCTGACCACTTTAGGGGATGTGGAAAGTGATGAAACTTGCCCCGAATGTCATGTTCAAGGGATGTTGAAACCCAATATTGTCTTTTTCGGGGAAATGCCGAAGTACATGGACGAAGTGGACAAGATGTTGGCCGAATGCGACATGTTTATTGCGATTGGGACTAGCGGTGTTGTCTATCCTGCGGCGGGCTTTGTGCGACAAGCAAAATTTTATGGTGCAAAGACCTATTTGTTCAATCTGGATCCTTGCAATAACAGCTCTCAATTCGACCAAGAGATTCTCGGTAAAGCTTCCCAAACTTTCCCGAAATTCGCTGAACAATTGATTAATGAATACAAAAAAGGAGATAAATAACATGCAAAACACTTCAAATTATTTAGGTCAAACAGTATCTGTTGTTATGGATAGGCCTTTAGGTTCTAAACATCCCAAACATGGTTTTATTTATCCCGTCAATTACGGATATATCCCTAATACAATTTCAGGAGATGGTGAAGAATTAGATGCCTATGTTTTGGGCGTTCAAGAACCCATAAATAAATTTACAGGTAAATGCATTGCTATTATCCACAGAACAGATGATAATGACGATAAATTGATCGTTGTGCCAGAAGGAATAGATCTTTCAAATGAAGAAATAGAAAAAGAAGTTGCTTTTCAAGAAAAATGGTTTCATCATATTATTATCAGAAAAGAATGAATATTGAAAAACACATTTCAGGTTAAGCGGCTTCTTTTCCTTTTATCCCAAATACGATCTTTAAATTATATCTATTTTTGTGGACAAGTTCAAATCCGTTGGCGCGCGAAATAACCAAAACATATTTCCCTAACCACAAGCGGAAATAATAACTCTTTTGCGAAAGTTTAATCTTTTCTTTGGTGCGGTATTCGGTACCGTCATCTCGTTCTACCTCAACACTTCGCCCGAGGCCAAAACGATTATTATCAAAATCTAGGCCGTATTCAATGTAAATCATGTTGCTCCAAGTGTTCCAAAAATGTCTGGCACCCTTCATAAATATCCCAATAGGCTTCATCAAAGTTGCCGGTGTACCAAGGGTCTTTAACCGGACGAGGATTTTGTGTGAAGTCCAACAGGCGATATACTTTGTGATCGTTGTCCCCGCCAACGATATCCCAAATATCCCGCACATTATTATCATCCATTGCCAAAATATAGTCAAATTTATCGTAGTCTGATTTGCGAATTTGACGTGAGTAATGTTGAGTAAAGGGGACTTTCATCTGCCGAAGCATATCTGCTGCCCGATAATCCAGCGCCTCATGCACCATTTCATTATAGCCTTCCGTTGCGGCAGAAGCAATTTCAAACTTGTCCGCCAGACTTCTTTCGGCGACCATTTGCTTCATCACAAACTCCGCCATTGGCGACCGACATATATTCCCAAGACATACAAATAAGACTTTAATCATTTGACTTCTTTCTAATCATTCAGGTTATCCATACTCCTATTATAAAAAAGAACGCCCGAAATCTCAAGGAAAAACTAAGAATTTGCCAAATTGATGATTGTTTTACCAGCGCTTTTTGCTATGCGTACAGCCTGATAAGCGCCACCGCTTTTGGTATCCACATAGCAAACAACAAAATCCGCATTTTGAGCCAACCACTTATTTCGCCGACAGATGGCAAAGCGCAAAGGTCCTTCTTCAATTCCTTCAGGACAAAAAACATGGTCATAGCTACTTTTTTTCCAATCATAGTCCTCTTGATTTGTGGGCAAATACGCCAACGCTAAAGAACGCGTAATAGTGGGATGTTCCTTTTTAATACTGCGTAAAACTTCAAAGGCTAGATGGTCAAAATCGCCGTAGCCGCCCAGCCAAAATTCATCCACACCTTTGGAACGGATCAGGTCTAATATCACATCAGTTAAGCCGGCCTTAACTAGGCTCTGGTTGGGAATAAAGCGATGGACGAAAAAGACACAAATCTGTCCCATTGTTCCTCATATCAGCCCTACCAAAAACCCGCCATTTACAGGCGGGTGGATGTTTACAACTATAACTTATGTGAGAAATAGCCCAGTTTATTTGGGCGAACCCATATTCACTGGCATCCACCCATAAAGGACAGATGCCTATGACAAACATTTGGCACAAGATATGCCAACGTATGCCCGTATTGGTTTTTGGACTATCAAATCCACAGTTCAGACGGGCAGTCTGAACATTGAACAGTATAGCGCACTTTTATCTTTACTGCAAGAAGTTTTATTTTGAATTAAAAAAACTAACAATTTTTAGTTTGATAAAAGTAAAAAATCTCCTCAAAAAATATTTTTTACAGTGTAATTTTTGAATAAAATTATCTTCTGTGAATATTTTATCCCATTTTATTATGTAACAAGACTTGAATTTCGAACGGAAAACATGGTCTTTTAATTTCTTTGTAAAATGGCAATAATTACCATGAGCTACATCCGGTAGGTAGATTAGTAAAAAGCATTTATCACAATGTTTTAGATAATCGCTGATTTTTGCGTTTTTCTTATCAATTGCCTCTTGTAGTTCGTCAAAAGGGTTTTCCTTACTATAACATTCGTTGTTCACGCGACAGTCAAATTTACCATCTATGTTTTCAAAACCACTGATGGAAATATTAAAGTATTCATTTTGCACAAGAATACTTTCTTTAACGAACCGGAGCCAGCACTTTAAATTTTCGACATTTCTGTCAATAATACTTTTTATCCCTTCTTTTATGGCTTTTTTATTATAAATATCCCAGAAACCAGGATTATAAATAGCATCCATTTTTTCTTGGTAAGTTCTTGCACACCATTTTCGTTTATTCCATTTATCAATCAAAATAGAAATATTTAAGTTATATTCTTGTTTAGCATATTGACAAGCTTGATTACCAATTGTCATAAGATGTCGTAAAGCTTGACCATGTTTGCTTTTAACAATAAATTTTGTGACTTCTAGTCCAATTTTTTGATTGTTTTTTGTTATAAAGATAAAATCGGGAGGTTCGGCATCTTGACAGGATACTATGCCGTTCTTTCTATACCATTCTTTACCTTCATCTGAAGCTAAAAAATAATTTAAATACTCCCTTTCTTCTGTTTTTTTATCTTGTGCCATGATTGTTGCTCCATTTCTCTAAATTATAATTATAAATGTATGCAAAAGCAAGAAAAGAGAACGTTTGGTGAATTTTACTTTTTTACTGGACTTTTGTGTTTTTTCAAGCAGTTATTGTTTTGCGAGATTTAAGAATGTCCAATAAAATAGTAAATTTTTACAAACAATTACAGCAACTTGAAGCTGAACAAGGTATTGGAATTGTATCCGTAATTGTCCAGGAAAAACAATCACCCTATGAAAGTTACGCCTTTGAGTTAAATGGAGTAATAGATATCAGTTTCATTGTGCACCCAAATTATATGGATGCAGACTGTAGAATATTAAAAGAACTTACAACACTGGCTAACAAATACAATCTGCAACTAAAACAAGTCATTATTTCTAATAAGAAATAGCGACAACTTATTTGATACAAAAAATATATACTTTTAACAAATATTATGAGAAGATCGGCACAGAAACCAAGGATATTACTGATGAAATCCCATTCAATATTCCGAATAATTGGTGTTGGTGTAGATTACCTATAATATGCGTTCTTTTTAAAGGAAAAGAAGTTCAAAATGTAAAATTGCCGTATTTAGATGTAAAATACTTACGGGGCAACAAGAAACAAGAATTAGTTACAAAAGGCTGTTTATTAAAAAAAGATGATTTTGTAATTTTGGTAGATGGTGAAAATTCTGGAGAAGTATTTAAAATAAAAGAAGAAGGAATTATGGGGAGCACCTTTAGACAACTACTCATAAGTTCTGGAATTAACGAAAATTATATTTTATACTTCCTAAAATATTACCAAACCTTATTGAGAGAGAACAAGCGTGGGGCGGCAATCCCCCATCTTGACAAGCATACTCATCTAAGATATTTCCATGTGTAATCTCTTCCAACAATTCTTTTAGATGCTTTACTTTAACATTGCTTCCTTCGGTTGGCTCAGGAATAATTTTTTCATGTTCTGTTACTCCTACAGCATCAATTAAGTAGAAAAGATCTTTAGTGTCTGCGTTAGGTGTTACATTCCGAAGTTTGTCATCGTTAATGGTACGAACACCTCGTCCCTTCATTTGAATATAAAGAGGTTCGGAATTAACATCCCGCATAAACATCACAACTTCCAGAGGTTTTACATCCGTTCCGGTTGCCACTAGGGTAACTGTAACAGCTATTCTGAATTCTTGATCATTTCTAAACTGTCTTATAAGTTCATCACTATTTCCTGCAGAATATGTAATCTTCTTCACAAAATTTTTGGAAAACCGAATAGTTTTCTTTGTTCGGGCCAACTGGCCGGGATAGAGGCTCTGAGCAATTCTCGGGCGGTCATTGTTTTGGGCTGAGCTCCCCGTAAAATGGCATCAATAATATCCGGTGCCAGAAAAGTGAGCCGAATTTGCGCCCCGATATAGGCCGGATCCTGATGGTATATTTCGGCCAGTTCATGCAGGTTTAAGTTCTTGGCTTCCTGGGTTTCGCGATAGGTAAAACCGTTGGCCAAAATCATCATAACCGCCTTTGCTGGATAAAAAGATGTAGTTGTCCAGAGGACGTTGGCAGAGAGCCTCATACCAAACCTGTGGTAGATTGACAGTTTCTTCAATCAAGACCTCTTCGGCCTCATGTGCGTACTTTTTGCATAAGTTTTTTACTTCTTCAAAATCCGAAGGTTTTCGCACCATATAAACTTTAACTGTATTCATTTGTAAGCCTCTTTTATTTTTTGTATTTCTGCTTTTAATTTTTTGTTTTCTTCTTCTACGGCTTCAATTTCGCTCATATATGCCCAAGTGCCATCTTCATCGCAAATAGCAATACGAGCATCAAAATCTGGCGCTTTTTTTGTTTCGTGATACCAAGTAATTGTCATAATTAACTCCTTTCGTTACATTACAATGAATGCTTGGAAAAACGAAGAAGTCCAGTTAATTATGAAAAAATAGTGCTAGAACCTTGTAATTTATAAAACTTTCGGATAGAATGTAGAGAAATTACTATAAACAGGAGAACCGCTCATGAATCAGTTAGGAAAAATAAAAGTTATTAAAGATCTTCGTAGTATATGGAAAAATGAAGCACTGGATTTTACAAACTGGTTAGCTCAAGAAGAAAATTTAACTGAATTGGGTGAAGAACTCGGATTGGATATTTCTTTAATAAAAACTGAGGCGGATGTTGGTTCTTTTAGTGTTGATATATTAGCTGAGGAACCTCAAACTGCCGATAAAATCATCATTGAAAATCAACTAGAAAGAACAAATCATGATCATTTAGGTAAAATTATCACTTATGCTTCTGGCTATGATGCAAAATACATTATATGGATTGTAAAAGATATAAGAGATGAACACAGTCAGGCAATAACTTGGCTTAATGAACATACTGATGAGAATATTAATTTCTTTTTGATTAAAATTGAATTATGGCAAATAGGAAATTCAGCAATTGCACCCAAATTCCAAATTATAGTTCGTCCAAATGAATGGGGAAAAGCTGTTAAAAGTTCAACAGGTAGAGAAACCGAAGCCACAAGATCTCAGAATTTTTCTTACAATTTATGGTCTGAATTTAGAGATTATGCGTTCAATCATAACTCAAAATACTCGCTTCGTTCCCCTTTAAAACAACATTGGTATAATGTATCTGTTGGTTCCTCAGAAGCACATATTGCCCTAAAAACAGCAACTCGTGAGAATGAAATTTATTGTCAGTTTTATATTCATAAAGATCATGCTTTATTTAGATTTCTAGAAGAACATAAAGAAGAAATTCAAAATAAGCTGGGTATGGAACTACATTGGGATATTCAAGAAAATAGAAAAGCTTCATATATTGAGACAAAGAAAAAGTTTGATTTTTCATCAGATAAAGAAACTTATCTATCTTGGATGTTTGATACAGTAAATAAATTTTATCAAGTATTTAGATACTACCTACAACGCTTTAGATAATTTTAAAAACATTAAATCACATGTAACATCTTAATTTAGGATTACATCCCCCCCCCCAAGTGGCCTTTAGTTCGCAACTGTAGTCTGGTGATGGATATGGGGTGCGAGGTTGGGTGGTAAGAAAAGCGCCTAAATTAGGCGTTTTTTGTTTTGGACGAGGTCAATCCAAAAGTATCTATTTTTCTTAATTTCAATCAAAAATCTCTTAGCGGTGGTTAAAGTGCTCACATCATAAATGAAACACCGAATCTCACAAACCCCGCAAACACTGGGCTTTTGAGACCTCATTAAAGCACAAAAAAAGAGGATAGAAACATCCTCTTTTTATAAATGGTGGAGGTAAGGAGGGTCGAACTCCTGACCTTTGCAATGCCATTGCAACGCTCTACCAACTGAGCTATACCCCCACAAAGGTCATCAATGAAAGCGATTATAGCTGATTTTTTTTAAAATTGCAAGGAAAAAATATACTTTTTGTTTTTTATTTTACTGACTTGACTTTTAACACAAATTAGGCTAGCTTGTTCTTATGACTTATTCAGGTATTCCTTTTCCACAAATTGACCCTGTCTTGGTTCAGATTGGGTTTTTATCTATTCGGTGGTATTCTTTGGCCTACATCTTTGGGATTTTAGGCGCCTGGCTCTTGGCCCGAAAAATGTCCATTAAATCCAACAGCCCTTTTACCCCCTTAAAAATTGACGATTTCGTTTTTTCCGCCACTTTAGGCATTGTTATTGGGGGACGGCTGGGGTACATTTTATTCTATAACCTCAGATATTTTATGGAATTTCCGTGGCGCATTTTTGCCCTGTGGCAAGGGGGAATGTCTTTCCATGGGGGATTATTGGGGATAATTGTAGCTACCCTTCTGTTTGCCAAAAAACGCCAAATCAACCTTTTTGCCATGGGGGATATTTTGGTTTGCGTGGCCCCGATTGGGTTGTTTTTAGGACGCTTGGCCAACTTCATTAACGGAGAACTGTATGGCCGTGTCAGCCAAGCCGTCCCTTGGGTCATGGTCTTTCCCGAAGGAGGGGACTTGCCCCGCCATCCCAGCCAACTGTATGAAGCCTTAGGGGAAGGTGTCTTTCTGTTTATCGTTTTAAATTTCCTGTGGTGGTTTGTACCCAAGTTCCGCCGGCGGACCGGCTTTTTAACGGGACTTTTCTTTATCCTGTATGGCGGGGTACGTTTTATCTTGGAATTTTTCCGAGAACCTGATGTGCAACTGGGCTTCATCCAACAACTTACGATGGGACAAATTTTGTGTCTGCCGATGATTTTGTTCGGCGTTTGGGTGGTTAAATATACCTCTTTAAGTTCAACGATCAAACGATGGGAAAAAGAAAATGAAGCGTAAAAGAAGTCTTTGGGAAAACGCGAAAAGAGTATGTCGGCACAAATTAATTATTCCTTTATTGCGATCCCCTCACCCCCCCTATTTCAAGGCCAGAGGGGTGGCTATCGGTATGATGTGGGCGATGACACCTTTGGTGGGGATTCAGATGTGGCTGGTCTTTATGACATGGCTTTTTTTGAAAAAAGTATGCAAGTGGGATTTTTCTTTGCCCTTGGCCATTGCCTATACTTGGGTGACAAATGTTTTCACTTTGGTACCTGTGTATTATGGCTTTTATGTCACGGGGCAAATCATAATGGGACATTTTGACAGCATCAGTGGCTATGACCAATTAAAAGGTATTCTAGCCCAAACCTTCCTGTCTGATTTAGGATTTGTGGAACAATGGACTTTATTTTTTAAACTCCTTTTGCAAGATTGGGGTGTTGCTATGGCGGTGGGGTGTTTGCCATGGGCTCTTGTTTGGGGCGTTGGGAGTTATTATATGACATTAAAGTTCTTTGAAATGCGTCAAAAGAAAAAGGAATTAAAAAAAGCCAAAGGAATCTGATGACCTCAGAAAATGTTTTTAAGGAAATCCCGTGGGTAGAGGGGCACTTTTATAATGCCCAAGAATCGTTGCTTATTCCCGACACTGTTTGTATGAAGCAAGTTCATTTTGCCCATGCGGTATGGTTGGATGAAAAGCCCAATGAATGGGTGGAAGGGGACGCTTTGATTACCCGTACCCCGGGATTAAAATTGACCGTCCGCACCGCCGATTGCGCCCCTATTTTGATTGTGGAGACGCAAGCCCGATTGATAGCGGCCATTCATGCGGGGTGGAAAAGTGCCGTTCAAGGCATTATTGAAAACAGCGTTTCTTTGATGATTCAGCACGGGGGAAATCCGAAAAACATGGTGGCCAAAATTGGTCCCCATTTACAAATTCAAAGTTTTATTGTCAGCCCCGAAATGAAGGCTTTATTTGCCCCGATACACCAACATTTTTTTACCGAAGAAACCGGTCAAATTTTCTTTGATTTTGATGGCTATATTCAAATGCGGTTGCGCCACGCCCAAATTGAAAATATTCAATCAGACGGCACGGACACTTTTACCAATCTCCTCTATAACAGTTATCGCAGGGCCCCCAATGACCCCGCCCGTCAATTCAGCACCATTGAAATCAAGGAGGTTTAAATGTACGATAATATAGAGTTTGTTATCTGCTGTGGAGGCGAATCCACCCGTAATTTTCCCCATTCCAAAGGAATTCCCCATAAATCTTTGATGCCTTTTGGCGATATGCGTTTGATTGATTATATCTTAAAGGACATTATCCAAATGGGGGGGCGACATATAACCATTGTTTCTTCTTCTATCCAAGTTATTCAAATGTTTCAACGGGCTTTGGAAACTGACAATCACACGATGGAAAAGTTACAAAAAAAAGGAAAGGGTGATATTGCCCAAATCTTGCAATCTACCTTTCTCCCCGATGATACAGATTTGAAATTTGTTTTACAAGAACACCCCTTGGGAACAGCCCATGTCTTGGCCTGTGCGCAACAAGCGATTGGTCCCCGCCATATCATGTTGATTTTTCCCGATGATATTATTATTTCCAAAGATCCCCACAATTCCCACATCAAGCGTTTAGCTGAGGCTTTTTTACAAAACCCCAAGCGCATTTTATTGACAGGTTTGTGGCGGGAAGATGTCAGCAATAACGCTATCTTGGTCAATAACCGCATTATTGAAAAGCCCAAAAATCCCACCACCCATATTGCGGGAATGAGCCCCAATGTCCTGCCCAATGACATTATTCAATTTATTACCCAGCAAGTTCCCCAAAAACAACAATGGGTCAAAGAAACGGGAAAAGAATGGTTGTACATGGATTCTGTGAATGATTTTTTGGACGCCGGTGGAGAAGCCCGAGGCTTTTTTGTTGAAATGTTTATCAAAAAGGACGAAGACCTTATGTTGGATACAGGGACCCTCCCTTTATATGAACAAGGCCAACTTTACGCTCTCTTAAAACTATCGCATTACGCGCCCCAAAATCGGGCATGGGCCCAAAAGCTGTTGGCCGATAAAGACGAAACAATTTTCAAAAATGAAACGTCCAAATAATGGGATAATTCCTTTCCCTCTATGAGAAGGAGGAAGCCCCCTGTGGGATTACCCAATTTTGGGTGTCCAAGTTATTATATTATTATCTTCTGACTCACAGGGGGGGGGACCAGAAGAAACATCTATCATCCCCCATTCCATTTCCAACAAACGGCGGCACGCATCTTGTGGGATACCTGAGTATTGAATAGAAAAAGAACCGCTCTCTGGCTTATTTATTTTAATTCCTGCCCCATAGGGGTGAAGTCCTACTAGCCCCTGATCTGAAGTCGCACACCCCCGAGAAAAAACATCATTATCACAAGCCGTTTTCGTCATCGTTTCACCATCAGGATAATCTCTGGACCAAGAATACAAATCTGACACGGCTTGGATTTGTTCTTGCACATCATTATAAATTTGGTTGATTTTATAGGTTCCCATACCGTAGTTAATCCCCGATACGGCCCCGTACATAATAATCCCCATAATGCCCAAAACGCCCAGCATTTCCAGCATGGTCCGACCCGATTCATTTTGTCTTGTCATTTGATTCCCCCTTTATATGAAAGCCTAGTTTTTTCAAAAACGGACACAACTCACTTTTCAAAAGTTCGGCCGTTTGCTTTTTGGAAAAAGAAATTTTTAAAATCCTTTCCGTTAAAATCCCCGCTTTTTTCATTTCTGTCAAAGCCTCTTTCGCCCGAGGCGTTTGAATCAAACGATACACCTCATCACGCAAACGATCTTCAGACAGGACCTCTAATCCTGAGGCATAATGAGCGCACAACTGAACGACTTTTTTATCCAAAGGAAGAGAGCTGATCGCTGACCAAAAACGAAAATAACGCAAAATACGCAAATAATCCTCTTGAATACGCTTTTCGGGATCCCCAATAAAGCGAATCAATCCTTGGGCCAAATCAGAGCGCCCTGTGGCAAAATCAGAAATCCTGTTTTTAATATCCACATACAACGCATTAACGGTGAAATCACGGCGGGCTGCATCGGCTTTATATGAAGTCGTCCAAGCCACCACCGCATGACGCCCGTCCGTTTTATCATCTTTACGCAAAGTCGTAATCTCGTAGGGAACTTTATTTATCTTGGCCGTTATTGTCCCATGGGCTTTACCAATGGAAACATAATCAATTTTCGCCTGACGCAGTTTTTCTTCCACCACATCTGGTTCCAACGGTGTCGCCAAATCCCTGTCATGAATCGGACGGCGCAACAGGTAATCCCGTACGCACCCCCCCACCAAGCGTACTTGACCATCTAACGCTTTGTAAATTTGTTCTGCACCATGATTCCATAAAACATTCATGGGACTATTATAACAAAATTTTCCTTGCGATGCAATCAAAAAAAGTGTATGTTATCCCTATGATTATAAAAACGACAAAAAAATTAGAAGACTTGTGTCTTCGGTTGGAAAAAGAAAGATTCATTACCGTTGATACAGAATTTATTCGGGAAAAAACATATTATCCTGTTTTGTGTTTAATCCAAGTAGGAGCGGGAAAAAATGCGTGGTGTATTGACCCTTTGTCCCCCGAAATGGATTTATCCCCTTTTTTCAACATCTTGATGAACAAAAATATCATTAAAGTTTTTCATGCCTGTCATCAAGATTTGGAAATCTTTTATCACCTGATGCATAAAATGCCCGTCCCTGTTTTTGACACGCAAGTGGGGGCGATGGTGTGCGGCTATCACGATAATATCAGTTATCAACAGTTGGTCAAAGACTACACGCATATCACTTTGGACAAAGGCATGCGTATCACCGATTGGGCGCATCGCCCTTTGACAAAAGACCAAGAAAAATATGCTCTGCATGATGTGATTGAATTAAAAGAAGTGTATCAAAAAATGATGCAAGACATTTGCACCCACAATCGTTTGGATTGGATTCAAGAGGAAATGATGCATCTGACAAACACCCAAAATTATGAATTAGACATTTTTCATTTAATGACCAAAATGCATGTGCCTTTTCACAAAAAAGAAACCATTCATTTGTGCGCTCGCCTGATAGAATGGCGGGAAAAAATAGCCCAGAAAAAGGACAGGCCCAGAAAGTTTATTTTGACCGATGAAGCCTTGTTGGAATGTGCGGCTTTGACCCCAAAAACACCCCAAGAATTAGAAGGCTTACGAGGCATTTGTGAAGGCTTTAGCCAAAGTGAAGTCGGCAAAAGTTTAATGACGTGTTTGCAAAAATCAATCCAAGAAGAACCTTTGGAATGGTCTGTCCCCCAAAAGCAAGTATTATCCAGCGGAAAAAAAAGTTGGTTAGAGGCGTTAAAACTTTTATTAAACATTGTTTGCGACACACAAAAAGTGGCCCCTTATTTGGTCGCCTCTAACGAGGCTTTGATTCAATACATCAACACCAATGACGCCCCTTTTATGCACGGGTGGCGTTTTCAAATCTTTGGCAAGCATGTAGATGCTTTTAAAAACGGGGAAGTGGCTTTTGTGTATGACAGGGGCCAAAAAAGACTCATCCTACAATCTAATCCAACCAAACCCGTTCAATAACGGCCCCGATTTTTTGTAATTTTTCCTCTAAATGATAATAGCCCCGATCAATGTGATAGACACGTTGAACGGTCGTCAAACCACTGGCCGCCAAAGCCGCCACAACCAAAGCTGCCCCCCCCCGTAAATCCGAGGCCATCACAGTAGCCCCCTTTAAAG
>CAKQBW010000018.1 GCA_934216505.1 uncultured Alphaproteobacteria bacterium
GGATATAACAGCCGCTACCCCCAACACCAACAAAATGTTAGCGATATTTGACCCTACAACATTACCAACAGAAATGCCATCATTTCCATTAAAGGCGGCAATCAAACTGGTCGTCAATTCAGGGGTAGAAGTCCCAAATCCCACCAAAGTTAAACCAATTAACAATGGGGAAATACCTAACCTTTTAGCGACTGCCACAGAGCCATCAACAAGCAGGTTTCCCCCATAAAAGAGCATCAAAAGCCCCAAAATCAAAAATAAATATGTCATACAGACATTATAGGCAATTTTATTTAAAACTGCAATATAATTTTATTTTAAAAATATCAATTCCAAATGTCTTCTTAAGGCTTGCAAATAAACATCTACCTGCGGGTGCTTTACAACATCATGGCAAGAAAAACTGGGTAAAGGCCTCAAACCAATAAATGTCTGGGCTTGATGCATTTCAATCAAGGCTGCATCGGGAGCGTAAATTCCCCGCCAAAAGCCATATCCAAAAGAATCCAATGGCGCATTCCATGTTGTGGAGAGCATATAAGTCCGGCCATTCAGCATTCCTCCCATGCCATAGCCGTTTTCTGATGTTTGATAAAAAAGGCCATAAGCATACACATCTTGCATATATTGTTTTAACAAAGCAGGTGTCCCAAACCAATAAATCGGAAATTGATAAATAATTGTGTCAGCCCATAAAAACTTTTTTTGTTCTTCTGCTACCTTATATCCTTTTTGGATAATTGTTGTTTTAATTTTATGTTCAGGATTTTCCGAAATGACTTTTTTCATTTCGTTCATCAAAGTTTGATTCAATTTACCCGCAGAAAAATCCGCTTTTTGGTGTCCGTTGATAATCAGAACATTCGCCATTATTTCCCCCTTTTGTTATAAAAGAGAGATGGGAATCCTTTATTGAAATATCAAGCACACTTACCTGTTCGTATAGGGAGCCACAAATTCTTTAACTTCCTGCCCTATTTTTTCCAAAAGGGCCGGATCCCCTTTGGCATGCGCCACCCTGATAATAAAGCCAGCAATTTGATGCATTTCAGGTTCTTTCATCCCTAAAGTAGTGACCGCAGGTGTTCCTAACCGAATCCCCGAAGGAATCCAAGGCTTTAAGTCCCCAGGAACAGCGTTTTTATTTGCCACTAAATGCGCTGTTTCCAAATCTTGAGCAAATTGAGAGGCGTCTGAAACTTTTATAGATTCATCAGAATGGACCACATCCATTAAAATCAGGTGATTTTCTGTCCCGTTGCCAATCAATTTAAAACCTGCATTTTTTAAATCCCACGCCAAGGCCTTGGCATTTGTAATAATTTGATGGGCGTAATCTTTAAAGGAAGGTTGTAAAGCCTCCTTTAAGGCCACCGCCAAAGCCGCCATTGTATTCATATGAGGTCCCCCTTGTAATCCAGGGAACAAGGCTTTATCAATTTTTGCACCCAACTCTTTTTTACAAATAATCAGCCCTGCCCGTGGCCCACGCAAAGTTTTATGCGTTGTCGTTGTCATAATATCGGCGTATGGAAAGCATGAGGCATGGGCACCCCCTGCAATCAACCCCGCTATATGGGACACATCAGCCAACAACAAAGCCCCACACTTTTTGGCAATTTCCCCGAATCGGGCAAAATCTATTGGTAAAGGATAAGCGGTGGCCCCACAAACAATTATTTTGGGTTTCTTTTCCATCGCCATCTTTTCAATCGCCGCATAATCCAACACACCGTCTTTATCCAATCCATATTGAATTGCATTAAAAAATTTGCCTGTGATATTCACTTTATGGCCATGTGTTAAATGACCACCATTATCCAAAGACAAGCCCATAAAGGTATCCCCTGGTTGCAAAAAAGCCGACAAAACGGCCAAATTGGCGGGCGCCCCTGACAAAGGTTGCACATTGGCGTGATACTTTTCCTTTTCATTGGGTACAAACAATTCCAGCGCTCGATCAATCAACAATTGCTCTAACTGATTTGTATTCGCCTGACCTTGATAATAACGCCCATTAGCCGACACACAGTCATTTTCTTTGGTCCATTTATGAGGATAGCCTTCCGCATATTTATTGGTAAAGCAACTGGACAAAGCCGCCGCCACCGCTGTGGAAACAATGTTTTCCGAAGGGATTAAAGGAATCGTTTCACTTTGGCGTTTATTTTCCGCCGCAATTAATGAGGCGACCTCTAAATCCTCATCAGCTACTAAATCCACGATACCAGATAATTGTATATACATAGGGAACTCCTTTCTGTTCAAACCAACCTGAAGCAAGTTTAGCAAAATCATCTTTTTTAGTCAAGGACAAGAACAGATATTTTCATAAATAAAAGACTTGACTTTCTGTTTTATTTTCGGTATAATGGGAACTATTCCTAAAAGGACTTATGTATCAGTCTCTGAGGAGATACCCCGTTCGGCGATGGTTCGCTCACCGGGGCGCAAATGCTATAAAAGGAGTTTGAGTTCGTGTTTGGCGGATTGACAGATAGGCTTGGAAAAATTTTTGATAAACTCACAGGACGGGGGATTATCACTGAGGAAATTATGAATAACACCGCCCGTGAAATTAAAATTGCTTTGTTGGAAGCCGATGTTGCTTTACCTGTGGTCAAGGATTTTATCAACAAAGTGAAAGAAAAAGCCATTGGTCAAGAAGTCATTAAATCTGTTCAACCCGCCCAAATGGTCATTAAAATTGTTCATGATGAATTAGTGGCTCTCTTGGGAAGTTCTGTGAATTTCAAATGGACTCCTCACGCCCAAAATGTGTTATTGATGGTAGGGTTGCAAGGAGCGGGCAAAACAACTTCCGCTGCCAAAATTGCCCTGAAATTACAAAAAGAAGGGAAAAAAGTTTTACTGGCGAGTTTGGATACCTATCGCCCTGCCGCCCAAGAACAACTAGCTGATTTAGGAAAAACTTATCATTTAGATGTTTTGCCTATCGTTCGGGAAGAAAAGCCCTTGGACATTACAAAACGCGCCCTGAAAGAAGCCAAATTAGGCCTCTATGATATTTTGATTTTGGACACAGCAGGACGCTTGCATATTGATGCTCCGATGATGGAGGAAGTAGCGGAAATCAAAAAAATTTCAAATCCGTCTGAAACCTTATTAGTTGTGGATTCTTTGATGGGGCAAGATGCTTTAAACATTGCCCAAGAATTTACAGATAAAGTAGGAATTACAGGGGTTGTCTTAACCCGTATTGATGGGGATAATCGGGGGGGTGTTGCCCTTTCCATGCGGGCCATTACGGGTCAGCCCATTCAATTTTTAGGTGTGGGCGAAAAAGCCGATGCTTTAGAATACTTTGATGCCAAACGCATTGCCGACAGAATCTTGGGTATGGGGGATGTTGTGGGCTTAGTGGAAACCGCCATTGAAAAAGTCAATCAAGAAGATATGCAGGCCCAAGCCGTGAAAATGATGTCGGGTCAGTTTGATTTAAACGATTTGATGAAGCAGTTGGAACAAATAGAAAACATGGGCGATATCAAAGGAATTATGAAGATGATTCCTGGGATTGCTAAATTTTCAAAACAAATTGACGAATCCAATGTGGATAACCGCCTGATGAAACGTCAAGCGGCAATCATCAAGTCTATGACGCCCGCCGAACGTAAAACCCCTGCCCTGATTAAAGCAAACCGCAAAATACGAATCGCCAAAGGGGCCGGTGTTAAAGTGGAAGATGTCAATAGGTTATTAAAAAACTATGACCAAATGGCTGAAGTGATGAAAAAGTTTAAAAAGATGGGACCTTTCGGAATGATGTCCATGATGAAAAAGATGGGGAATCTGATGAAAGGAATGCCTGGAAATAACGGGGGCTTTCCTCCGTTTCATGTCTAACTACAACAGAAAGGAAGAAAAAAATGTCAGTTAGAATTCGTTTAGCCCGTGGTGGTGCCAAAAAACGCCCTGTTCACAAAATCGTTGTGGCAGATAAGCGTTGCCGTCGTGATGGACGTTTCATTGAAGAATTAGGATTTTACAATCCTCTTTTACCCAAAGACAGCAAAGATGCTTTGCGGGTAGATATTGAAGCCGCCAAAAAGTGGATGGCACAAGGGGCAGAAGTCACTGAACGGGTCCAAAAATTATTTAGTTTGTTGGGCTTATGTGATAAACCAACCGTTCGTGAAACACCGAAAAAATCGGCCCCCAAAGCCAAGGCTCAAGAACGGATGAAAGCCGAAGCAGAAGCCAAGGCTGCTGCTGAAGAAGCCGCCAAAGCCGAAGCAGAAGCCGCGCAGACCGCCGCTGAACAACCTGTCGCTGAAGAAGCCAAAGCAGAGTAAATTTTAAAGGATTAAAAATGTCGTTGATTGCTGTCGGAAAAATTGTCAATGTTCATGGAATCAAGGGTGTTATGAAAGTAAAACCCTATTTGATGAATCGGACACATTTTAAGGAGTTAAATCCTTTTACCGACAAAAATGGCAAAAAAAACTTTGAAGCGTCTATTGTGGGACAGAAAGGGGATTGTTGGTTAGTGGCCATCAAAGGCATTACAGACAGAACAACCGCCGAAAACTTTAAGGGATTAGAATTGTATGCCGACCGCAACAAACTCCCCCAAATTCAGGAAAATGAATTTTATCAATGCGATTTGGTGGGAATGAGGGTCTTTCATCAAGGTCAAATCTTTGGGAAAGTTACCAAGGTTTTGAACTTTGGGGCGGGCGATATTTTGGAAATTATAACAACGGACAATCAAATTTTGGATTTTTCTTTTTCAAAAAAGACCTTCCCTGTTATAGATATTCCCAACAAGCAAATGCAAATCGTTATCCCCGAGGGAATGGAAGGAACCGTCAAATGAAAGTCAATGTTTTGACCCTTTATCCCGAAATGTTCCCAGGGTGCTTGGGCTATTCTCTGATTGGTAAGGCTTTGGACGAAAAAAAATGGACATTGAATTTAATCAACATTCGTGATTTTTCATCCAACCATTACAAATCTGTAGATGACACCCCTTTTGGAGGGGGCGCCGGCATGATTATGCGACCCGATGTTTTAGACAAAGCCCTTCAATCTGTTTGCCCAAAGGGAGAGATTTATTATCTTTCGCCCCGGGGCGAAACCTTTAATCAACACACGGCTCATACTTGGGCGCATTCAGATGAAATGACTTTTGTCTGTGGGCGTTTTGAAGGCGTTGATGAAAGAGTTTTGGAAAAGTGGGCTATCAAAGAAATAAGCATTGGTGATTTCGTCCTGTCTGGGGGCGAACCTGCTTTAATTGCCATGTTAGATGCAACCATTCGGTTAATTCCTGGGGTTTTAGGAAATGCTGATTCTGTTTTAGAGGAAAGTTTTTCCAACGATTTATTGGAATATCCCCAATACACCAAACCCCAAATTTGGGAAGGACGAAAAGTGCCCGATGTTTTAACAAGTGGGCATCATGCAAACATCAGAAAATGGCGACAGGAACAATCCGAAATTTTAACAAAAACAAGGCGTCCAGACTTGTATAAAAAATATCTGGATAATCAAAAGAAAGGAAACTAAAATGACCAAAAAAATCATTCAAGATTTAAAGGCAGAACAAATTGCCAAGTTGGACAAAAAAGTCCCCGATTTTAAAGCAGGAGACACTGTTCGTGTTTTATGCAAAATCGTAGAAGAAAAAAACACAAGAACTCAAGCCTATGAAGGTGTTTGTATTGCCCGTCACAATGATGGGGCAGCCTCTACTTTCACAGTGCGTAAAATTTCTTTCGGTGAAGGCGTGGAAAGAGTTTTCCCTCTTTATTCCCCCAATATCGCCGAAATCAAAGTCGTGCGCCGTGGTAAAGTCAATCGTGGCAAATTGTACTACTTACGTGCTTTGTTTGGTAAAAAAGCCCGTATTGCTGAAATGAAAGATACAAAAGCCGAATAAGGTTTTTGAAAAAATGCCAAAATCCTTGATTCCAAACATCAAGGATTTTTGGTTATATGGGATTTTATGGATAAAATTGAACTGAAAACACCTCCTGTTGAAAATCAAACTGGCCGATTGGACAAATTTTTGGTCAGTTGTTTTCCTGAATTTTCACGCAATCAATTCATTCATTTAATTGAAGCAAAAGCCGTCTGTGTCAAAGATCACCCTGAACGCCTTTTACAGGCAGATTCCAAAATCTTGAAAGGAGATGTGTATCTTATCGTTCCTCCTGATCCTATTGACGCTGATCCTCAACCTGAAAATATCCCCTTGGATATTTATTACGAAGACAATGATTTATTGGTGGTAAATAAGCCCGCAGGTCTTGTTGTTCACCCTGGGGCAGGAAATTGGTCAGGCACAATGGTCAATGCCCTGCTCTTTCATTGTGGAAATTCTTTATCGGGAATTGGCGGAGTCAAACGCCCAGGCATCGTTCATCGCATTGACAAAGACACAAGTGGCTTATTAGTCATTGCTAAAAATGATTTGACGCATCAAGGCTTAAGCCAACAATTTTCCGTTCATTCCATTGAACGCATTTATCAAGCCTTTGTGTGGGGCATGCCTAATGATCAAGGGACGGTAGTAGGAAATATCGGTCGCAGTTCCAGCAATCGGCAAAAAATGGCGCTTGTTTCTCAAGGCGGAAAATCAGCCATCACTCACTATAAGAGATTAGCCGTTTATGGGGGCATGTTAGCCAGCCATATTCAATGTATTTTAGAAACAGGACGCACCCACCAAATTCGAGTACATATGAGTTCTATCCAACACAGTTTAATCGGAGATTCCCTTTATGGTAGGCCTATTAAATCTGCCCCTGATTTTTTAAAATACTTCCCCAGACAGGCTCTTCATGCGGGATTTTTGGGATTTATTCACCCACGCACCCAGCAAAAACTGACCTTTGAAGCACCGCTACCAAAGGATTTATCTGAACTAAAGAACTACTTGGAAAATCTAAAATAACCTTTTGTTATTTCAAATAAAATTACTTTGAATTATAGTGTGCCATAATGCGCTGTTTATCCCTTTGCCAATCACGCTTTTTAATAGTTTCCCGTTTATCGGCATAAGTTTTTCCCTGCGCCAACGCAATTTTAACTTTGGCTATTCCCCTTTGATTAAAATACAAATCCAATGGGACAATTGTTTTCCCTTTTTGTTGAATTTCACGCAAAAGTTTGGAAAGTTCTTTTTGGTGTAATAATAATTTTCTAGGCCGAGAAGAATTTTGTTCCACAAAGCCATGACGAGCCGCCAAATAATCATCAATGTGGGCATTCACCAAATAAAGTTCTCCCCGTTCGGCAGAAACATAACTTTCCCCGATGGTCGCATGACCATGCCGCAGGGATTTTACTTCCCCTCCTGTCAGCATCAATCCTGCCTCGTATGTGTCCAAAATCGTATAGTTAAAGTGAGCCTTACGATTAGACGCCACTGACCCAAATGTAATCAAAGAACTCTTCATATTAAAAAAATATCACAAATATCCCCAAAAGTCAAGACAAGAAAAAAGCCCCCGAAAGGAGGCTTTTCAACGAAAGCGTTTTATTTATTTTTTGATAAATAATGCTTTAACAGCCTTCGCCAAACGGGAAATCTGACGCGCCATTGTGTTGGCTTTAATTGTACGTTTCCCTTTGGCTTTCGCTAAACATGATTCAGCCTTGCGGAAATTTTTTGTCGCCGCTTCTTTATCACCTTTAGCAATAGCCGCACGTGTTTGCTTCACCGCTGTCCGTGTTGCATTTAAACGATTAGAATTGATTTCTTTGCGTTTTGCATTACGTTTGACACGTGTTTTTGCTGATTTTAAATTTGCCATTATATTGCCTCTCTTGTTGTTAAAAAACGAGGATATTATATTCTTTTTTTATGAATAAGTCAAGAAAAATTTATTTTTAATAAAAAATGCTTGATTTTAGACTCAAAGTTATATAGCATGATATAGAACAATTTTGTTTTTAGGAGACCTATGTTTTTACGGTTTATCGGTTCAACCCTTGTTGGTGCTTTGTTTTTTTCATCTGTTCTGTATGGAAATCAAAGTTTGGCAGCCTATTTCACCTCAGAAACTATCTACCAATACGCTTCCCAAAATCAAACTGATTTAATTATCACTTATTTGCGCTATGGTTATTCCATTGACATGAGGGACGCCTATGGCAACACAGCTTTATGTCAAGCGATTTGGCATGAAGACAAAACGGCCGTCAAAAATCTTATCCAACTGGGTGCTGATAAAAATGCCCCCTGTTTGCACAACATTCCTTCCGAAAAATTCTATCGAGTGGGATTGTTGCAAAAAGCCAATGTACCCGCCAATGCACGGACCAGCCAAGTTTCACAGCCTTTGGCTTCCATTGTTTGGAAAAACAAAACAATTTTAGGGTTGGGGTTAATTGCGGCCACTGTGGCGTTAATTGCAGGAGGCGGGGGTGGCGGTGGAAAGAGCGAGGGCGTCTTACCCGAAACTTCCAACACACTGCCCTCTATTTCAACCATTGCGGCTATTACCCAAAGTGCCTCCTGCCCCGAAGGAATGCAACTGATTAACGGGGTTTGTACGACACCTGTTTTATCAAGTTCCACAGGTGAGACTGCTGTTTCAACAACTTTAGGGCATTCCCCCTATTATTTGGCCGAATTTGGCGGACACATTTTTACCAATCAAAACGATAATTTGGAATTGAATGCTAATCAATCGGCGCGTGTCATTGCGATGCAATCCAATGGAGTAAGTCCTTCTGCGCTTTCTGCGGACGGAACAACGGTTGATTTGGCATATGCCTCCTTGGCACAAAATGTCAGAGGATCAAAAATAACGATAACGGAAACTTCGGAAAATGACAAGGGGGTCATTGGCATGTACGCCACTTCGGCAGGCACAATCATCAATGATGGAGATATTACCATTGTTTCTAAATCTGAAAACGAATCCGCCGCTATGAAAAGCGACCGAGAAATCGCTAGTGTGGGTGTTCCCGGGACAGGGGCAAATATCATCAACAACGGCACCATTACGGTCGTAGATGAAGGAAATGGAGGGGGAACGGTCAGTGCTATTTCAACACCTGGACGCGGCATTCTCAACACGGGAATCATTCATTTACTTTTAAACACAACACAAGATTTTAACTCCTCGGGGAGTAGTGGTGTTATTCAAGGCTTATATGGTAAAAACATTCTCAATACAGGTACCATCAATCTCACCACAAATGCCAGCGGCAAGAGTATTCATTCTCAAGTTTATTTGATACGTGGTTTTAACGACCAAGGGAGTATGGTAGCCAATGAAGGGACTTTAAACATTGATTTAACAAACATTACCGAAGGTATCCGTGGCGTATGGTCAGATGCATCTAACAACATCGGGGTAACCATTAAAAATTCAGGCACAATCAATGTGGGGGGATTTTTGTACAACACCCAAATCAACCCCAGTGGCAAACAAGTTTATCTTTTGGGTTCAGAAGGAGGAATTGCCAATACAACCAACGAAGGTCAAATTCAAGTGGGAACAATAGAAACGCCCATCAATGTCAGTCGGGGAGGCATTTTAAATGTGATGAATGGGGCCAATGGGACCTTAACAAATAACGGGGTTATTAATTTTCATCTTTACGCAGATCCTTCTTTAAGTTCCAACTCTTTTACGGCCCAAGCCATGGCCTTATCCAATGGACAAATGATTAACAACAACGAAATCAATTTTTCCTTTGATAATACGAAAGGGACTCAACTTTCCAACAGTACGATTCAATTAAGTGCGATGGAATCGTTTGCTTCGGATCCTTCGGGGGATAACTATACAACAATAACGAATACTAAAACGATTACAGCCAGTTTAACAGGGTCGGCAGGCAATGGCTTTTTCTCGGCCATGAAATCCGCCAACAGCAGTTTAAGCAATTCAGGGGATATTTCCGTCACTTCCAATATGGATAATCTAGATTTAGTTGGATTACAGAGTGAAACAGGGGCCATTTCAAATAATGAAAATGCACAAATTGTTTTAACTACCTCAGGGACAAATGCCAACTTGATTGGGGGCTTTTCGCAAAGCAACGATGAAGGAATAAATAGAGGGTCTATCTATTTAAAGCACAACGGTGGCAGTGGCGATATCACAGGTTTTGGGGCACAAAATAACGGCCTCATTCAAATTGAAGCCAACGATATGGAAGCAAAACCTTTAAAAGAAGGAGAATCCGAAGAGGACAAGGAAAACAGGACCTTCATTTCGGGGGGTATTGCCTATGCCTCTGTTTCAGAAACGGTGGAAGATCCCATTGATGATGATATAACAGAATCCCAAGATCCCACCCTTTCCGATACCACCACTGCTCAAACGCCCACAAAAAAAGCACAAGGAAGAACAAACATTATTTTAAGTGGCAGGACAGCGGCTGTAGTCAATGGTTTTGAATATGAAAATGGCAATGGAGAAAATGGGACAACGCACCATTCTGCAAATACCATCAACATTTCCGCCGAAAGCAAAACACGCAAGGGAGACTTGTTTGTTTATGGAATTTACACAGGTGAAAATACAGACACCTATCGTGATGGCATTTTAACCATCAATGCGGTGGGGTCAAAAAATCCGTCCTATATCACCGAATTGTACGGACTTTATGCTGATAATGCCAATATCACCAATGAAAAGACCAGCGTGATCAATTTAAACCTTGATTTAAATGGTAGCACCAGCCATTTTGTGGCAGGCATGATCGCCATTGATAACAGTACTGTTCAATATAAAGACGGGGATATTAACACGACCCGTGCCGAAAATCATGGCTATCGGGCCTATAATGCAGGCACCATCAATCTCAATATAACAGGGAAAACTTCGGAGGATCGTATTTTTAAAGATAACATTCCTTTTGATGCCGTGGGTATGCTGACCAATTCCTATGCCCTCAATACAGGCACAATCAAGTTGAATGTAGAAGATAGCAATATCAAAAGTGCGGGTATGCTCGCCTTTGATGGAGGCACGATTGTCAATCAAGGAACCATTATTTTTAGCGGTAATACCGCCAACTTTACCCCCATGTATGCCACAGGAAATAACCGTGTTTATGATTCTCAAACATCAGGGTCTGGGGCAAATACAACCACAACAACTTACATAAAAGATTATTATGCCACCATTTATAATTCAGGAAAAATTGTTGTTCAACAAGTCATTGGGTCTGATGATTTTACCCCCGCAGGAAATGGTTATTATCAAGAAGATGCCCCTAATGCCTATTGGGATCCCACGACAAAAACTTGGAAATACCTCACCACAAGCACTTCTGCCGATGAAGCCAGTGCCTGGAGAGAAGAAACAACAACAAAAACATGTACCAAAGAAGATGGTTGTGAAATAATCACAGACAAAAATTCAACCTTAGGTGCATTTAAACATTTTAATACCATCACGGGAACCGCTATAACAACTTCTAGCTCTAACACATTCAATGAAAATGCTCCCGCCCAAGGGAACCTTTTCAAGGAAACCACCCAAGCCGCCCGTTCAAATTCAACGGAAAATCTCCCCACCAGTATGCGTCTAAATAATGGCATGCGCTATGTATCAGAATTGGGAGGCTCCTTTGAAGCAGAAGGCACCCATTTGATTGGGGATATTACCGCCGGACACACTTTGGTTTTAAATGGCAACAAAAACACTTACCTTGCCGATGGGAATGGCCAAGGGGCTTTTGTCGGCGATGGCGATGCTTCGGATTTATCTTTGGTGTCTAATTCTATTTTATTTAACGCCAAATACACACAAAACAAAAACAACAAAAACGGCATTGATATTTTAATGACCCGAAAATCTTTCCATGAATTGGTTAAAAATTCGGACCTCGCCTCTTATTTGGAAAACAATTATACTTTGGGCAATAATGAAACTTTCTTTAATTATTTAAAATCAAATGCCCATTTAACGGATTTTACAGACAGCCTGGACAAATTGACAGGAAAAGGAGTCATGACGCGGTTTAATTTGGAAGACATGACTTTAATGCGTGAGTTAAACTATCATTTGAACGATACGCTTTTCCATAATAAAGACGCTGAGTTGTCCGTGGTGGGAACCTTAACGCCTCTGACCTTTAAAGGGGGGATAACTTCACAATCAAAATATTCTCTATTAAATAAAAAGACGAAAAATATGTCCATCGGGTTAGCCATGGCCTATACGCAATTAAAATCTAATGATTCCTCTGAAAATGACCAACAAGAAACGATGTATCAAATGGTGGTCCCAATGAACTTTAATATCGGGCAATTAAATGTCGTGTCCTCTCCTCGCTTGGGGTATGCTTACGGCCGATATAAACGGTCTGGTTTTAATGATAAAACATATAAAGGAAACATTGAAAAAAGAGTCTATGGATTGATGAATGAAGTCAGATATCCGATACACATGGGAAATTGGTTGATTGAACCAACGGTTGAATTTAATGTTTTGGGATATACCCAAAAAGGAAAAGAAGATGTCAAAGATTTTAGTTTGAATATCAAATCTCAAAACACCTATTCCATTGAAAGTGGGGTTGGCCTTTACCTGACAAACGAACAAGAGTTGGGTAAAGATGAATATTTAAAAATGAGTTTTGGGGCAGCAGCTTATCATGAATTTGCCCATCCCTATCAATTGGATATTCGCATGAATGGAATGCAAGGAGCCTTCACCTTAAAAGATGAAAACGCTTCACAAAATCACGCAATTACACGTTTTGGCATAGACTATATCAATAAAAACTATTCTTTGTATGGAAATTTCACTTCGTATTTGGATAAAGAAACAAATTCTTTGTTTAAATCAGGATTTAAAGTGAATTTTTAAAAAAATAGCTTTTTTTAAAAAAATTTCTTGACGATTCGTGTTTTTTGGGGTATATTTAACGCACTATCAGGAAAGCGGATGTGGCGGAACTGGTAGACGCAACGGACTTAAAATCCGTTGGAGGCAACTCCGTGCCGGTTCGATTCCGGCCATCCGCACCACTTAGAACACTCCACGAAATCAGTGGAGTGTTTTTTGTCTTGACTTATTGGACAAATTCCCGTTTAATAAAATCAAGGGGGAAAACATGGCAACAATACACTTTATCTGTGGGTTTATGGGGTTTGGGAAAACAACTTTTTCTAAACGTTTCGCCCAAGAAAAAAAGGCCAAACATTTTGCGATAGACGCTGTCATTGTTGAAAGATATGGCCGAGATCCCCAAAATTTTGAGGAAGTTTATCAAAAGGCCGATGATTATATTTGGGCTGAAACAAAAAAATGCATTCAATCGGGGCAAGATGTCATTTTGGACTATGGATTTTGGAATCCTGAAATCAGAGAAAAAGCCAAAGAGAAAGCCTTAAAACTAACCGATTCTATTATTTGGCATCAACTGGTCTGTGAGATGGATATCGCCAAAAATCGTGTATTGAAAAGAACTTCAGAAAATCCCCAAGAACTTTATATTGATGAAAATTGCTTTTATGATAGATTAAAAAGATATCATCCCATTACAGAAAGCGAACAATTAAATGTTCAATATCATTATACGGGCGATTGTTCCAAATATAAAAAATGCCAATAGCCTGTTTTTATATAGGAGGTATATATTTTCAGGCATGCCTAGAATTATATATCAGGTATATAAAAATAGGCTATTCACAAATCCCCCCAAAAAGGTTTATATTTTAGATCTATTCTAAATGAAAGGAATATACTGTGAAACAAAACTTTAAACAATTAGATGTGGAAGAATACATCTTGTCCCATATCAACACCTTACAGGAAATCTTATTGCAATTTAATTATCCTAACTTTTCCAATTTCATGAAACTGATGAAATCAGAATTCCTTTGGCAATCCAGACTCTCCTCTTACCTTGTCAAAGAAAACTCTATTCCTCAACCCATTGTGATTGATGTGACGGATAATAAA
>CAKQBW010000019.1 GCA_934216505.1 uncultured Alphaproteobacteria bacterium
AATCCAGACTCTCCTCTTACCTTGTCAAAGAAAACTCTATTCCTCAACCCATTGTGATTGATGTGACGGATAATAAATAAAAAGAGTATTTTACTCAACAAAATAAGTGTTTTCCCTTGATTTTTTCATATTTTTATGGATAATAGAAAAGAAAGTTTTGAAAGGAAGGTATGATGGAGGAAAGAAGATTAAAATTTATGTCAAAGAAAAAAGCGCAAGCGAAACTTAAAAGGTTAAGGGCAAACTCCAATCAACGATCGTTTGATAAGATTCAGTTGAATTTGATGTGCCGAGACTTTTCACGAAAATCTAGATAAGGAGTCTTCATGCAAGGAATCCCCTCAAAAACTGGACCAGAGGAACAAAAACATCATCAGGAAGCCTCTTTGGGAAAAAAGGCACAAGAGGGACTTTCTCCTCAAGACAACAAAATCTTACTGAAAGATTTTCTACGACTTCAGCTTAAAGAACGCCGTATGGAGGCTGTTTTAAGAAAAGCGGGGGATAAAGTTCCCCCCTCTTATCCGCACAGAGAAGCCTTAAAGCAGGATTTACGACTCCTTCAGTTGATGGAAAAAATACAACCTTTAGCGAAACGCTTTTTGGAACGATCCGATAATATGGGATTTTTCAGTTATCCCTCCTCAACCGATGCAGAATGGTTGGAAACCCACACAACGGAGAAAGATAAAATCGTTTTAAGCCATCTTTATGCCTTGGATCCTGTTGTCAAAAGATTTCAAAAATGGGGTGTTCATCAAAGTAAGACTTCTTTTTATTTATGGACAATTAGGTCTTATGCAGAAAGAATGAATTTTTTAAAGCAAGCCATTTTGTCAAATGCGGCAGCCCTAGGACAAACAAAACTTTGCCAACAAATTTATGACAGGTCTATCAAAAACCTTCACTGGGACAAATTTGATAAGCACTCTGCCTTTTTTTTGGCCGTCAAAAGAAAACGTTTGGGCACAGCCGAATGGCTCTTGCAACACGGCATGACATACAAAAAAGAGGATATAGAGGATAACCCTGTTTTAAAGGCCTGTTTTGACGGAAACATCCCTGCGTTAAAAATGTTCCACAGAAATGGTGTTGATTTAAGCGCCCCTGTCGCTTATAAAAAATCTAGCCACATAACGCCCTTGGACATTGCTCTATTTACAAACCAACCCCAAATAACCAAAACCTTATTAGAAATGGGGGCAAATCCAGATTTAGCAGGATATTTTATGGATATCCCCCCTATACGAGAATTTATTCATAATGCTCTTGCTTCTAAAGCCATGGGAGCGGAAAACATCGCTTTATTACAGGATTATTTTACAAAGCACCCCGCTCCTATTCAAAAAAAACCGTTCTTTAAAAGATTTTTTTCCAGAAGTGGTCAAACAAGATGAAGTTAAAGTTAGCAAAAACAAAATTAGCAGATGATTACGGACGCCCTATCGCCTTTTATCACACAACGAATGTGGCGGGGGAAATTCAAAGTTTTTACCCGCTGTCCCATTTTGGAACAAAAAAAGCCGCTGAGCTCAGGGGAATTCATTTTGCTTATCAATTTTTAGGCCTGAAAGAACCCAGTGTTTTACCCGAAACTTTGCCCGAAAAATTAAAGCAAACTTTATTTCAAAAAAGCCAAGATTATTTAAAAACTTATCAAGTGCATTTATTCATGAAATCCCCCTTAAAAATCAAAGATTTTGGAAAACACGGAAAAGATAATTATCGCCAATGGTTTTTGGGGGCCTATTCCCCTAAGTCTATTTACTTGACGCCTAAAGAATGCTTGGAACGGGATAATTCAGGGATTATCAATTTTCCCTATAAAAAAGCCTTGACGGACTTTATCTTTGATCAGCCTGCTTTGACCTCTGAATCAGCGTTGGAAAAAGAATTAAACGCAGAAAGTCTTTTTTCGCCTCCTTTCAAAAATAAACAAGAGTTAGCAGAAAAAGTTTCCCTGCAACGAATGATTCGTTATTTGGAATCTGAAGGCTATGATGGCTTTGTTTATGAAAATGATTTTGAGGACAAAGGGAAAAAAAGTTATATCATCTTTCGGGCACAACAGGTTTTTAAACCATCGGAAACCGAACATGAAGTCCCCAACTTTTCAACTGAACAACAAAATCTTTTAAACAAAATTGAAAGTGATTTTTTTGAAAAAAGAGGGTTTTTACCACCCTTTCAAAGAAAAGAATTAAATCGGCAAATCAGAAATAAAAAATTATTCAACCGTGTCAAATAAATCTTTGTTATTGATTCATTGAATTGAAAAAGTCGTCATTATTTTTTGTAAATTTCAATTTATCCAACAAAAATTCCATAGACTCTGTCACCCCCATAGGAATTAAAACACGGCGCAACATCCACATTTTGGGAAGTTTGTTTTTATCCACCAATAATTCTTCTTTCCGTGTCCCTGATTTTGTGACATCAATGGCGGGGAAAATACGCTTATCTGATACCTTGCGATCCATCACAATTTCACTGTTGCCCGTCCCTTTAAATTCTTCAAAAATAACTTCGTCCATACGGGATCCTGTATCCACCAAAGCCGTTCCAAAAATAGTTAAACTCCCCCCTTCTTCTATATTACGGGCTGCCCCAAAAAAGCGTTTGGGTTTTTGCAGGGCATTCGCATCTACCCCCCCTGTCAAAACCTTGCCAGAACTGGGCACAACTGTGTTATAGGCCCGTGCTAAACGTGTGATAGAATCCAATAAAATCACCACATCTTGTTTATGTTCCACCAAGCGCTTAGCCTTTTCAATGACCATTTCTGCCACTTGCACATGCCGAGAAGCCGGTTCGTCAAAGGTAGAAGAAATCACCTCACCTTTCACAGACCGAATCATATCTGTCACCTCCTCAGGCCGTTCATCAATCAACAGCATAATCAAGTGCGCTTTGGGATAATTTGCCGTAATCGCATGGGCAATATTTTGCAACATAATCGTCTTACCTGTTCTGGGAGGAGCTACAATCAAGGAACGCTGACCAAACCCTTGGGGACAAATCAAATCAATAATCCTATCCGTATAATCTTTTCTTTTTGTATCGGCAGGTTCATGTTCCATTTTAATAGGGGGGTATGGATAAAGAGGTGTCAAATCATCAAAATTCACCCGATAACGCAACTTTTCTGGACTTTCAAAATTCACTGTATCAATTTTATCCAGCGCAAAATACTTTTCGTTATTTTTCGGGGCAGAAATTTGACCACTCACGGTGTCCCCCGTCCTTAATCCCCAACGCTTAATGTGTTGAGGCGCCACATAAATGTCATCTGGACCCGCTAGATAATTTGCCTCAGGGGACCGCAAAAAACCAAAACCGTCTGGCATAACCTCCAACACACCTTCCCCCAACAAAGTCGTTTCTGTTTCGGCCAAGTACTTTAAAATCGCATACATCATATCTTGGGTCCGCATACTAGCCGCATTTTCTATTCCTAATTCTTCCGCATATTTTAATAATTCAGTGGGGGATTTTTTCTTTAAGTCCTGTAATTGCATCAAAGCACCTTTCAAAAATAAGAGGGAAATTTAAATGGAACGAATGTTCCTATGAATACTAGATTACAACCAAAGTTCAAAAATGTCAAGAACTGTTTTTGACAAAAGTAAAATTTTAAGGTATAATGGAGACTATGTTAAAAGAAAAATGTCCTTATTTTGGTGTGTGCGGGGGCTGTGTTTGGCAGGACTTATCCCCACAAGAGTATATTCAAAAAAAAGAAAACTTTATTCTTCGGGCCTTTCAAGATGTCGTTTTAGAAATTCATCTCAACCCTATGATATTGATTCCAACTGGCACCCGCAGGCGCTGTAGTTTTTCTTTTGTCAAAGGACATTTGGGATTCAACAAAGCCCAAAGTCATCAAATCGTGGAAATCCAAAGTTGTCCTTTATTAAAGCCTTCTTTAAACAAAATCCTACCTTTCATCAGAGAAGTGATTAGCAAATTAAAAACCAGTGGAGATGTTTTTTTATTGGACACTTTTGCGGGGGTGGATATCCATATAAAAGATAACGCAGGCAAACCTGATTTGGAAAAAGTGGAAATCTTAACTTCCCTGAATCAGCACCCCGAAATTGCCCGATTGATTTACAACAATATCCCCCTTTTTGAAAAAGGACTCTATAACGATTCGGGGGCGGATAATTTTGCCCAACCCAGTTTAGAAGGCGAACAAACTTTAGTGCGCCTTGTTGTGGGGACCAGCCAAAACGCCCACCGAGCCGTTGATTTATTTTGTGGTTCAGGAACATTTACAAAACCATTGATAAATAAAGGAATTTCAACAACAGGTTATGAATGTGTGAAAGAGGCTGTTGCTTGGTTAGGCCCCCATGGTGTCGTGCGTGATTTATTCCGAAAACCTCTGACAAAAGAAGAACTGACGGGGGTTGATTTCATTGTCATTGATCCCCCACGGGCGGGGGCTTTGGCTCAATCAAAGGAATTAGCACAACTGGAAAAGGGAAAAATAGTAATGGTTTCTTGTTCTCCCAAAACGGCCGCCCGAGACATTTGCCTCCTCATCAAAGGAGGGTGGCATCTAGCGTCCCTCACCCCCGTTGATCAATTTACCTATTCCAACCATATTGAACTTGTGGCCATTTTGGAAAAAGGCATTTAGGCCTTATTCTTACTTATCATTTTATCAGGGGATTCAATACCCAATAAGGCCAAATTTGCCTTTAAAACCTCTTTAATGGTGTGAATCATTTTTAACCGAGACAGACGAATAGAGGCCTCTTTTTCCCCATTGATAGAAAGTTCCGCATAAAAAGAACTAAAGTTTTGAGCCAATGAATACACATAATCACTTATCACCGAAGGTTCCCGATGTCCATAGGCTTCATTCAAAGCCTCAGGTTCCCGACAGATATTCAGCATCAATTCCCGTTCCAAAGGATGCGTGATTTGAATTTGAGCCTTGGAAATTTCTTCCTCAGGCACCTGAGATTTTTCCAAAATAGAATTTATCCGAGCAATCGCATATTGGATATAGGCCCCTGTTTTCCCCTCTGATTTTGTAAAGTTTTCCGTATCAAAAATGTAATCCGAGGTACGGGAATTTTTCAAATCCTGATACTTTAAAGCCCCAATGGCAATTTGGTGTGCCTGTTTTTCCGCCAAAGCCTGTTCCATTTCAGAGGGGATATTTTCACGGGCTTTATCTTCGGCCAACTGAATTAAATCCTTTAAATTCATCACGCCCCCTGCCCGTGTTTTAAAGGGCTTTCCATCGGCCCCATTGACCGTCCCAAAGGGAATATATTCCAACGAAACAGTGTCATCTACATAGTGGGCCAAACGTGCCACCTCAAACACTTGTTCAAAATGTTCCCGTTGGCGGGCATCTACGACATATAGGATATTTCTGGCCCGAAAATCTTGCACCCGTTGAATAATTGTCACCAAATCAGTGGCCGCATAAGTATAAGCCCCGTCCGATTTTTTCACAATCAAGGGGGCCCGCTCACGATTATTTTTTTCGGGCAAAGGAACAATCAAAGCCCCTTCCGAAGGCACCAGCAACCCTTTTTGGATTAAATCTTCCACCAACACGGGCAACCGTTCATTCACATCACTTTCACCCATCCATAAATCAAAACTCACCCCGAGTTTATCATAGTTCTCTTTAACGGCTGCCACAGACACTTCTTTAAACATTTTCCAAAGGGCGATATAGCCCACTTTGCCTTTTTGTAAATCAAAGGTTGCCACCCGAGCTTCTTCTTTAAAAGTTTCATCTTCTTTAAAGTTCGCTGCCGCCCGCCGATACAAAGCCGAAATTTCAGAAATAGACATTTGTAAAACCTCAGGCTCTATTTCTTGGGAAAAGCAAGGTAAAGTTGGTTGCTCACGCTTTAATTGGGCAATCAACATACCTATGGGCGTCCCCCAATCCCCAAAATGAACATCACCGATGACTTTATCCCCCTTGGCCCGCATAATTCTTTTAATACTTTCCCCGATGATGGCGGACCGCAAATGCCCCACATGCATTTCTTTGGCAATGTTCGGCCCCCCATAGTCAATCACAACGGTGCGTCCCGAAGGGGGATATTCTTGAGCAGGATTAGAAATTAAAAAAGCATCCGACAACCGAATGTTTATAAAACCAGGCCCATCTACCCGTCCCGAAGAAACATAAGATTGATGAGACAGTTCCGATAAAATTTGTTGGGCTATTTCAACAGGCGATTTATGATATTTTTTTGCCAAAGCCATAGCCACATTAGATTGATAATCCGATAAATCAGGACGATTGGATTTTGAAATTAAAGCGTCTGAAGCCTCGTACCCCAACTTGTTTAAAATCTGCAATACATTTTGATTAATAAACTCTTTGATATTCATCTTTAAAACCTTTTGATAAAAAATTAATAAGATTATTTTATCGTAATTATGTGAAAAAGTCAAACAAAAAAGCCCCGTTTAAAACGGGGCTGATGGGATTTAAAACGATTAAAAGAACCAGCGCAAACGCATTCCCACAGACTTATCATATAAATCTGTATCGTATTTGGCTTCCCCTTTTAACAAATAAGTCCCGTACAAACTCAAGGCAGATTTAGGTGTCAAGTAATAAGAGGCCTCCACTTCAACATTATAACCGTTTTGTTCGCCATTTTCATCATGAATCCAGCGAATCCCTGTATCCAAAGCCCATACTTCACAGGCCCCTTGATACACACCAATTTTGGCATTATATTTGGGTTTATCATCTCCTTTGGATTGCGCCACAGGTAATTCTTCACCCACCGAAACATATGGCAAGAACTTTTTGAATTGATAGCCTGCT
The DNA here is from genome assembly GCA_934216505.1 of uncultured Alphaproteobacteria bacterium. Taxonomy (GTDB): domain Bacteria; phylum Pseudomonadota; class Alphaproteobacteria; order CAAHEQ01; family UBA3637; genus UBA3637. Next base: position 6,821 of record CAKQBW010000019.1, read on the forward strand.
TTCACTTCCCCACGAACATACTTATATTCCCCTTTTTCCGTTTGGATAAGTTTATCTTGACCATAACGGGCCGAAACTTGCAAGCGTGCGGGGCCTGTCAATACATTCCATGCCATTCCCACATCAAAGTGCGTATTACCATCGGATTTATCCGAAACCAAAGGAGATTCTTTGGTTCTATCAAAAGTATTCCCAATTCCCCCGACCAAAGCCAAATTATCCATCAAACCATATTGCAGTTCTTCATGAATAACTTTATCATAACTTTTTCCTAAAAATTCAGAATTTTTGGCTTCGTTTTTATGAAAACTCGCTGAAGTAATAGACCCCACCTGCCCTTTTGTTGGCAAGTAAAAAGGATTCGTAATATCCGCCGCTGAAGCAGAAACTGTAAAAGCAAATGCCATTGTTCCCATTAATAATTGTTTTACCATTTATTTTCCTTTCATTTATGGGGAAAATACCCCCGATCATTTCTAGATTAAAAAATTTTTTAAAAAATTGCAAGTATAAAAAAAGAAAAGACTTTCAAAATTCTGAAAGTCTTTTCCATTTCAACCTGAAAAAAGGATTAGAATCCTTCGGCAAAATACCGTTTGCGTTGATTTTTACGGGTCCGACGGATACATTCTTCCATCTTACGCTTACGCTTTTCACAAGGTTTTTCATAAAACTTGCGCATACGCAATTCACGCATCAGGCCATCTTTTTGCATTTTGCGTTTCAAAACACGCAAACCCTGCTCAACATTATTGTCGCGCACAACGATGGTTACCATAACTCTCCCTCCTTTCGGGGTATCTAATCGGTTAAACTTAGGGGGTATTATATTCTCTTTTCAGGGTAAAAGCAAGTATTTTTTTTATTTTTTTGCGAAACTCACCGCACATTCCCCACGCAACTCAGCATATTGAACCACTTCTTGTGTATCAAAAAAAATCAATGAAGAACAATTGTTTTGATAATAACTCCACAAAGTGGCATTTTCTTCCCGATGAACAACCGTTGGCCGCCCAAAGGCTGAGGCAACCTGCGCCGAGGTTTTCCCCTTTAGATAAGGCAGATTCTTGGCCACATTAGAATGCGCACATCCCCCCAAAACAAAGCACAAAAAAAGTAAATACATCAACTTCATCGGGGATAACATATCTTTTTTTAAAGGAAAAAGCAACTATTTTCAAAAAAAGTCTTGAGAAAATTTCAAAATTTTGATATATCCAACCTTATAAACAAACTGGGGAGAAAACAATGTCAAAAATCATTTGTTCAAAAAAATCTGGCAATAAACTGACGGCCGAAGAATTAAAAAGGTTGGTGGAATGGCACATCAAGTATTCTTTGAGCAAACAGGTCAAAGAAGCCCACAAAAGTCATTTACTGTTGGCATTGGCCTTGGCTGTTCGTGATTTATGTATTGATAAGATGATGGAAACTGCTCATCGTCATAAAAAAGCCCGCAAACGCATTTATTATTTGTCTTTAGAGTATCTACCAGGACGGTTATTGGCTAACAACCTTATCAACTTTCAAATGATGGATTTAGTCAAACAAATTCATTTGGATAACGACCATCAACTGATTGATGTTATTAATGAAGAAAAAGACCCAGCTTTGGGCAACGGTGGTTTGGGGCGTTTGGCGGCCTGTATTTTAGATTCTATGGCCACGCAAGATATTGCGGGATATGGCTATGGGATAAACTATCAATTTGGCCTTTTTAAACAGTACTTTGAAAATGGCTGGCAAAAAGAACGGGCAGATTCGTGGTTAGAGACTTCTTCCCCTTGGGAAATTGAACGGGCCGACAGGACTTGCATTATCCCCCTAGGGGGAAAAGTTGTTTATGAAGAAAGCAATGGACAACGTTTTCCCAAATGGGTAGATACGAAACAGATTTTGGGCGTTCCCTATGATATGCCCATTACGGGGTATAAGGGAAAAACCGTTAATTATCTGCGCTTATTTACCGCCAAATCAGGCAACACTTTGGACATTAATTTGTTCAACAAAGGTGGGTATGTGGCCGCCGTAGAAGACAACATTAAAGTGGAAACAATTTCAAAGGTGTTATACCCGTCTGATGACATTGAACAAGGGAAAGCCCTGCGCATTACCCAACAATACTTTTTCGTGTGCTGTGTCTTAAATGACATTTTTCGTCGCTTTTTGGAGGAGAATCTTCCCTTTGATGACCTGCCCAACAAAGTTGTCATTCAATTAAATGACACGCACCCAACTTTGGCAATTGCCGAAATGATGCGTTTGTTGATAGATGTTTATAAATTGGAATGGGAACGGGCTTGGAAAATCACGCAAGGGTGTATGGCCTATACCAACCATACCCTTTTACCTGAAGCCTTGGAAAAGTGGCCCGTCAGTTTGTTTGAAAAAATTTTACCACGCCACTTACTGATTATTTACGAAATCAATGATTGGCTCATGCATCAAGTGATGCAACGCTATCCTGGGGATACCAGCAAGTTAAGCCGTATGTCTTTGATTGAGGAAGGGGCTGAAAAAAAAGTGCGTATGGCAAATTTAGCCATTACAGGCAGTTTTTCCGTCAATGGGGTGGCCGAAATTCACACCCAATTGATTGAACATAAACTTGTTCCTGATTTTTACGAAATGTGGCCCGAAAAATTCAACAACAAAACGAATGGGATTACACCGCGCCGTTGGTTGCTTTTGGCGGATTCTTCTTTGGCGTCCTTTATCACAAAACATATTGGAAACAAATGGATAACGCATTTAACCGAACTAAAAAAACTAGAGCCCCTAGCGAATAACAAAGAAGCCATGAAAGAATTGTTGGAAATTCAACAACATGCAAAAGAAAGGTTAGCGGACTTTATCAACAAAACTATGGGGATTCAAATCAACACACATGCTTTGTTTGATTGTCAGGTAAAGCGCATTCATGAATATAAAAGACAATTATTAAATGCCATGCACATTATGAATGAATATTTCAGAATTGTCCAAGACAATGAAATGCCCGAAGTTCCCCGCGTTTATGTCTTTAGTGGAAAGGCCGCCCCCAGTTATAAAATGGCAAAATTGATTATCAAGCTGATCAACAATATGGGACAAATTATCAACAATGACCCCCGGGTCAAAGAAATGATAAAGGTTGTCTTTATACCTGATTACAGAGTATCTGTAGCCGAAATGGTAATACCCGCTGCAGACATTAGTGAGCAAATTTCTACCGCAGGCTTTGAAGCCTCGGGAACAGGTAATATGAAGCTGACTTTAAATGGTGCCCTCACTGTGGGGACCTTGGATGGTGCGAATATAGAAATTATGCGTGAAGTTGGTAAAGAAAACTTTTATTTGTTTGGTTTAACAGCGGATCAAGTTGAACAAGCACATTTAACGCATTCACACCAACCTTGGGATTATTACAATCAAGATGAACGTATCAAACGTATTATGGACAGTTTACAAAATGGTTTTTGGACCCGTAATGGGGAAAAGGATATTTTTATGCCTATTTTCCAAGACATTATGTACAAAGACTATTACATGTTATTGGCTGACTTTGATTCCTATTGCGCGATTCAGGATCAAATCAGCCAAGATTTTATGGACAAAGAAACTTGGGCCAAAAAATCTTTGTTAAACACAGCCCGTTCGGGATTGTTTTCCATTGACAGAACTGTCACTGAATATGCAAAAGACATTTGGCATGTTGAGGTCAAAAATGATTGAAAACTTAATTCGTTTTTATGGTCGCCGAAAGGGGAAGCCTATTCGCAACATTCGGGCCGAGTTAATGGAAAAATTGTTGCCTCAATTATCTGTCCAAATCCCTGCCAAGGGTAAAATTAAATTTAACTTTGGTATCCGACCAAAGAAATTGTATTTAGAGGTTGGCTTTGGCGGTGGCGAACATTTAGCGGAATTAGCCCTGAAACACCCCGACATTGGCTTTGTGGGAGCAGAACCTTTTTTAAATGGCGTTGCCTCTTTATTGGCCCATTTATCGGACACGCATGAAAAAGGAGTGGGCAAAATCGCCCTTTCCCCTAACCGCACAGACAATGTTCGCATTTGGCCCGATGATGTACGGCAATTATTTGAAAAACTACCCGATGAAATTTTTGAGGGGATTTTTGTGCTATACCCTGATCCTTGGCCCAAAAAAAGGCATGCAGAACGGCGCTTTATTGGCCCCGACAATATCCCCGAACTTTGGCGTCTTTTGTCCCCAAAAGGCAAGGTTTATTTAGCCACAGATGTGGAAAACTATGCCACTTGGGCCAAAGAAAAGATGGACGAAAGTCAAATCTTCACACAAGTGCATTCGGATATTTTTGTTCCCCCAAAAGATTGGGTTCCCACGCGTTATGAATTAAAAGGGATTGCTGCAGGCCGTTCCCCGATTTACATGATTTTTCAAAAAAAAGAAAAAAAATTAAAAAAGAACTTGACGAATCCAAAAAAATAGGCCATTATGAAAAGGAAGGAGATTAAATCATGAATTACAAAACTTCTGAAATCAAAGACGGAAAGGAAATTTTTATTTCTGGTTCTTTTACATTTCGTGACCATGACACATTTTTTGAAATTGTTGCCTTAATTAAAAGTAATGACAGTTCCATCAAGCGGATTGTCTTTAACATGGAAAACTGTGATTTCATTGACTCAGCGGGCTTGGGGATGTTGGTTATTGCTCATGATGAAGCCACAGCACGCCATATTGAATTAGTCATTAAAAACGCCAAAGGAAAAACCAAAGAGGTTCTCTACGCGGCCCGCTTTGATACCCTTTACAAGTTTGAAGATTAAGGATTTTTCGTGGAACGGGAAGATAATTTTAATATCTTAAAAAACGGGGTGGGGAATTTGATGATTTTAATCAGAGCCCGTTTGGGGGGAGTTAAATCCCCTTATATTGTTTATGATGGAGGTCAGGAAGCCCTGCTCTATCGGACAGAGAATAAACCCATTATTTTGGATTACATTCATCCTGCTATTCGTGAAGACTTGAAAAAGAAAAAAGATGTCTTGGTCGTGGAAACAAACGAAGGGGCTGTGATTCGTGAATATATTTCCAGCATTCAACTGGTTCCCGCTTTACCAAATGTAGATTAACAGTTTGTTGAGGAGAAAAACCAACCTTTATTCCCTTAGGTTGGTTTTTTTATTTCGCCATTTTTGATTCTCTTTTACTCAAGAATGACAATAAAAAAATAGCACCCCCTCTAAATCAAATAAAATTTCCCTGAAACTTATACATAATGCATATTCTGCGACAAAAAGGGAAAGGGGAGACTCAATTAGTTTAACTTTTATAAAAGGAAAAAGAAAATGATGAAAAATGAATCAGGCCGTTCTATGGTTGAAATGCTGGGCGTTTTGGCTATTATTGGTGTTTTGTCTGTCGGTGGTATCGCTGGATACACCATGGCCATGAATAAGTATAAGGCGAATGAGATTTTGGCCACCGCCACTCAAATGTCCATTATTGCCAAAACTGCGGCAGCGGGTGAAGGGCAAGAGATGGCTGATTTGGCAGCCGCTGGCTTAACCGCACCTGTAACTGGTGTCACAATGGCAGCGACCAAAGAGGGAGTTGTTACCGTTGACGGTTTGACTGAATCTGTTGCAAGCGCTTTAGCGGGTGCCGCTGGAGGAGCATGTGCCAAAACCTCCTGTGTATTAACTTATACCGAAGCAGGTAAAGTGACCGCAAAAACCGCAGCAGCCCCAGCTGCCCCAGTTGCAGCTGGGGGGAAATAATTTTATCCCTTGGCTTAATAAAATAAACCCCCAACCTGATAGCTGGGGGTTTATCTTGCTCATAATTTAAATTAAGCGCCACCAACAGCAGCGCCACCAGCAGAAACATCACCAACTTTCAACGTGAAACCATTATTGTTGCTTGAAATTGCCATGCCTTTCAAAGCCGTGTTCACCTTAGCGTCTTTTGCTGTAACGGTCACAGTAGATGTTCCATCTGTTCCGGCAGCTACTGTCATAGATGAAATATTGTCCTTTGCACTACTGGGAATTTCCATCAAAGTGTCACACGCTGTATTAGCAGCAACATCACCACCACCTGTTGTTGCTTTTGCTACAGCCATTATACCACATTGAGCGGCAGCGGCAGCAATTTCATTCGCCCGATATTTATTCATGGCCATGGTGTATCCAGCGATACCACCGACAGACAAAACACCAATAATAGCCAAAACGCCCAGCATTTCAACCATAGAACGGCCTGATTCATTTTTCATCATTTTCTTTTTCCTTTTATAAAAGTTAAACTAATTGAGTCTCCCCTTTCCCTTTTTGTCGCAGAATATGCATTATGTATAAGTTTCAGGGAAATTTTATTTGATTTAGGGGGGGTGAAGCTGTT
>CAKQBW010000020.1 GCA_934216505.1 uncultured Alphaproteobacteria bacterium
GACGACGATCATATTCAATCAACCCATTTTGTAAAGCCTGAGTTGCTGCCTTTTGCAAATCTGGTTGCAAGGAAGTGCGTATTGTCAAGCCCCCCAAATTGATGGAATCATTGCCATATTTATCCACCACAAAGCGACGCACCTCCTCGGCAAAATACTTCCCTTCAGCCAAAGACTTTGCCTGACCCGGCGTCATGTGAATAGGTTGATTGATCGCCTCTAAGGCTTGGGCTTGGGTAATATAGCCATCCTCCACCATGCGGGACAACACCCAATCTCGCCGTTCTTTGGCAGCCTTTGCATGGCGCACAGGGTGATAATTGTTGGGGGCTTTGGGCAACGCCGCCAAAAACGCCATCTCGTCCAAAGTCAATTCATTCATAGATTTGTCAAAATAAGTCATCGCCGCACTGGCCACCCCATAAGCCCCTTGCCCCAAATAAATCTCATTCAAATACAATTCCAAAATATGGTCTTTTGTAAAAGCCCGTTCCATGCGACGGGCCATAATCGCCTCTTTAATCTTGCGGGACAAAGACCTTTCCGAAGACAACAACATATTCTTGGCGACTTGCTGGGTAATGGTGGAAGCCCCCATCGGCCGTTTGCCTGACCCAAAAGATTTGACATTATTGATCACCGCCCGTGCAATCCCCGTAAAATCAATTCCCCCATGAGTATAAAAATTTTTGTCTTCCGCCGCCAAAAAGGCATTTTTTAACAAATCAGGTACCTTATCCACAGGCACAAAAGACCTTTTTTCCTGAGCATACTCCATCAACAAAGACCCGTCTTCCGCATAAAGGCGTGTTGTAATCGGGGGACGATATTCTTCCAACTGACGATAATCAGGCAATCCCACCGAGTAATGGAATATCACCAAAAAAGCCACGATAGCCATTGAAATACATGCGAAAAAAAAGAGGCTCACCAAAGTGGATAAAAAACGCATTTATTCTTCCTTTATTTTGAATAGAGTTATTTTAAAAAATTTTACCCTAAAATACAACAAAAAAATACGACATTACTTATTTATTGACATTTATAATAAGCTGTCGTGGGATAAAACAAACAACACGAAAAAGCCTCTTTTCTTTCAAAAACAGCCGTTTGTTTGTTTTTTTGACACACGGACTGCGCCAACTGTTGTACCGAATCAAGTTGATGCCAAAAAGGATTATAACATACAGCGGGCGCATCGGTCTTTGATTGTCCCACTGTGCCAACCAAACCAGCCTCTCTACGTGCATCAACAAAAGGCGTACAACCTGACAAAATCAGCACCCCACCGCAAATCAACAAAAAGCGCATCCTTCCCCCTTAACAAGATTACACCGAAACCGTTTCCGTAGAATCTGTATTTTGCAAAATAGCCTTTAATTGAGCTACTGCTTCGGTCTCGGTAATTTGTTGAACAACCGCATATTCGGGAGCCAAGCGGGAAAGAGCTGTTTCAAAAAAATTCCGTTCACTCCCATTTTGAGTAGTGGAAAGTTCAGGATCCTTATATAACTCACGCAAAACTTGCGCCAACGCAATCGGATCCCCCGAATGAATTTTATCTTTATACTCAGCACTGCGTTTCGCCCACACCGCATTTTTGGGCTTTTTCTTGGTCTTTAAAGTTTCCACAACCGATTCCATCACAGCGGGGGAAACAACAGACCTCAAGCCATTTGTAATTGCTTTATCAATAGGAATCATAATCTTGGAATTTTTTTCAAATTGGACAGTAAAACATTCCTGTTCTTTTCCGCCAAAATTTTCCGTTCGTCGCTCACTCACTCGCCCAACCCCACGCGCAGGATAAACAACAAAATCGCCAGGATTGAAAGTATATTCTTTAGTCATCTTTTTCCTTTCGTTTTGCGTCCTCAAGACAGTTTTACTATACCACATTTTTATTCTTTTTTCCACAAAAAAATGATTTTTTTAAATTTATTTTTTTCCCCCGAGAAAAAACTTGCTTTTTAATTCAAAATTTGCTACTATTAATTTCACTGGGTCTGTAGCTCAGTTGGTTAGAGCTGCCCGCTCATAACGGGCTGGTCGGGGGTTCGAGTCCCTCCGGACCTACCATTAAAAGAGGAGGAAGAAACACCTCCTCTTTTTTGTATTTTAAAACCCACCCCAAGCCCAAAGTTTGCGAGCGTTCTGACAGTTTTTTTCATCCAATCCCGAGAACACTTTTGATGATTATAGGGGAGACAATAAGTTAAGACTTTTGAAACGAACTAAAATCCGATAACTGGAGATATGCAATGATACCTAATATCAAATTTAACACATTATCAAAACAAGAAATGTCAGCAGAATTTTCAAATAAAGCACCGGGGGTAAGTATATTGCTATGTTTGAAGCTACAATATTTACTATAAAAATAGTTGAAATCGTCTTTGTCATCAAAAGGAAGATTTGTCCTAAATTCTTTTATAATTTTCAATTTGTCTTCATTTGGCCAGTTAATCATTGATATTTCTCCAAAAATTTTCGGTATTATACGGGCATTATATCAAAAATGCAAGATTTCACATATTTCACTGGACTTTTTTTTCGTTCCAAACATTCATTGTGTTGTAACGAAAGGAAGTACTATGAAAATACGTAAGTATGAGAATATCACCCCAGCAATCGGACAAACTTTACGATGATTTATTACCACGTCGGCCGGATTTTGACACATATTGAAACTCAACTGAAGCAGGCTTACGGCAATCCTCTCCCTATAAAACAGGCACAAAATCTGACTCACATGCAGCACAAATTAGAAAAATGGTCGCACGCTATAAACAAATGAAAGCGAGATATTTTAATCATCAAGAATGAGACAGACTCTTCTCTATCATAGGTTTGGCTAAACGTGCGTAATGTTTGGTAATTGAGACTTTCATCTAACGGAACACATCCGCCGCCCGATAATCCAGCGCCTCATGCACCATTTCATTATACCCCTCTGTCGCGGCAGAAGCGATTTCAAACTTATTCGTCAGGCCTTTTTCAGCGACCATTTGTTTCATCACAAACTCCGCCATTGGCGACCGACAAATATTACCCAGACATACAAATAGAATTCTAATCATTAGACATCCCTAATAACTTAATAATTTTAACTCCATTTTCTCTTTTATCTTTTCCCAGTTAGGCATCTTAAGAGAAAGAAGATTATAAAATTCATCTGTATGATTTGGGTAATATGCATGACAAAGCTCATGATAAATAACATAATCAATAGATTGTTTACTAGCTTTAATTAAAGCTGGATTAAGAACAATTTCATGTTTTTTTAAATAACTGCCCCAGCGCTTATTAAGTTTTCTTATCTTTAATTTTGGCATCTTTAAATCAGGAAATGCTTTCATGCAAAAATTCAGACGTTCATTAAAAATAGTTTCACCACGCCTTATAAACCAATTTTGTAAAGCATGATTAATTTCATCCAATTTTTGCGGTGAGGGAGTTAAAATATAAATTTTATTGTTTAGAACCTTTATAATATTGCGCAATGGTGATTTCTCAATAATGACCTGATATTGACGTCCTAAATATAGCGCCGAACTACCAGATTCATAGACTTTATCTTCGGGCATATTGAACTGTTTAAAATAATTTAATTGTTTTTCAATCCAGGTTGTCTTCCGCTTAATAAAATCTTTAATTTCAAAATCTTTTGCTTGTTCTGGTGATTTCACTAAAACACTAAAATTAGGATAAACTTCCACTGCTAGAGATTTGCGCTTTTCTTTAACAACCTTAATGTTATCCATATCAATCATCTAGAGCATATCCTTATTTTGAACCGCAATATTCCAAGCAGTTTCTGTAATTTGTTCAATTGTATCTGCAGACAATTTTTCGTCTACTTCATCAAACAAATAATCTTCCAGCTCATTAAAGATCTTTCTTTTTACATTCAAATTATTTTGGAAATCTACCACTTTTGAAGATTTTATTAAGCCAACGATATGTTCAATAATTTGTGTATAAGCACCTCCCGTTGTTTTAAAGAACTTTTTGATATTGCGATAGAACGGATGATAAACCTTTGCGAAACGCATTTTTTCAGGAATATCATTATCTTCATAATCACTCACTTTTTTTTGTATTTCTTTTGCCTGACTTAGTAGAGAGGCCAAATCTTCTTTTTTTGCAATTTTCAAGTCATTTAGAAGCTTTTCAATAAATTCACTGAATTTCCCATAAAAGACTTCATCTTGAAGTTCATAGCGTTCTCTTAAAACTTTTCTTGTTTGTGCTAAAATAGCATCAGCTTTAGATTTATCCGATAATCCATTGTTTTCATCTTCAATATACTGATTAAACTCATGCATATCAGACAAACTAATTTCTTTAGACAACACCTCAACATCGCCTGCGCTGACATATTTATCCAGTAATTTCATAATTTGGTCTTTATATTTTGAAAAATCGACCTTTTCCGCCAGCACAAGTTGGGTTGTTTTTTTGATTTCAACAAAACGTTTTAGATCTTTTTTGTAAATCTCTAAGGTATTTTGATCCATTTTATCATGGAAATCATACAAAGAGTAACAAACAGAAAATTGTTTAATGAATTTATTAACATCATCATAGAAGGCCTCTTTTTCCTTTTCATGAGCTTTATCAGCTAAAAATTCTACATAGGCATTGCTATTATTAATGTCAGTAACATTTTTTAACACATCGTGTAGACGTGTGTATATATTCTTCAAAAGTGCAATTTGGCTTTCTGTATCCAATAAAGCATTTTCAATATCTTCAGGAGCATAGTTTGAAAACAGTTCCAATGCATTTTTTAGGTTTTTTGCGTTTTTAGAATAATCTACAATTAAGCCTGCTGTTTTACTTTGTTTATTTGCATCACCATCAAAAACTCGGTTAACACGAGCAATTGCTTGTAATAAATTATGATCTTTAAGCTGCTTAGCCAAATATAAAACAGTATCTCGTGGAGCGTCAAACCCTGTCAAAAGTTTGTCCACAACAATAAGCAGTTCACATCCTTCTGGATTTTTCTTATAGTCCTGAATAATTTGTTTTTCTCTGCTGTCCAAAGAGCCATATTTGTGTTTTTGTTCGGCCATATATTCAGTTACCAGCTTCTTATGGGTTGAGTTAACATCATCTTTACCTTCCTCGGCTAATGTATCAGATATAACGACTTCTGCGTTGATATCCCCCAACATTTCCAGCGCTTTTTTAAACATAACAGCCGCGTACTTACTTGGGCCAACCAACTGTCCTTTTAGACCAGTATTCTTAAAGTTTTTCAAGAAGTGATCATTTACATCTAAAGCAATCATTTCAATACGTTGCGATGTTTCCTCCAGAACTGAAGAGGAAATACATTTTTTAGCAAAATCTTTACGTTCACTTTCCGAAAATCTTGAGGCTAATCGTTCATAAAATTTATCTGCAATTTTATCAATTTTTTGATCAACAAAGCGACCTTGATAAATAAGAGGTAATACAGCCCCGTCTTTTTCAGCTTCTGAAATTGTGTATTCATCAATTAACCCGCCAAACTTTTGAATTGATTGTGATTTAGAAATAACTTTTCCTTCTAATCGCGCAGGAACCTTTTTCATTAAAGGCGTTCCTGTAAATGCAATTTGGCAGGCCCTTGGCAACATTTTGTTCATCATTGCATTGGCATCACCGCCTTGAGTTCGGTGTGCTTCGTCAATTAAAACAAATATATTGTTATCTTCATCTACAAAATTAGTGGGTTTGTCAAATTTATGTACTAAAGTTGTGATAACATCCAAAGTTTTAGATTTAATCTTATCCACCAAATCAGAGCAAGACATTGCTTGTTGAACACCTGTTTTAATATTACAAGCGGCAAAAGTATCACGAATTTGAATGTCTAAATCTATTCTGTCGGTTACCACAATAACACGTGGATTGGTAATTGTTTCAATTAAGTTTTTAACTAACATCACCATAGTAAGGGATTTACCACTTCCCTGGGTATGCCAAATCAAGCCTCCACGTCTTTTACCCTTTTCATTCATTGTTTGAATTTTGGCGATTGTCTTTTTAATGGCAAAATACTGTTGATAGCGTGTGATTTTCTTTATACCATTGTCATAAATGATGAAATTGCGGACCAAATCCAGTAATCTTTCGGGCTTTAATAAACTATAAATACCATAATCTTGCGCAGTTAAAGTTTGTTTTTGCGCTTGCTTATAAGAGCTCCGCAACAAATCTTCCCCTATTTGAGACACAGTTTTCGCATCGACAGGCTTATTGACACTTTCCAACACATTTTTTTCATAATCCTTTGGATCTTCCTTTTCTTTCCAAACAGAATAGAACTCAAATGGAGTTAACATAGTTCCATATTTAATTTGGTTAACATTGGTTGCAATCAAGATTTGTGGAAACAAAAAGAACTTTGGTGTTTGGGAGTATTTCTGGTTACGTATCATCTGTGTAATAGCTTCATCCACAGAAACAGAGGCCTTTTTGTTTTCAATAACCGCAAAGGGAATACCATTAACAAACAAAACAATATCCGGTCTGCGATTTTGATCTTCTTCCAGTTCAAACTCTGCTACTACATGAAAGACATTATTACTTAGCTCTTTCCAATCAATAAATTTAAGCTGTGGAGAAGTACGTTTTCCATCAATAATCTCAGAAACAGCACGTCCCCCCAACAAATCAGAAAACACATCTTCCGAGGCTTTAACTACGCCATCATCCAGTTTAATTTTTTCCAATGCAAACAAGGCTTCATCAATACTTTTATCAGATATTTCTGATGGATTAATTTTACGTAGGGCTTGATGTGCAATATCACGCAAGATATATTGATTTTTCCCATCACGATGAGTTTCTACCTCATGACGTGGAATATAGGTATATCCCAAGTTAATCAACTGCAAAATCGCAGGGATTTGAGAACTGCTAGCTTCATCAAAATCTGGAAGAATGTATTGTTGTGTCATTTTAGTGGCCTTTCAATAAAAGGAATTAAAATTCTTTGATCATAAATGTGCTCTATAACCTGTCCATTGGGAAATATTTGACTTTGTAAAAATGCGCCTGTATATCCTTTACCCCCTTCAAAAACAGGAATATAAAAATCCTTTGATTCCTCCAATCTAAAGTCTAATGAACTTCTTACTAAATTGGAGCAGACATCATTTTCATTGTATAGCGTTGCTGGTGAATAGCGTATAGCAAACAAAACTATATTGGCAGCAATTGCATCTATACAATTCTCTAAATTTGCTAAATGAAATGAATCGCTTTTGTTGTGCTTAACTTGATTATAAGCATCATACCATTTTAAAGATTTTGTAGGTTCCTTTTTATCCCAATTTTTGAATGGACAACATTTATAAGGGTTCGCGTATCCTACTAAAGATAATTTATGTTTAGATAAATCCACAAAATCAAGAATTTTGATATAGTCATTCATGCCCATATTTTTCCCAAATTTATAGGCTTTAAAACTACTTTCTAATTCTGTACAGGATAAAATTAAAAGTTCCCGAATCTTATGACTATATGTCTTTAAACCTTCGGAAGAAGGTTCAACATATAACAATATATCCTGCAATTTTTGAATTAAAATTCCCAAATCTCTTTTGGCATGACATAAATCAGAAATTGTAAAATCTAATTCCTTTTCTACATTGTCCAAAAAAGGTTTCCAAATATGCCTGATTTTAACACCAATTTCCATATTTCGTGGTTTAGGTATAGGAAATTCAAATGCGTTAGCGATAACCTTTTTGATATCATATGTACCATCACAGATCATGATACCTTCCAAACTAGGGGCAAAATTTGCTTTTAAAACCTGTAAAAAGACATTTTGTTCTTTTGCATTCTTATATGCTATTAAAAGCCTGTTTTCTTTTTGTGCAAAATATACATCCGTTTTCATCTTAGTTCACTTTCACTCTGATTTGGCCAGTGAGGAGTTGTTGCATCAGGCCCTTCTTTTGCTCTTTTATAGCTTCTAATTTTTGGTTCAACAGGTTAATTTCATCGTCTGCAGTTGATAAAATATCTGCGATGGCTTGCTGTTCTTCTAAATCTATGGGGATAAAAATGCTCATATTTCTAAAATAGTCCTGTGAAAGAACATATCTTTGTCCACTTCCCTCGCACAAAGAATAAGCTTGTTTATAAAATTTTACAGTTTTAAAAGCATAAGCACAGAAAGTCCGTTTTAAATGGTTCAATAGTGGTCTAAATCTAACAACATGATAACTATAAACGGCCCCAGGAATGTTTTCCATAATAACTGCAGAATGACCTATATCATCCCTTGTTTCAGATGATGGTGTAAAAAATACATCACCCATTAATACATTGCAGTTTTTAATTTTTCTATCCGGTGCAGTAACAATTTGTTTTATATCATCTTTGTAAATGAAATCTTTTTTATAAACATCCATATAGTTAAGTAGGGTAACATTTTGCTCTCCAGGAACAATATTTTTATCCACACCTGCTGAAGTAATGTGTCCCATTTCTTTCAATTTGACGTCTTTCCACAGTTGAGAGAAACCGGGAAGGCGGGTTTTGCCGGTCAGGAGTTTTTGCATCAGACCTTTTTTGAGGAGCTTTTTCTGCTCTATCAGCCCCGACAATTTTTCAATCGCCTCATCCCACATCCCCAAAATCCCCGCAATCTTCTCCTGTTCCGATAAGGGGGGAAGAAGAATTTTATACCATTGTACTTGAGGAACAGTTAATTGTGGTACACCTGTACTTTCATCAAAGAAATGTATTTGTGAACAAGCATAGCTCATAAATTTGGCATTTATTCCAGTGTTAGGAATAGCCGTTATTAGACGGACAATTGGAGTAAAATATCCCTTTCTATAAAATACATTTCCAATGTCGCCTCGGCCAGTTATTGTAATGCATTCTTCCTTTACTTTATATTTTGAACTATATCCATATAGTCCTTCGTTAGTTAGTGCATTAGCATATATAGGATAAGGATGTAAATCATCTTTAGTTTCGGAGAAACAGTCTTTATCTACATCCCCTCCTGCTGAAAAAGAAAAGCATTCTTCCAGTTTCTTAACACTCCACCCCTCAGGTATGCTCTGCTTCATCTTCATCCTCTCTATCTTCTACAGATGTCTTATCTTCGATCTGTTTTGTCGGGTTTTCTTCTTCCCTTAATCTTTTTAACTCTTCATAATCAATAGAAACCGAACCTTCATGCTCATTTACATACTCTGGTGGATTCAATGACAAATGAAACTCTAATCCCTTCTCAATTTCTTTTGAAATCAAAGGAATAGCTACTCGAATTTTTGTTTCAACCTCATGGACATTACTTTTTTCTGTATCAAGCTCGAGATTTTGGACCGCATTACTAATTTTAGAATCTAGTTCTATATCAATAACACGATTTATGTATGCTTCCTTACCTTTTTCTGATTCTTTTTCACTCTCTTTTAACGAAGCTTTATAGCGGATTTCTTCCGCTTTTGACTTAAAGTACTCCTGTTTCATCTTATAATATTCTTGAGCCAAGTGTAATGCAGATATAAATGCTTTATATGTAAAACCACCAATTATAAGTATTTGATACCAGCTACTACCTATATCAAATCCAGAAAATTGTATATCTCCATCTATATTAATAGATGAAAAAATCCTAGCCAATCGTTTATTAATATCAGAGAGATCATCTAACGAAAAATCTTCTTGAGATGGTAATTTAATGTTTATAATTTGCTCGTTTTGTTTTTTGACCATTGTATCAAGAATACCATAAAATATGGGAAGTTTTGCATTGATACTATTAACACATTGAGTCAATAGAATGTGGTCATTAGGATCCAAATGTATTTCTTGTTGTTTTGAAGGATATTTTGCAGCTAGTTTATCCACAATTTCTGTTGAAAAATCAATCCAACTTTGTGTTTTGATAGCAAGTAATGCGGCTATCAAAGATGGGTAATCAGAAACACTAAATAATTGTCCTCCATACAATTGTTTGAATTCAATAACAATCTTGTTATTGTCGCTTACAACTTCATCTAATATCTTTTTTAATTCGCCTAATCGCATTATTTAGTTCCTTTCTTTTTTATTTTAAATTGATTCACCACCATAGCGTTTCACAAGCTCTTTCCAAAGATAATCAGGAAAAGTTACATAATTATTATGAGCTTCTAAGCAAAAATGTTCTACAATTCGCCGCTGTTCTATATTATCTTTCAATTTTAACTTTAATGTTTTCTTATTATCTCTAACGATATCTTTTAATTCTTCTTTTGCGTCATCTGGAAGAATATCAATATTTTTGATTATTTGCTTATATTTGTTATATTTACTAACCCAATCACAAATATGTTGGATAGATAAAGATGCGGAAATAATAGCAACTATACCTATAATCCAACGTTTACCATCATCAAAACCTAGCCATGTAAAAACACTTTGAAAAAATAGGGAACTAATTGATGCTACAGCTACAATTAACCAAAACCATATCTTTTCACAAAAAACTTTTATAAATTCTATTATGCTCTCGCTCATACTATTTTCCTTTCTTTTCCAATTTCTTCTCCAACTTTTCAATTTCGCAATCAAAGTTAGATATCTTGTTCATTTTATACTCCTAATTCTTCCAAATACTTTTTCATTTTTTCTTGAACTTCAGCCAATTCAGATTCAGCTTTGGCTATATCGGCTTTAACCTTGGCCAAATTGATTTCTTCTTCCTCCTCAAAGGTATCCACATATCTTGGAATGTTGAGGTTAAAATCGTTTTCTTTAATCTCATCAAAGGTTGCAAGATGCGAATACTTTTCGATTTCTTGACGATTTTGATAAGTATTTAGAATCTTTTTAATATGCTCCCCTGAAAGGGTGTTTTGTTTTTTACCGGGAACAAATTCTTTACTAGCATCTATAAACAGGATATCTTTCCGATTTTCATTAGCGCCACCTTTTTCTCGACTTTTATCAAAAATCAAAAAAGCGACAGGAATTCCCACATTTAAAAATAAATTTGCTGGTAATCCAATAACGGCATCAAGAATGTTTTCTTCAATAAAAGCCTGCCGTATTCTGCCTTCAGAGCCCCCACGAAACAGAACGCCATGGGGGACAATAACTGCTACACGTCCAGATTTTGGCTTGGCTGTGGCAATCATGTGTGAAATAAAGGCATAATCACCTTTACTTGCGGGAGGCATACCTCGTTCAAAACGATGATAGATGTCGTTTTCCAAGTGCTTTTCGCCCCATTTATCAAGAGAAAATGGAGGATTGGCAACAATAATATCAAATTGCATTAAGTGGTCATTTTCAACTAACATTGGATTATTTAAGGTATCACCCCACTCAATACGCGCAGCATCCTGACCATGCAAAAACATATTCATACGAGCCAAGTTATAAGTTGCCCCCGTTTTTTCTTGACCATAAAGTGCATAGTCATTAGAGCCTTGCTTTTGTACTTCTTCGCCAGCCAATAATAAAAGACCACCGGAACCACAAGCGGGGTCGCAAATTCTGTCCCCAGGCTTGGGCATCGCTAATTTGGCAAGCAATGAAGACAGAACTTTGGGTGTGTAAAATTCTCCAGCCTTCTTACCTGCGTCTGAACCAAATCGTTCAATCAAGTACATATACGCATTACCTAGTAAATCCCCTTCAACCTCAGCCAAATTCACTTTATTAAAATCCGCAATCATATCACGAATCATCTTGTTGCGTTGAGCGGTCTGGCCTAAAATGGCTTGTGAGTTAAAATCAACCGTAAAAATGTCATGAAGTTGAGCAGAGTTTGCATCTTCAATTTTGTGCAACGCAATATTTATCAATTCACCGATATTATCGGCATTTTGCTCGGCATAAATATCATAAAAACTGGACCCTTTAGGTAAAATAAAGCGTGCGTTCTTAAGGCGGAGCTCAATGCGTTCTTGATCATCCCCATAACGTTCTTTTAATTTTTGTACCTCTGCTTGTTTAAGATCACTAATATACTTAAAGAATAAAAAGGCTAAAATATAATCCTTAAACACACTGGCATCTACAGTGCCTCTGGCGGAATCTGCCGCGCTCCATAACAGTTTATTTAATTCATCTTGTGTAATTTTAGCCATTTTTTACTCCTTTATTGTTTGACTTAGGATTGAGTTGATAAGTTTTTGACGATTCTGTTTTATTTTTTCCATTATACTGGATTCTTTTTCATAAAGCAAAAAGAGTTCAACTAACAGCCTTTGTTTTTCCATTGGAATAAGAGGGATATTGATATCCTTGACATCCGAAATTGTTATTGTGCTTATTCGTACAGTATTTTGCCTTAAACAAAGTTGGGCTTTTCCAGGTACAGAGTTTAAATATAGGGCTACATATTCAGGCAAAAGGTTTGCATCACAAATCTTTATGCGATAGAATGCACTTGAAGCCATAATTTTTTCTTGTCCTTTCCAAACAAAGGCTTGGAAATCCCCCTTATTAGAAAGAAGTATTTCATTCATTGAAAGGTAATACTTATCTTTAATATCTGGCACTTGAACTTTTTGTAAACAGGGAAAGGAAGAATGACACAGTGAGATCACATCACGAGATTGGACAATAGGCACTCCTTCTGACAGATAATCAGACAATAATGGGGTATATTTATTGTTCCTCCTAAAGTTGTAACCAATTTTTATACAACTAATTCCTGATAATTTAGCCACACAAGACTCCTATTATTCAATTTTTAAAACCATTGTATCAGAAAGAAATTCGGATGTCAATAAAAATCCGTTCCAGAGAAAAAAAACTTCTCAACAGTATCTTCACTTTGGTGTATATAAAAGATGAACCTAAAACTCAAACTCATAAGCCGATAAGCCAAAAGACTAACTTTATCAGCATTCACAACCCTAATAATACTCATTGCTCTTTAATATGTAAGGGTGTTTTTTTATTTTAAGAAAGAAAATAAATGCGACTCTCCCCATGGGGGTTTGGAGGGAAATGAAAAAGGCAAATTTCGTCTTGCAAAAAAATTCACTGAGGTGTATATTTTACCTCATGAA
>CAKQBW010000021.1 GCA_934216505.1 uncultured Alphaproteobacteria bacterium
GAGAGGACAAGAAAATAATTATGGATAGACCTCCTAATACGTCCTTGAAAGTACCCCCCAGTGAATTTGTTTTATGCAACATTTTTCCTCCTTTGAAGTGATATGAAAGCACTATAACAAAAACGATCGTTTTTGGAATAGGGGAAAATGGAGAGGAACGAAAAAATAAAAAATAATGAAATTCTTATTTAAAATCAATAAGTTATTTTAAAATTATCAAAATTCAAAAAGACGCTAAAAAGCATATTGACAAAAACGATCCTTTTTGTTATACCTGACTTCCCTTTATTGACGGGCTTTGTCGCTTGTTTGAAAAGCGGATTTTTCAATTTTCTCTTTTTACTCCACGATGCCCGTAAATACAGGATAAAATGGGGCATTGTCATGCCCGACCTGAGCGGGCATCTTTAAGGAATAGACCCCCTTTGATAAAATTCCCGCTTTCGTAAGAATGACAATATGATGGGGACAACTGACAGGGGGGCAAAAATAACCGAAAAAATGGGAATGACAGGCGGGGTGAGGGATACAAAAAAGCCCCCAGAATGACATGGGCGGAAAAAAGCCTTCTGAAAACAGAAAAAGGTAGGAACGCTAAGGAGTAAGACGAAAAAGGTCTTCTCAAAAGCCGACCAAAGTCGTGGGGAAGGGAATAAATTGACTGTCCTTGAATAATTTTTTATTTTTTCTCTTGACATACAAATCAAACTATGCTAAACGAAAGGTGTTGTGTGTGAATTCTGCTACTTATTTGTGTTTGGCAGAACTCCTTTCCTCCTTGGGTTGTGAGAGATTTTTCCCAAGGAGTTTTTCTTTTAATAAAAATCAACAAAACTACTTGACAAGTCAAATCAAATCAGTTATAATAGTGCAACCTTTAAATTTGATTAAAGGCAGAAAGGCACCAAAAAATGACAACACCTGCTCAATTTATTCGTCAGACCAAGCAAGAAATTTCAAAGATTACTTGGCCCACACGGGCTGAGACCTTGCGGGGGACTTTTATCGTTATTGTTATGAGTATTGTCTTGGCTCTTTTTTTGGTTTTAGTTGATTTTGTTTTTGCTGGTGTTATTGGTAAGGTTATTGGAGGATAATGATGATGCGTTGGTATGTGATTCACGCTTATTCAGGGTTTGAACAAAAGGTGGCTGATTTTATTATGGAACAGGCCCAAAAGAAAGGTTTGGCCGATAAGGTGGAACAAGTATTGGTGCCGACCGAAAAGGTAACCAATGTGAAGAATGGTACCAAAAAAGAATCTATGCGCAAGTTTTTCCCAGGTTATGTTTTGGCGAAGATGGAAATGACAGACGAAACATGGTATTTGGTGGCAAAGACGCCTAAGGTAACGGGCTTTTTAGGGGGGAAGAAACCCACGCCGATTACGGATGAAGAAGCCAATCGTATTTTGAATCAAGTGGAGGAAGGAATTTCTCGTCCCCGCAACTCTGTGTCCTTTGAGGTGGGGGAACAAGTCCAGATTATTGATGGAGCGTTTGCCAGTTTTGTGGGTGAAATTCAAGAGGTTGATGCCGAAAAAGAACGGTTGAAATTACAGGTGTCTATTTTTGGGCGGGCAACCCCTGTTGATTTAACCTATGGTCAGGTCAAAAAGGTCTAGACGATAGGTCAAGGGGCGGGTAAAGTTAGTTCGTATCCGTTTCCTTTTGTAGCAGATGAGCCATCATCGGACTACGAAACCGAAGGCTTTTCAGGCCGAATGAACTAAAGAAACAAAATGCTATGAAGAGGTTATAAAATGGCAAAAGAAATTGTGGGCTTTATCAAACTTCAAATTGAAGCGGGTAAAGCAAACCCCTCCCCTCCAGTGGGACCAGCCTTGGGGCAAAGAGGCTTGAATATTATGGATTTTTGTAAGGCTTTTAACGCCAAAACACAAAAAGAAGAACCGGGCTCTCCGATTCCTGTG
Organism: uncultured Alphaproteobacteria bacterium; assembly: GCA_934216505.1. Taxonomy (GTDB): domain Bacteria; phylum Pseudomonadota; class Alphaproteobacteria; order CAAHEQ01; family UBA3637; genus UBA3637. The sequence goes on from CAKQBW010000021.1 coordinate 1,934, forward strand.
ATTATCACAGCGTACAAAGATAGAACTTTCAGTTTTATCACAAAATTGCCTCCTGTCAGTTATTACATTAAAAAGGCTGCAGGGGTAAAGAGTGCCAGCAAGACACCCGGACGGACAAAGGCTGGGAAATTGACAAAAGCGCAAGTAAAAGAAATCGCCGAAAAGAAAATGCCTGATTTGAACTGTCATACAGTGGAAGCCGCTATGGAAATGGTGGCGGGTCAAGCGCGTTCTATGGGTATTGAAGTCGTGGGGTAATCAGATGACAGGAAAAAGATTAAAGAAAGCCTATGAAGGCATTGAAAAAAAAGCCTATACTCTGGACGAAGCTATCGCTTTGATTAAAGCGGGGGCAACGGCTAAATTTGATGAAACAGTGGATATCGCGGTGAAGTTAGGGGTTGATCCCAAACAATCCGATCAGATGGTGCGTGGGGCGGTCAGTTTGCCCGCAGGAACAGGAAAAACCTTAAAGGTGGCTGTTTTTGCGAAAGGACCGAAAGCCAGTGAAGCCAAAGCCGCTGGGGCTGATGTTGTGGGCGATGATGATTTGATGAATGACATTTTGGCGGGTAAGATTGATTTCCAACGCTTGATTGCGACACCTGATATGATGGGGTTAGTCGGGCGTGTTGGTAAAATCTTGGGTCCAAAAGGATTGATGCCTAATCCAAAGTTGGGAACAGTCACGATGGATGTCGCCAATGCGGTGAAAGCCGCCAAGGCTGGTCAAGTGCAATTCCGTGTAGATGCGGCAGGGATTGTCCATGCAGGGATTGGTAAGATTAGCTTTGATAATGAAAAGATTGCCGAAAATGTAAAAGCGTTCGTGAAAGCGTTGGTGGGGTTGAAACCCGCTGCTTCTTCGGGCGTGTATTTGGTCTATGTGTCCCTCAGTACCACTCAGGGAGTGGGCGTGAAGGTCGCTGTACCAAGCGTTATCGGATAATGCGTTTTGCTGGTCCTTTCGGGGGCCAGCGAAAGATGCCTGTCCAAGACTGTGGGTGTTTATCACGGGATAAACTTAATCAGGGGAGCACCCCAACCGACATAGACAGAACGGTCAAATTCCTTTGGAATCAAAACCGGTTTCTGGACAGGGTAGGTAAGATAAAGGAATAATTCCTCTATCTTGTGTAGAAACCAAGAGGGAAACCTCTTAAAAAACGGAGTAAAAAAAGTGAAACGTGAAGAAAAACAACAAATGATTGGTGCGTTGTCAGACGTTTTCAAAAAGGCCAAATTGGTGGTTGTTGTCCATAATAATGGATTGACAATGGACCAAACGACGGCTTTAAGAAAAGCGATTCGTGAAGATGGGGCCAGTTATAAAGTTGCCAAAAATCGTCTCGCTAAATTGGCTCTGGCAGGAACACCTTGTGAATCCATGGCGGATTTATTAAAGGGCCCCACGGGTATTGCTTATTCAGAAGACGAAATTGCGGCTTCTCGGGCAGTGGCGAAAATGGCCAAAGAATCCGACAAATTTGAAATTGTCGGTGGTGTCATGAATGGGGAAAAGATTGATGCAAACAAAATCAAACAATTGGCGGCGTTGCCTTCTTTGGATGGCTTGCGTGGCAAATTGGTGGGCTTGTTGCAGGCGCCTGCTGGTCAATTGGCCAGATTGGCAAAAGCTTATTCCGAAAAAGAACAAGCTGCTTAATTGTTTAACTTAAATCAAAAAAAGAAAAGGAAATAAAAATGACTGATTTAAACAAAATTATTGATGAATTGTCTGCTTTGACAGTATTAGAAGCCGCTGAATTAGCCAAGGCTTTGGAAGAAAAGTGGGGCGTGAGCGCTGCGGCTCCTGTGGCTGTGGCTGCTGCTGGTGGAGCTGCTGCTGCCGAAGAAAAGACAGAATTTGATGTGATCTTGGCCGAAGCCGGTGCCAATAAAATCGCGGTGATTAAAGAAGTCCGTGGTATTACTGGTTTAGGTTTGAAAGAAGCCAAAGACTTAGTTGATGGCGCACCTAAGGAAGTGAAGAAGGGTGTTGCGAAAGACGAAGCCGAAAAGATGAAAAAACAACTGGAAGCCGCTGGGGCGAAAGTTGAACTCAAATAAGGTCGCTTAAACCAAAAGGGGAGGGTTGCTCTTGATATTTCAAGGGCAACCCCTTGCCCGTAAAATAAGCAAAGGTGTTGGGTGCCTTTTCATCCAAGACAAGTTTTGATTAAAAAATGGGGTTGCACATAATGATAAAATCTGAAATTAACCATCGCCGTGTTCGGAAAAACTTTGGAAAAATTGAATCCGTCATTGAAATGCCGAATTTGATTGATATCCAAATGAATTCATACAAACAATTTTTACAAGCGAATACACCCGCCGATAAGCGTACAGATACAGGGCTTCAGGCGGTTTTTAAATCTGTTTTTCCAATTCACGATTTTGCTGGTCGTGGCGATTTGGAATTTGTGAAGTACGAATTAGACCAACCAAAGTACGATGTTCATGAATGTTTGAAACGGGATTTAACTTTTGCAACTCCTGTCCGTGCGACTTTGCGTTTGATGGTGTGGGATATAGATGAAACAACAGGGGCCCGCACGATTCGTGATATTAAAGAACAAGATGTCTACATGGGCGATTTGCCTTTGATGACAGAAAGTGGGACCTTTATCATCAACGGGGCCGAACGGGTTGTGGTCAGCCAGATGCACCGTTCGCCTGGAGTTTTCTTTGGGCATGATAACGGGGAAACACACTCTTCAGGTAAGTTTTTGTTCAGTGCCCGTATTATTCCCTATCGTGGATCTTGGATTGACTTTGAATTTGATGCCAAAGATTTGATTGATGTGCGTATTGACCGCCGTCGTAAGTTGCCTGTGACAACTTTGTTGTATGCGTTGGACAGCGATTATACCGAACAAAAGCGTTTGGAAGCCCAGAAAGCGGGTCAAGAAATTGAGGCGTCTGATGTCATGGGCATGAGCAAAGAAGAAATTTTAAACTATTTTTATGAAACAACAACTTTCATTCGTGATAAAAAAGGTTGGAAAGCCCCTTATGTGGCTGATCGTATGAAGGGGGCCAAATTGATGTATGATTTGGTAAATGCTGAGAATGGGGAAGTTGTGTTGCCAAAGGGCGAAAAATTAGCTCCTGCCAAAGCCAAAAAGTTGGAAAAGGACGGTTTGAAAGAAATCCATGTGAATGAAGCGGATTTAATGGGACGTTTTGTGGCCCGTGATATGATTGACGAAAAAACGGGGGAAGTGTTTTTGGAAGCCGGGGATGAATTATCCGAAGACGATTTCAAAAAATTAGACGAATTAAAAATCAAAGAATTGCCTATTTTATTCATTGACGGGACAACCGTTGGACCTTACATCCGTAATACTTTGGTGGCGGATAAATGCACCAGCCGTGAAGAAGCCTTGATTGAAATTTATAAAATTATGCACCCAGGGGAATTGCCTGTTGTGGATACAGCGGCGTCCGTATTCCATTCCTTGTTCTTTGATGGGGAACGCTATGATTTGTCGGCGGTGGGTCGTGTTAAGATGAATATGCGCTTGGGCTTTACGAACGAACAAGTTCCCCCAGAAGTGCGTGTGTTGCGTAAAGAAGATATTTTGAAAATCATCAAAACTTTGGTGGAAATCAAAGACGGTCATGGGGACATTGATGATATTGATAACTTGGGTAATCGGCGGGTGCGTCCTGTGGGCGAATTGATGGAAAATCAATATCGGATTGGCTTGTTGCGCTTGGAAAGAATTATTCGTGAGCACATGACATCAGCCGAAATTGATAATGTGATGCCTTCGGATTTGGTTAATGCGAAACCTTTGGCCACAGCGGTGCGTGAATTTTTTGCCTCCAGTCAATTGAGTCAGTACATGGACCAAAACAATCCCTTGTCTGAAATTACTCATAAACGTCGTTTGTCAGCGTTAGGCCCTGGTGGTTTAACACGGGACAGAGCGGGTATGGAAGTACGGGATGTTCATCCGACTCACTACGGCCGTATTTGCCCAATTGAATCTCCAGAAGGACAAAACATTGGGTTGATTAACTCGTTGGCGACTTATGCCCGTGTGAATGAATATGGCTTTATTGAAACGCCTTATCGGAAAGTGGTGGATAAAAAGGTAACCGATGAAGTGGTGTATATGTCTGCGATGGAAGAAGCCCGTCATACGATTGCTCAGGCGAACTCTGAATTGAATGAAAAAGGCGAGTTGGTCAGCGAATTTGTGACCGCACGTCAGGCAGGGGAAGTGGTTCAAGCCAAAGCCGAAGAAGTGGATTTGATGGATGTATCGCCCCGCCAAGTTGTGTCTGTGGCGGCCAGTTTGATTCCTTTCTTGGAAAACGATGATGCGAACCGTGCGTTGATGGGATCCAACATGCAAAAGCAGGCTGTTCCTTTGTTGAAAAACGAATCTCCTTTGGTGGGGACGGGCATGGAACGCATTGTGGCGAAAGATTCCAGAGCGGCGGTATCGGCCCTCAGAACAGGGGTGGTGCAATCGGTGGATTCTGCCCGTATTGTGATTCGGGCGACAGAAGATTTGTCGGCCACTGTGTCAGGGGTAGATATTTACAATTTGGAAAAATTCCAACGGTCTAATACAGGGACCTGTATGACCCAAAAGCCTTTGGTGCGTGTGGGCGATAAGGTAGAAAAAGGCGATTTGATTGCTGATGGCCCTTGTACAGAAATGGGTGAATTGGCGTTGGGACGCAACATTTTGGTGGCGTTTGTGCCTTGGAACGGATATAACTATGAAGACTCTATTTTGGTCAGCGAACGCATTGTGCGGGACGATGTCTTTACTTCTATTCACTTGGAAGAACTGGAAATCACTGCCCGTGATACCAAGTTAGGTCAAGAAGAAGTCACCCGTGATATTCCCAATGTGGGGGAAGAAGGGTTGCGCAACTTGGACGAAACAGGTGTGATTTATATCGGTGCTGAAGTCAAAGCGGGCGACATTTTGGTCGGTAAAGTGACCCCCAAAGGGGAAACCGTTATGACGCCTGAAGAAAAATTATTACGGACGATTTTCGGTGAAAAAGCCGCTGATGTTCGGGATAGTTCTTTGCGGGTGCCTCCTGGAATTTCGGGAACGGTGGTGGATGTGCGTATCTTTACCCGCCGTGGCTTGCAAAAAGACGAACGGGCTTTGGCGATTGAACAAGCAGAAATTGCCAAATTGACTAAGGATCGTGATGACAAAAAGGCCATTTTGCAGGGCGATTTTTCGGCGCGTTTAGGAGCTTTGTTTGTTGGTCAGACAATTACGAAAGCAGAAAAATTCAAATCAGGTTATGAATTGAAATCAGAAGATTTAGCCGATATGAATATGGCGGCTTTGCGTAAAATCAATGTCAAAGACGATGCCGTGATGCAACAAGCCGAACAAATGATTGCGACTTATGATGAAGCCGACAAAGCGTTGCAAGTAGACTTTGAAGACCGTGTGAATAAGTTGCAACGGGGCGATGATATGTTGCCGGGTGAATTGAAAAAGATTAAAGTCTTTATTGCGGTGAAGCGTAAATTGCAACCAGGGGATAAAATGTCAGGGCGACACGGAAACAAAGGGGTGGTGTCCAGAGTTTTACCCATTGAAGATATGCCTTATACCGAAGATGGAACACCTGTGGATATTGTGTTGAATCCGTTGGGTGTGCCGTCTCGTATGAATGTAGGTCAGGTGTTGGAAACGCATTTAGGTTTGGCCTGTAAAGTGTTGGGTAAAGAAATTGATGCTGTGGTGAAAAAAGTCCAAGCCAATCAGGCGAAGATGGCTGAATTGCGGGCGACTTTAAAAGATATCTACGGGACCCGTGAATACACCAAAAAGATTGCACCGATGGCCGATGAAGATGTGTTGAATATGAGTGAGAACTTAAAAGACGGGTTGCCCATTGCAACGCCTGTGTTTGATGGGGCTCATGGTCAAGACATTGATGCGATGTTAAAACGGGCGGGGGTGCCTGTATCGGGTCAGGTCACTTTGTACGATGGTCGGACAGGGGAAGCCTTTGACCGTAAAGTCACCATTGGGTATATGTACATGTTGAAATTACACCACTTGGTTGATGAAAAGATTCACGCACGGTCTATTGGACCTTACAGTTTGGTGACACAACAACCGTTGGGCGGAAAAGCCCAATTCGGTGGCCAGCGTTTTGGTGAAATGGAAGTGTGGGCGTTGGAAGCCTATGGGGCCGCTTATACTTTACAGGAAATGCTAACCATCAAGTCGGACGATGTATCGGGTCGTGTGAAGGCATATGAAACCATTATTCGTGGGGATACAAGTTTTGAAGCGGGTATTCCTGAATCCTTTAATGTGTTGGTCAAAGAAATGCGTTCTTTGGGCTTGGATGTTGAATTAAATCAAAACGAACAATAGGAGATAAAAAATGATGAATGAATTGATGAAAACTTTTAGTCCTTTGGCAAATCCACAATCGTTTGATGATATTCGGATTTCCATTGCCTCCCCCGAAAAGATTCGTTCTTGGTCGTATGGGGAAGTGACACGGCCTGAAACAATCAACTATCGGACTTTCAAGCCCGAACGGGACGGGTTATTCTGTGCCAAAATCTTTGGACCGATTAAAGACTATGAATGTTTGTGTGGAAAATACAAACGCATGAAGTATCGGGGGATTACCTGTGAAAAGTGCGGGGTGGAAGTAACTTTATCTAAAGTGCGTCGTGAGCGTATGGGACACATTGAATTGGTGTCGCCTGTAACCCACATTTGGTTTTTGAAGTCGTTGCCCAGCCGTATTGGGACTTTGTTGGATTTGATGTTGAAACAATTAGAGGCTGTTCTTTACTTTGAAAAATACATTGTGATTGAACCTGGTCTGACCCCCTTAAAGCCTTTAGATTTATTGACAGAAGAACAATATCAACAAGCGATTGAAGAATATGGGGAAGATGCTTTTCGGGCGGGGATTGGCGCCGAAGCCATCAAAACTTTATTGGCGCAAATTGATTTGCCCGAAGAAGCCAAAAAATTGCGGGCTGAATTGATTGAAACAAAATCCGATTTAAAGCGCAAAAAGATTGTTAAAAAATTGAAATTAGTGGAAGCCTTTTTGGAATCAGGATCTCGTCCCGAATGGATGGTGATGGATGTATTGCCGGTGATTCCACCTGATTTGCGACCATTAGTTCCTTTGGATGGGGGGCGTTTTGCGACTTCTGATTTGAACGATCTTTACCGCCGTGTGATTAACCGTAATAATCGTTTGAAACGGTTGTTGGAATTGCGTGCGCCTGAAATCATTGTGCGCAACGAAAAGCGTATGTTGCAAGAAGCGGTTGATGCGTTGTTTGACAACGGTCGCCGTGGTCGCGCGGTTACAGGAATTAATAAGCGTCCTTTAAAGTCCTTGGCGGATATGTTGCGGGGAAAAAGCGGTCGCTTCCGTCAAAACTTGTTAGGTAAGCGCGTGGATTATTCGGGTCGTTCTGTGATTACTGTGGGTCCTGAATTGAAATTGCATCAATGCGGTTTGCCCAAGCGGATGGCGTTGGAATTGTTCAAGCCCTTTATCTATGCGAAATTGGAAGAACAAGGTAAGGCTGCCACGATTAAGAATGCGAAAAAGTTGGTGGAAAAGGAAACGCCCGAGGTATGGGATATTTTGTCCGAAGTGATTAAAGAACACCCTGTGTTGTTAAACCGTGCGCCCACTTTGCACCGGTTAGGGATTCAGGCGTTTGAACCTGTTTTGATTGAAGGGAAAGCCATTCAGTTGCACCCCTTGGCTTGTACAGCGTTTAACGCGGACTTTGACGGCGACCAGATGGCAGTGCATGTGCCTTTATCCACAGAAGCCCAGTTGGAAGCTCGTGTGTTGATGCTTTCCACAAATAACATCTTGGCGCCTGCCTCAGGGCAACCCATTATTGTGCCGACTCAAGATATGATTTTGGGGATTTATTATCTGTCCATGATGCGTGAAGGCGAAAAAGGGGAAGGCATGGCCTTTATGGGGCGTGAAGAAATTGAACATGCTTTGTTCAACAAAGATGTGTCTTTGCATGCCAAGATTAAAGTGCGTATGCCGATTGTTGATGACAATGGCGAACATGTCACAAAAGTGGTGGAAACAACACCAGGTCGGGTGATTTTATCATCTGTGTTGCCTGATAACGAAAAGATTCCATTCAGTTTGATTAACCGTCAGATTGGTAAAAAGCAAGTGGCCCAATTATTGAGTATAGTGTATCATGCCTGTGGGCAAAAAGAAACCTGTATCTTTGCGGATAAGATTAAAGATATTGGCTTTAAGAATGCGGCTACTTCAGGGATTTCCATTGGGAAAGACGACTTTATTATTCCTCAAAACAAAAAAGAGTTGTTGGCGCAAACAGAGGCGAAAGTCAATGAATTTGAACAACAATATCAGGAAGGTCTGATTACCCGTTTGGAAAAGTACAACAAAGTGGTTGATGCTTGGGTGGCTTGTACGGATTCTGTTTCCAAAGCCATGATGAAAGAAATGAGCAAAACTGAACCTGGCAAACCTGTCAATTCCGTTTATATGATGGCGGATTCAGGGGCCCGTGGGTCAGCAACTCAGATGCGTCAGTTGGCGGGAATGCGTGGTTTGATGACAAAGCCCAGCGGGGAAATTATTGAAACACCTATTCGTTCTAACTTTAAAGAAGGTTTGACCGTGATGGAATACTTTAACTCCACACACGGGTCTCGGAAAGGGTTGGCGGATACGGCTTTGAAAACAGCGAACTCAGGGTATTTGACACGGCGTTTGGTTGATGTGGCCCAAGATGCTATTATTACCATGGAAGATTGTGGCACAGAAAATGGGATTACCATTCAACCGATTATTGAAGGCGGTGATGTGATTGCCACGACAGGGGAACGCATTTTGGGACGGACAACGGCCGAAGATGTGAAACACCCCACAACGGGCGAAATCATTATTCCCAAAAACAAATTGGTTGATGCCAACGATGTGGAAAAAATTGACGCTTTGGGGATTGATTCAGTGAAGATTCGTTCTGTGCTGACTTGTGAAGCCGAAGACGGTATCTGTGCGGCCTGTTATGGTCAAGATTTAGCCCGTGGGTGCAAGGTGAATTTGGGTGAAGTGGTGGGGATTATCGCTGCTCAATCCATTGGGGAACCTGGAACACAATTGACTTTGCGGACCTTCCACGTGGGTGGAACGGCGCAACGTGGGGCAGAATCAGCGATTGACGCCGCTTTTGATGCTCAGATTCGTTTGGGGCAAGGCATGATTATGAAGAACTCTCAGGGTGTCAGTATCGTGTTGTCCCGTAATTTTGAAATTTCCCTATTGGATGCAAACAAGCGTGAAAAAGCCCGCCATAAGGTGCCTTATGGGGCCAAGTTGATGGTGGAAGACGGCGCAATGGTGAAAAAAGGGACGCGTTTGGCGGAATGGGATCCTTACTCAACACCGATGATTGCAGATGCTGATGGGAAAGCCAAGTTTGAAGACATTGTGGCTGGTAAGACGTTGGACGAAAGAACGGATGCTTCCACGGGATTAGTGGAACGGGTAATTATGGAACCGGATAAGCAATCTTCCTCCAAAAACTTGCGTCCTCAAATCTGTATCGTTGGTGAAGATAAGAATGTGGTGAAAACCTCCAAAGGGGCCGAAGCCCGTACTTACTTGCCTAAAGGGGCGATTATCACTGTTAAAAATGGGCAAACCATTCATGCGGGTGATGTGTTGGCTTTGGTGGCGCGCGATTCTAAAACAAAAGATATTACGGGCGGTTTGCCCCGTGTGGCGGAATTGTTTGAAGCACGGCGTCCCAAAGATGCGGCGATATTGGCGGAAGTGGCTGGTCGTGTGGAATATGATGCCGACTTTAAAGCCCACCGTGTCATCAATGTGATTACGGAAGACGGCCAAAAGGTGGCGCATATTATTCCCAAAGGCCGTACGCCTGCTGTTTATGAAGGCGATATGGTCCAAAAGGGCGATATGATTGTGGAAGGTCCTTTGGCGCCTCATGACATCTTGCGTATTTTGGGGGTAGAGGCTTTGGCGCATTACTTGGTCAAAGAGGTACAGGCTGTGTATCGCTTACAAGGGGTGCGTATCAACGATAAACACATTGAAGTGATTGTGCGTCAAATGATGCGCAAGATGGAAGTGGTTGATCCTGGGGATACGACTTTGTTGGAAGGCGAGCAGGTGGAAAAACACCAATTAGTGGTGGAAAACCTGAAAGCCGAAAAAGCCGGCGGACGTCCAGCGAAAGTGGCTCCTGTGTTGTTGGGGATTACGAAAGCGTCCTTACAGACCAGTTCGTTTATCTCAGCGGCTTCGTTCCAAGAAACGACTCGTGTTTTGACGGAAGCGGCCATTGCGGGGAAGATGGATCCTTTGCATGGGTTAAAGGAAAATGTGATTGTGGGTCGGTTAATTCCTGCGGGAACGGGGGCAGCGGTCAAACGTTTGCGTGCGATTGCCGCCGAACGGGACAAGGAAATTTTGGCCCAACGCAACAAGGATATTCATAATGTCCAAGAGGGCGAAGAACAAGCCTAAATTGTTCTTTTTTTTAAAACTCCCCGATTTTCGGGGAGTTTTTTTGTTGGTTCTTATCCGAACTATTTTGAGTACAGCAAATTCAACCTTACTGTTATGCTTGTTGGGAAGGTGCCTCTTTTTGTAAGTATTTTTTTCTTGACTTGTTTTGAAAAATATGCGATAAAGGGAAAAAGGTGATAAAAAAAGGGCTTTAAAAAATGAAAGAATTATTTAAAAAGGCTTGCAATTTGTGTGAAAAAGTGCTTACACACACACACACACACACACACACACACACACATCTAATTAT
>CAKQBW010000022.1 GCA_934216505.1 uncultured Alphaproteobacteria bacterium
GGCGAATTTGTCGTTATTTTAAAAAATCAATCCAAAGAAATTTGTGAAGAATTGAAAAAATTTAATATCTTTCATGTCAAAAACTTTAAAATAAATGGGAAAGAAGATGACCCGTGTGTCACTAGCAATGAAATGGAATTGTATTTTTCGGGGTCCTCCAATGATGATGGTGGAAATGGTGGTGGCAATGGGGGTGGTGATGGCCCATTGGGCGGGGCTTGTGATAACGTTCCTTATACAACGACTTGTTGCGCAACAACACGGAATAGTCAGGGGTGCTTGACAAATAAGCAGACGGCCTGTGGAGACGGGAAAATTTGTAAGGCGGATTGTACCTGTGAGACTTGCCCCAAAGGGGAAAGTTTTGACTTAGATAATATGGATTGTTATGAGCCAATAGCGGGACTCCCTGCGGGCTGTCCTGTAGCCTATCAAAAGAAACGCAATGGCGATATAGATGAATGCCATAAATGTGTGAATGGGATAAAGCAAGTCAAGACCAATTCTTTATGTGGCGATTGTGGTAAATGTAATGCGCGTGGTGCTTGTGACAGCAAAAAACAAACCTTGACGACCGCCAAGTATGTGGGAAATTGTTGTCGGGCCAGAGGGGCTTCTTACTGTCCTTTAAACGAAACGCTTGGAACAGCTTGCACAACCAATAAATATAGTGCGGAACAAATGGAAAAATCCCATGATGGGTGTCAGGTGGAAAAATACAAAATGGATTTATGTACGAACACGAAAGTGTTTGTGGGGCGTTCTAATACCCCTTGGGGACAGGCCTGTGAAGGGACCTGTGGGCGGTGTAATGGAACGGGGCTGTGTGTGCCTGAGGCCTTAAAGACAGTCAATGTATTGAATGGAAATTGTTGTGATGGCCGCCAAACCCAAACATATTGTCCTGTTTCTGAGGCCACACCTGTGGCTTGTACAGGCAATAAAACAGAAACGATTACCACAGGGGCAGGTTGCAGTCAAATCACAACGACAAAAGATTTATGCACGAATACCATTCTTTCCACAACGAATGGTAATGAAGGGCAGTCTTGTGGAGAATGTGGAACCTGTCAAAGGGGTGTTTGTCAAAATGAAGCAAAAAAACGAACTTACACTTATAAAAAAATGGTGAATGGCGTTTGCACGGTTGTATCGGAAGAACTGTGCCCTCAAGACGCTCCTTCTGACCAATGTCAGACCAAAGAATGTCAAAATTGCAACGCCTGTCAAAAATGTAATACCGAAACAGGGGAATGTGAATTTGAAGATCCTGCTCGTACAGTAGCTTGTCAGGGAGTATGCTGTAAAGAGGGAACGACCATTTGTCGTCAGTATGGAAAAGGGGCTTGTCCTTCTTGGGTTCCCAGTGATTGTAATGAATGCCAGAAGTATAATGAGTACTATGGCGGGTGTTTTCCTGATAGCACCAAGATTTATTCTCCCTGTGGTAACTGTGGCTATTGTAGCTATGGAGGATGGTGTGTTGATGAACAAGAAAAACAAGTTTTAACTTATCACAAGTTTGTAAATGGTGTGTGTCGTTCTATTACAGAGTTATTATGTCCCAATCAAAAACCAAATGATGAATGTTGTGAATATGATGAACCTACATGCAATAACCCTTTGAAACACACACAATGTGGAAAATATGGTAATCAATGTAAATGCTGTCCTTCGGGGGAAGTTTTAGGGTGCTTAGGACAATGTTATAAACCTATCAAATGCAGTCCTAAAAGACAAGAAGGCGGAGCACAAAAGAAGGCCACAGCGACACGGGCTGAAGTGCAAGCGGCGGCAAATGCGAATAATATTCCAGAAGATACCTATGTCCATCTGATTTGTGGCGATGACGATTGGAATGCTTGGGTTAAGGATTCTGGATGTACGAAGGGTTATTTTGGATACAGAAATCTAAATGCTCAGACAACACCAGAGGCACTTTTATGGAATGAAGGAGCACCTTGTCGGTGTGGCGATAAACACAGTTTTGATGATAAGTATCATTGGCTAATGCATTGATTGAACACATGCAACATTTGTCATTCTGATCGTAGCGAAGAATCCTCAACCCATAAATGTCCAACCATGGATTCTTCGGTCGTTGTACTTCCTCAGAATGACTGGGATATTATGTGCTTTTCTCAGAGCAAGCCCTAGTCAAAAGGATAACAGACCTATTGGGTTTTATTTAAAGGCATGTCAAGGCAGCAAGATTCATGTCCTGAAAGCCACAAAAAACTATCTAAGTCCGTGTGATTTGCTGTTATATGATAGCGTTGAATCAACTGATTCATTTTGCTTGAGAAAAAAGAATAATCTTTTAAAGCCGCCGTCTCTAAGGACGAAAGATTTAAATACTTGACCAACTGGGCTTGAACCATTGGGTCGTAAATAAAATATGCTTGGGGATGACTCATAAAACAATACTTGGTGGCAAATATATAGACATCAAGCGGGGAAGTTTTGGAAAAAGAAACTGTGGCTATTTGGGAAACAGCCTGAGGCTTTCCTTGCTTTATGAAATCATCTAAGCCCGTCAAAGAAGTAATGTGGCGGGCCATTTTAAAAGGAGCCGACAGGTGCGTATGATATAGGTCATTCAAAACCGCTACCTTTAACAAAACTTCCTCTAAATCTGTTGAAAAAGGGTATTGTTGAAAGACCCGCTGAACCACTTTTAACCCCACCATACCCGCTTGATAGCGCGGGTCGGTTTTTCTCTTTTGAACATATTTTTGAATTTCGCTATTTAAATCAATCATGGCTGTGTCCTAAAGGTACGAATTTTGCTTTCAAAAAATCAGCCAAGACTTTGGGGGAGACTTCCAAAGTCAGCCCCACTTTCCCTCCGCTGATACAAAAAGTGGGCAAAGAACAAGCACTTACATCAATAAAAGTTTGAAATTGCTTTTTCATGCCTACGGGGGAACAGCCCCCATGAATATAGCCTGTTGTGGGGAAAAGTTTTTTTAAAGGCAGCATTTCCAAACTTTTAACTCCTGCAGCTTTGGTGGCTTTTTTTAAGTCTAATTCGCTGGTCGCTGGGACAACACAAACAAAGCATTCGTGCTCAGGGGAAATCACGACCAAAGTCTTGAAAATCGTTTTCGGATCTTTTTTGAGGTATCCCGCGACAGACAAAGCATCTACCCCTGTTTGCGGATGATATTCAAAGCAAATAAATGGAATCTTTTCACCTTCTAAAAGGCGCATCGCATTTGTCTTTATCATCTTTTTAATCCTTCCTTAGGGGCTTTATTATACAAAAATCCGCTTTGTTTTTCAAGACGAAAAGCGAGGACGGGCGGAACTGTTCAAAGGAAAAGATGATTATTTTTCCACAATTTTATAAAAGCACTTGCATTTTTTATGAATTTGGATATAATAAGAAACAATCGGAGTGTAGCGCAGCCTGGTAGCGCACTTGTCTGGGGGGCAAGTGGTCATGGGTTCAAATCCCGTCACTCCGACCAATTTTTTTAATGGACACAGCATTCTTTGGCCCTTAAAACAATGGATATTAGCGTTGTCTATGCCGTTTGGTGTTCTTTGGGAACGGTCTTAATTTCATTGATAGGCTTTTTCTTTTTTCAAGAACCCTTCTCTTTGCTTAAAGTCATGTGTATTGTGCTCATTATTATCGGCACTTTGGGGTTAAGACTGGCTTCGTAAATTTTGAGTCGCTCTGGGGCTTTCCCTCTTGTATGGCAAAACGATTATATCCAGAGCCCTTAAAAATACTTGCAGTTTGGTTAAGAATTTGTAAAATATCTTCATAGGAGGTCAATATGGCGCAAATTCAAAAAAAGATTTTATCTGAATACTTTAAAAAAGTCCTTTCTGGTGAAAAGAAAACAGAATTGAGGTTGGCTGATTTTGAAATCAATAAAGGGGATACTCTTGTTTTGGTTGAAATAGATGATTCTACAAAGAAAGAAACAGGAAGAAAGGTAGAGGTTCGTGTTTCTTATGTTATGAAAACGAAAGATTGTACTTATTGGTCAGAAGATGACATTGATAAATATGGCTTCCAGGTTATTCAATTTGATATGGAAAAGCAACAATAAACAAAACGCTGTTCATGAGGAAGACTTCCCCCTCAAGTTTCCTCTTGATTTTTTGACGCAGGAAGAACAAATCGGCCTAGTTCAAAGAGGATAAAACTTTGTATCATTCCTAAAATCGGTATGACAATAATCAAGAAAAAAAGCTCTGCCAAAGCACTCAGACCATCATAAACTGGATCCATACTTGTTTTTGAATCTGGGGATGAAACGAAATATAGGGCGTATGTTGGTATCAGTATATCCCCTAAAAGGCGGCCAAAACTCACTTGTTTTCTTTCTTGAATAAAATTTTTGTACCAACTAAAATACCAATATACGAAAAGTAAGACACCTATCCCTAAACCTAGGAACCCGCCTGATACATACAATAGCCACAGGAGGGCTCCGTTAAAGAAAAGGGCAAAAAGAATTATCGTCAATATACAAACTAAATTCATTTGCTTTTTCATGATTTAATGCCCTCTAACACTTTGATAGCCTTCTATAAATCCCATGGCAAAAGGAACCGCATAGAGCATAAATAAAACAATCAAGACAACAATAAATAATTTTCCTTTTGGGGTATTTATGTTTTTTCCTGAACGTTTCGCAATACATTTTTGTAAATCATAAAGAAAAGCAATAACACCTATTCCATGTAATAAGGCGACATATACAAGATAGCCCAAGGGGCTCCACGAGATATCTTTTTCTGAGGTCATTTTTTTCCATTTTGAACAAAAATAGACAACTATCGCACAGAGCAGCCAAATTTTCCAATTTGATACATGAACCACAGTTGAAATCATATTTAATAACACGGCCCCAATATAGCCACAAATACCTGCCTTTAATAAAGCCCGCCCTTTTTGAAAATCATTTTCATTTAGTTTTTGCATTATTTTTCTCCTTTCAAAATTATTGCAAGACCCACTATAACAAAAACGATCGTTTTTGGAATAGGGAAAAATGGGGAGAGAGAAAAAATGACAAAACGATGAAATTATTATTTAAAATCAATGAGTTATTTTAAAATTATCAAAATTCAAAAAGACGCTAAAAAGTATATTGACAAAAACGATCGTTTAAATTATCAGAAAAAACCCTGTAAAATAAGGCTCTTTAATGACAAACGAAAGGATAAAAAATGTCTACTATTGGATACATACGTGTCAGCACAAGCAAACAATCGCTGTCGCATCAAACTTTTGAAATTCAAAAATTTGCAAGAACGCACAAAATTCACATTGATGAATTGGTGAGTGAAACAATTTCTTCACGAAAAAAACTCAGGGCAAGAAAATTGGGGGCCCTTTTGGGAAGATTGAAGTCGGGGGATATTTTGGTCGCTTGTGAGATTTCTCGCCTCGGGCGGTCTCTTTTAGAGGTGATGCATATCTTAGAAGTTTGCCTGAATAAAAATTGTCAGGTTTGGACAATTAAAGAAGACTATCGTTTGGGAAATGATATTCAATCAAAGGTAATGGCTTTTGCTTTTGGTTTAGCGGCCGAAATTGAAAGGAACTTGATTAGTCAAAGAACGCTTTCTTCTTTGGCGGCTTTAAAGGCCAAAGGGAGAACATTGGGCCGCCCCTATTGTGCCCAAACAAAGGTTTTGAAATTAAGTAAGAACAAAAGGAGTGTCAAGAAGTTATTAGATAAGGGCTTTTCACGTTATAAGATTGCACAACTCATGGATGTTCATACCGCAACGGTATATCATTTTGTGGAGAGAATGGGGTGGTTTGAGGTAAAAGTGAAAAAAAACAAAAAGAATTAAAGAAAATATTATTTTTTTATTGACTTTTTACCCAATCAAGATATAATAGAAAACATGATGAAAAGAAATTTTGATATGATTCGTTTGACAAAAACAACCACAACCGCCTAGGGCGGTGTTCAATTTACTTATTTAAAAAATCTTAAAAAACATTATCAAATTTTATTATCAGGAGAAAAAAAATGAATAAAGAAGAATTAAAAGTCATCCGTCATAGTGCGCAACACATTATGGAACAAGTTATTTGTAAGTTATACCCTGGGACTTTGATGGCGATGGGACCCGCCACGGACGAAGGGTTTTACGGGGATTTTGAATTTCCTAAAGAAGTATCTATTTCTTCAGAAGTCTTACCCAAAATTGAAAAGGAAATGCGCAAGTTAATCAACCAAAACTTGACTTTTGAAAGAAAGGACGTGTCCCCCGAAGAGGCCCGTAAAATTTTTCAAGGAAATCCCTATAAATTAGAATGGATTGATTTGATTGAAAAGCGGGGGGAACCTGTGTCTTTGTATGTCACGAAGAATCAGGACAAAGAATTGTTTGTTGATTTGTGTGCGGGGCCTCATGTGGCTTCCACCAAAGAAATCAAAGCCTTTAAGTTGCTTTCAACGGCGGGGGCCTATTGGCATGGTGATAGCAAAAATAAAATGCTGACCCGTATCTATGGAACGGCCTTTGCTTCTGAAGAAGAACTCAAGTCTTACCTCACTTTTATTGAAGAGGCCAAAAAAAGAGATCACAGAAAATTAGGCAAAGCGTTGGATCTGTTTTCTATTGATGATTATGTGGGACCTGGTTTGGTGATGTGGCACCCGAATTTGTCCGTTGTGCGTGAAGAAATTGAAATGTATTGGCGCAAAGAGCACAGACGGCGGGGGTATCATTATGTTTATACGCCCGTTTTGGGATTGAGCAATTTGTGGAAAACTTCGGGACACTTGGACCATTTTTCGGACACGATGTTCCCTGCGATGCAAATGGCCCAACGGGATAAAGATGAGCAAGCCACCTATTATGTCAAACCGATGAGTTGTCCGTTCCATGTGCGGATTTACAAATCCTCGGTGCGCAGTTATAAAGAATTACCGATGCGCTTGTGTGAATTGGGAAATGTCTATCGTTTTGAAAGTTCAGGGGCTTTGCACGGTATGTTGCGGGTGCGTGGCTTTACGCAAGACGATGCGCATATTATTTGTCGGGAAGATCAATTTGTTCAAGAAGTTAATGATGTCTTAGACTTTGCTCTTTCTATGAATAAAGTCTTTGGATTTGACAAATTGAATGTGTATTTATCTGTTCGGGATCCCAAGGACACCGAAAAGTATATTAAAAATGAACCTGTGTGGCAAATGGCTGAACATACTTTGGAAAAGGTTTTACAGGATCGTCAAATTGCCTATCAAAAAGATGTGGGTGGGGCTAAGTTCTATGGACCAGCCATTGACTTGAAGGCAGTAGATGCCATGGGTCGTGAATGGCAAGGAACGACTATTCAATTGGACATGAACTTGCCCGAACGCTTTGGAATGACTTATATCGGGGAAGATGGCAAAGAACACACGCCCATCATGTTGCACAGAACTTTGTTGGGGTCTATGGAACGGTTTGTGGGGACTTTGATTGAACAATATGCGGGGGCTTTCCCTGTGTGGTTAGCGCCTGTCCAAGTTAAAATCTTGCATGTGTCGGATAAGCATTTGCCTTATGTCAGAAAAATTAAAGATATTTTGGCCCAACAAGATATTCGTGTTGTGGCGGACGAACGCAGTAATACGATTGGCTATCAGATTCGGGAAGCCCATAACATGAAGATTCCTTATTCTATTATTATCGGGGATAAGGAAGTGGAAACGAATACTGTTTCTATTCGGGATAGAAAACAAAATACGAAAAACAACATTCCTTTAGAGGAATTTTTAAAGAATTTACACCAAGTTATTGACTCTAAGAGTTTGGAGTTGTGGGTGTAAGTTTGAAAGAACCCGTGAAAGTGCCTGAAAGATTTTCGGGCACTTTTTTATTGTTTGAAATCGCTTTCAAAAAAGTGAGACAAACGGGAACAAACAGCGTCAAGGATAAATTTTTTATTGACATCTCATCAAATTGCCGATAGACTAAAGACGAATGAAATGAAAGAAAAAAGTATGTTGCAAAAGAATATCATTTATGTATTGATGATGGGGATTTTTTTATCTTCGTGCTCTATGTTTAATTGGACTAGAACGCCTTTAAATGTGATGACTTCCGAAAACGATGCCCAAATTTATATCAACGGAGAATACATGGGAGAAGGCCATGTTCAAACACGGGTCCCCCGCCATACGGATATATCTATTTTGGTGAAAAAAGACGGCTTTCTTCCCGCCCAACGGGACCTAACTTATCGTTTGGGAACACTTGGAACGATAGATGTTCTTTTTGGGTGCGTCCTTTTAATTCCCTTTATCGGCGTGGCTTTCCCAGGGGCTTATGTTTTGGAACAAGAAAATGTTTCCATTGTTTTGGAAAAAAAGTAGAGAGTTGCCACAATAGGGTTAAGAAACTTTTTGGATCTCAATCCCAACCACCCCAAATTCATCTTGGGCTGCAGGGGTGTAAAATTCCGCTAATACTTTTAATAATTCTTCTTTTGAAGCAAAGCCCGCCTGACATGGTTGAATCATTGTGCATAACGCTTCAAAATGAGGGGCATGATACAAATTTTTTACAACCGCTGTAAAACAATCTTCCGCTTTTGAAAGGTCCGAAAAAACAATTTCATCGCCTTTTTTAATCTTTTGACGTTTTTCATCAAAAAGGCGTAGTTCAATGGTCTTGTTGCCTGACTTCAATAAATGATAATACTTTGTTTGGACTTTCATGTGGTGCATGACATTTCTCCTTGCATAACAAAAAAATAAAAGTTATACTATGTATAGCAAAAGGAAAGAAAATATGCAAATAAAAACTTTCACCTCTTTTCACCCCGAACACAGCCTCTTGTATAAAAATATGTTAGACCTCACCTCAACCATTGGCGAAGTTTATCCCAACTATACAAATTGGTACAAGGACACTTTTATCTCTGGGTTAAAAAAGAATGAACGAATGTATATTATTGCTTTAAACGACCAAAATACCCTGACGGGTTGCCTGTTGGCCAAAAAGACGCCCGATGAAAAAAAGATATGTACCTTATTTGTGGCACCTGCATTCAGGCGGCAAGGCCTGGGAAAAAGGCTTTTAGAAACAGCCATCAAAGAACTTGGCGAACTTCCTTTGATTACGGTCTCTAGTCGGGATATTTCTCAATTACGCCCCTTATTGGATTCTTTTGGATTTCATTTATCGGCCGTCAAAAAAGGGGCCTATCGGCAACAGGATACCGAATTTTATTTTAATGATCCAAAAGCCGATGCCATCAAAAATGGATTACTACCCCTGTTGATTCAACGCCTGCAACACAAAAAATAAGGAGAGGATAACTTCGGGAATAAGGTTTATAAGAGCCCCCTAAATAAAAAGCCAACCCACACGGGCTGGCTTTTTTATTGGTTGCGGGGGTGGGATTTGAACCTCACGACCTCCAGGTTATGAGCCTGGCAAGCTACCGGACTGCTCTACCCCGCGATAAGATAAGGACTCCATTATATTCTAAAAATATTTCTTTGTCAAGGGGTTTTTCTGATTTCTTGACTTTTTAGCCTTTTTCGGATATATTTATATCTAATCAAAGGAGTCAAAATGAAATTTTTAGATGAAGCCAAGATTTTTGTTAAAGCAGGTGATGGTGGAAATGGGGCCTGTTCTTTTCGCCATGAAAAGTTCATAGAATTTGGCGGCCCTGATGGGGGCAACGGCGGTGATGGGGGGAATGTTATTTTTGTGGCCAAAGAAAATTTAAATACCCTGATTGACTTTCGGTATCAACAACATTTTAAGGCACAACGGGGCTTCCCTGGTTCCCATAAATGTTGTACAGGAGCCAAAGGAAAAGATCTTTATATCCAAGTCCCTGTGGGCACAGAAATTGTGGCCGAAGACGGGCGTACTGTTTTGGCGGATTTAACGCAATCTGGGGAAGAATTTGTGGTGGCGCATGGGGGACATGGCGGACGTGGAAATGATTCGTTTAAAACTTCCACGAACCAAGCCCCTGAATATGCGGAAGAAGGAACACCTGGAGAAGAACTATGGGTGTGGTTAAGGCTCAAATTGATTGCTGATGTGGGGTTAGTGGGGCTTCCCAATGCGGGGAAATCCACTTTATTGACGGCTTTGACACGGGCGCGCCCCAAAATAGCGGACTATCCTTTTACCACAATTCACCCGAATTTGGGGGTGGCGCATACTGATAATCGTGATTTGGTTTTGGCGGATATTCCTGGGCTGATTGAAGGCGCCCATAACGGTATTGGATTAGGGGTTCATTTTTTAAAACATATAGAACGGTGTAATGTCATTATTCACTTGCTAGACGCCACCAGTGATTATTTAACAAAAGATTATCAAATAATTCGTCATGAATTAGAAGCCTATAGTCCTTTTTTGGCGCAAAAGCCAGAGGTCATTGCCTTGAATAAATGTGATGCACTGACCCCAGAGGAAATCAAGAAAAAACAGACAAGCTTAAAACGTAAAACAAAAAAGAAAATTTATGCCATTTCAGCGGTCGCTCATCAAAATTTGACCGAATTGATGCGTGAAGTCGCTCAGTTTGTGAAATAACCTTTGCCTTTAAAAGAGCAACCTTCCTCCCATGAATGTAGGAATTCGTTGTGTGGGACATTCTGTCCCCCCCCCTTGGGTTATTCTTGCGAAAGTGAGAATCTGTTAGGGGGACCACCCAATAGGGACCCACCAAAAAAGGTTGGGGAAAACCCAACCTTTAAAAGTCCAACGACAGAACCTCCCTCTACTCCGCCACACAGAAACAGTCATAATTATTGCATTGTGCGATAGGGGTAGTACTATCTTGATCACAGGTAGCGCATTCAATGTCGCCACATTTTGCATTCTGTGTTTTAGAATTATAACAGATACAATCCCCCATCCCGACAGGACAAATAACATCAGGGGTATCACTCTTTATTTCACAGGTTTTACAGCCCTGCACGGTACATTCTGCATTCTGTGTCTTCTTATTATAACAGATACAATCACCATATCCAGGACAAATAACATCAGGGGTATCACTCTTTATTTCACAGGTTTTACAGCCGCCTTCGTTACATGATACATTCTGTGTGTTTTTGTTGTAACAGATACAAACACCACCATAAGCACAAATAGCATCTGGCTTTTCTCCTCCTTTATTACAGACCTTACAGTAATAAGCACCACATTCTGCATTCTGTGTTTTAGGGTTATAACAGGTACATTCAGCATAAGCACACTTTCCTTCTTCTTCCATCTTACAGACGACGCAGTCTCCACCTTCAGAACAATACTTGCATTTTCCATCTTCGGTGAGGGGTGTTCCTGAGGGGCAAGATTTGGGGGCGATTTCACAATTAGAGCCTGTATAGCGCCCTGGACACCCGCAGGTCTCGGTTGATGCATTCCAAGCCCCGCCCGCACTTTCGCAACTTGTGGGATCCTTATTGTCCGTTATGAAAGTCGTTGCAGTTAAATCGTTATTATAGGTAATCGTGGTACAATCATCGGCGATGG
>CAKQBW010000023.1 GCA_934216505.1 uncultured Alphaproteobacteria bacterium
TTTAAGGTACTCGGCAAGTACCTTTTCTTTCATGTTTCTTCTTTTACAAGAGACTGAAACAACAAAATAGTATTCCTTCTTCATAATATGTTTTTATTGGTTGGTGAAGGTGAGAGGAATCGAACCTCTTATCTCACATATTCTATTTAATCAAATCATAACAACTATGGAACTTCCAAAAGTATGAGACCCAGTCTCAATCACCTGCGTGTAGCTCGCTGCGGAAATCTTCTCGCCCATAACTTTTTACAGATTCACAGTTTCATTTGCGATGCAACTCTTTGCACCTCGTGAAAAGAACCGCAGCGAGCTTATATCAATAAAGGAAATCGTACATCAGCGATTGTTCATGCTCCTCGTACAATTTTGCCTCCTTTTCAAGTTTTTCATACGCCTCTCGTTTGAGAGTTGCGTATAGCCCTGAATATTCGTTTAGGATAAGGATTTTCAATTTCACGTCCTCCACATCTTCTTCTATGTTGTAGACGGAACAATCGCTACATTGCCAATCTTCATCAACGATTAATTCGACTTCGTAATTCTTCTTGCCAATCTCCATGTAGAAGTTGGCAGTGAGATAACCGCGTGTGCGGCAGATACATTGCTCTTCCGCATCCTGCATCAGCAATTCTCTTATCTCAGCAATTCTCTTAATCTTATTCATACAACAAGGTTTTGAATTGGCTCAGATAGGTGGACTCGAACCACCTGTGCCGCCAAGTCCAAACGCAAACGAAAGGTGAATGCGCCAGCTATCGGCATATCTGAGGAGGATATAAAGAATTTATGTAGTAGTTACATGATAGTTACATGATAGTTACATAACTTCTCGTGGCAGCTCACGCGGTATGGATGATGCCGAACCTCATCCGTTTACAACTTCACGACATAGATAGTTACTATCACGTGATACCACTTTTTCGGGGACTTGGGCCTTGCTACTATATTTCGCTTCCGTACCCCTTTGCCAATATGTCAAAGAACACTTTTCGCTTTGTGAGCTGTGGCGGAATCGAACCGCCAACACCAAGCATAACACCAGAACACAAACCTTTTGGTGTAACCATTCAGCTCTTTGCTCATCCGATAATAATTGCGTTGAGAATTTAGTTATGACATTTACGCAATATCAAAACCGAAGACGATTTATTTGAAAAATGCGAGAACGAGATGTTTCGGTTTTACTATCGAATGAGCTATTTCTCAATATTGTGTCATCCAGAACTTCTTTAAATCCTTGCCAAGAAAAAACTTCCGTCCGTTTATTTTACTGAATCTCGGTTTAAGAAGACAGCTGTTAACCCATCTCCGAATGGTGTCTCTATGAACTCCAAGAATTTCAGAGGCTTGGCACACCGTGTATTTTGAATCATCTGCTATTTGCGGCATTATCACTCTCATTGCTTGCTCCTTTCTCTTTTTCTCTTTTTACCTTATAAACCGTTGCTATCGTTACATTAAATGCGTTAGCAGTCATCACAATTGCATCATACGCCTTTGTTCCAAGATTCAACTCCCTTAAATAATAGGCATATATCTTATTATACCTCTCGGTTGTCGCCTTCCTCCGTATCTCCGATGGTATTTGGATTAAACTTTTTCTTACCATTTTATATATAATATTTTGCTATTCTATTTTTTCTTTTTAATTTTGCACAACCATTAGGCGGATAAGCTATCTACCCTCTTGGTTACATGTGCAAAGATACATATAATAATTATACATACCAAATAATTAGATACAAATGTCTAACGAATAAATATTTTTTAACATCATGAAAGATAGACTACTTAAATTCATTAATTACAAAGGAGTTTCACAAAGACAATTCCTTCTTAAAGCAGGCTTGTCAACCAGCTATTTATCTGTTGTCAAAGATGATTTCGGTGTTTCTGCGTTGTTCAATATTTCACAAAACTTTCCCGAACTAAATATTGAATGGCTTAAAACTGGAAAAGGGGAAATGCTTAATAAAGGATTTGAAAACAACGACAACAACTTTGACAAGCTGTCCAATTTCTTCTTCGCTAACGGTGAGCAGAAGCCAATAATCACGGAGAGTATTGCTAAGATTCCTAACATTGACGTGTTGGAGCTTGTCAAAAGCGGAAAGGTTCAGAATCTGGAATACATGGGAGCGTTTAATCAATTTCCACCTTTTGATTTCTATTTTAGAAATGATAGGGTATCAATGGAACCTCAATTTATGCGTGGAGATTTAATTGCGTTGTCAGCACTGCAAGAGAATGCGGTTATTGAAAGCGGCGCTCCTTATATAATAGACACAAAGAGCATTGGATTTATTTTCAGAAACGTTTATGAGCGCGGCGATAAGTATGAATGCAAGGTTTCAAATCAAGAAAGTCAGTTGGAGGATATAAATATAGAAAAAAGCGATGTGATTAAAATTTATCGTGTCGTTGGCTTAGTAAGAACAAATTTTTAAATCAAACAATTATGATTTCACAAAACGCACAATCTGAATTTAATAACGTTTCCTTTAGTTATCGCTATCTTGACATCGTTGCTAAAGCAGTGATAGTTATAGGCGCGATTTGCCTTATTGCTGGAATTATTGTTACGATAATAGGAATGTATAATAGCGGAAGTTATAAAGAATATATAAGTTATCTTGGGCAACAGCAGATAACCGCTGGATTAACGAGTATTGCTTCTGGAGTTTTATTTTCTCTTTGTGGCTTTGCTGGATTAGCGATAAATGACATAAGAAAGCATGTTGCAACAGACTTCAACCTCAAATACGATGACCCAGAAGAGCATATAGGATAAATACAAAAAAATCCACTGGCAGAATTAATTGTCAGTGGATTTTTTTACATAGTCTATTACTTTCTTGATTGCTTGATCAACCTTCTTTTCATTCCTTCTTATATATATGTCTGCGATTTGGTATTGTGGCTTGTGGCCAAGAGCAGCATCTATAACAGCATCTGGAATGTCAATGTCTGCGGCGATGGTCGCCCATGTGTGTCTTGCCCAATATGTTGTAAGATGAGGAAACAGGGGCTTGAATATTTTTTCTTTCTTCACTCGTCCATATCTGTTTCTCACATTAATAATGTCTGTCTTTCCTATTTTCTGTAAGTTCTTGTTTATCGTTCTAACGAAAGACCTTTTATCCTCATGTGTCTCTCCGAAGTTAAGCAGTTTCTTTTCTCCGCGATATTTTCGTATGAGCTTCATTGCTTCGTTTGGAATTTTAAGACTGCAAAGAACTCCTGTCTTACTCCTTCGGTATGTTATTCTCTGCTCTTCGTTTGGGTGCGGCAAATCAAGCAAATCAACCATGTTTATTCCTGCGCAATAAAAGGAGATTAGGAAAATGTCAAGATATTTTTGCTGATAATCTTCGCATTTAAAATTCATCAGTGATAATAATTCCTTGATTGTCAAAGAGCGTTTTTCAGTCTGTTCAGATTTTATTCTGAATTTCCTGAATGGGTAAAATTCTTGTGCTACATAATCTTCACGAATTGCCTCGTTGAATAAGGCGCGAAGATTGCGCAAATGAATGGAGCGCGTGTTTACTGAATTTCCTTTTGCCTGCATCCAAGTATCGAAATCGACTAACCATTTGTAATCAATCTCCTCAAATGATAAATTATCAATATCGCAATAATTGCCAATCTTGATTATTGTACCTTCGTAAACCTCTTTTGTTCTATCTTTTGTCTTCCTTGAAATGAATATCTTGAAATATTCTTTGATATAATGTGGCCGTTCTTCTTCTGTTTCTTCGCGAGGATTTATTTGTTCACGTATATCTTTGGCCGTCATCTTTTCAAGATTCTTTGATGAACTTAATAAGATGATTTGCATCCTAAGATATTCAAGTTTCGATTTTAAAACTTGATTCAATCTCTTAGCCAAAGGAGTGTTTATTACCTCTCCATTCAGCCATTCTTCCTTTTTTAGAAACACAGATGTCGGAATCATAGAAGATGTATTATTGTGCCGAATTACAATCTTTACACAATATTTTCCAGATTTATTTTTCGCCCTTGCATCGAGGTACAGATTAATTTTTGCCATTTGCACGGATTTTGCACGGTTCTACATTTTGATGGATTGCACGTGTTTTGCACGGATTTTCGGCAAATTTCGGCATAATACGGCATAATACGGCATAAATTTATGGCTTTAACATTTGAATATAGAGACAAAAATAACCGCTGACAATTAGCAAATGTCTAATTATCAGCGGTTTAATTATTGTCGGGGTAGCGGGATTCGAACCCACGACCCCCTGCTCCCAAAGCATTAGTCTTACACTTGTAAGTGTATGATATTTAATCGTTTATCTGTTTATGTAAAATCACTTGCACGGATTTTGCACGGTTAGGCGTTATTTGACATTGATTGTACATATCTGTACACCTTATTGCAAGGCGCATCCTCATCGTCAAAGAAGAATGAAAACGCTGCTAAGATAATCATTTCATCTGACATAATCTTGTTGAAATCTGCATAAGCGTAATTAAAAGCAACATATTTATCCCAGTCCGTAACACAAGATTTAAATTTCAGTTTTTCTGTTGCTTTTAGGATTTCATTCACTGACCAGTGAGCGCCTTTGTGCTCTGCTCCGTTTTTATCCGTGTAGAATATTCTTTTAATTGCTTCGGCTGCACTTTCCCCATTGAAATGAGAATCTGATTTGTTTGAGATAGCAATATATAATTTCATGGCGTTTTGCTTTTAAACTCAGAGAAATTTAGTGGTAGGAAAGAAATTTCCTACCACCTTTGTTTTACGGCGTTGTTGTCGTTTTCAGAGCTGCGATAAGCTCCGCATTCTGCCTCTGCTGTGAGAGTTCCAGACGTGCATCATTGTAGCGCTGCTGCAAATCTGAGTTCCAATGACTGTTAAGTGTGTCGATTATGCGTTGCGTATTGTCCTGCCCTGCGCGAATAATATCGCATTTGTCCTGCGCATTTTGAAAGCCAAGAGCACTAAAACCGCGTTCGATTGACGAGTTAATGAAATTCATACTCTTATTCAAAGATTCTGTTTGGCCTTGAATTGCAAGCTGATTCTCATAGCCCATTTTCAAAATACCCTGCTGTGTGTTGCAGCAACAATTCTGAATTGCACTTATAATGCTGGCATCACCTCGCTCAGCCGCATTGATAACACGTTCAGCACTGAAACCTACCTGCCCTGCAACGTTATCTACTGCCGAACGTATAGCGCAAACGGCCTGCTGCAATTGGTTGAAGTCGCAATTAAGATTTGCGCCAAGCGTTTTGAGGGCATCATCGTTACCCTTGACTGCTGACATCAGCAAATCTGCATTGTGATTGTCGGCCATCTGTGAGCGTAGAGAGGCAATCTGATTTTGGATTTCTGCATCCTGCACGGCATTCCCTCTGTTGCCAAAGCCTCCGAATCCTGCACCGCCAAACATTGCAAGAAACATCATATAGGCAAATGGATTATTCATCCACTGATTACCCATGCCTCCGTTCATCATCGCCGCCATTGCCATAGGGTCTGTTTGTTTGTTGGCCATCGCTGCATAGGCCAAAGCATCGTTTCCCTTGTCGCAACAAATCACTTTTTCAATTCCTTCCATAATAAATTTGTTTTTTTTAGTTATGAAACAGGACTTTCCTGCTTTCTAAGACAAATTTCGGCTGTTGCGATTTGTTTCGGTTTTGTGAAAATTGTAATCTGTTTGTTATGTGAAAGGCTAACAGCATGAAGCAAAAAAAAGGCTCGCCACAATAGCTGTGACGAGCCTTTTTCGATTATAATTCGGTTATAATCACGAAGTATTAAGACGGATTTAATTTGCTGGTAATTTGCCGAAACGCGCCATATTGTTTTGTTTGGCTTTCAGAATCAGCACCTTACGAATGAATTTAATTTACTGAAATTATAACCTAAGATGTTCTTCAAGATATTCACCGACCTTCATGTTTTCTTCTTCGGCCTTCTCCTTTAGTTTGGCAAGAAATGCAGGCGTTACGTTTGCCCACATTGTGACTTTGTTTGTTCTTGGGCGACCGCTATTCTCGCGGCGGCCGCCCCAGCCTGATTGCTTATTTGTCATTGTTCTTTAGTGAATTGTAAATGTCCGATGAAATGTCTTCTGGTATTGCTATTAAATATTCATCGCCAATCTTCGTTCTTATTTTTATTCGACCTTCTCCTTTGTTGTTAAAGAGCATTTCATGGATTGAAGTGTTACACTTACCGTAGATGCAGCTCGGGCCATTAGTGTTGTTATAATTGTAGTTCATTTCGATACCATCTACATGTAGAACTATATCATGAACCTTGACATTTGACGCTGTTTCAGCATCATATACTGTCACATCTAACTGAATGGATTTTTTATCCGAGTTACGGAATATATAACGAGTTGTTATGCCTCTTATTATTTCTTTCATGATGATTTTATTTTTCCATTATGTATTTTTTGGCGGCCTCTAACACGCAAATAGATGTCGCAATTGTCTGTCTTTGGCCAAGTGGCCTGTCCTTCATTAAGGACATATTGGCTCTTATAATCACATCAATGCAATCAACGCAATCTTCTCGGCTGAGCTTTGTGACATCAACATTTTTTTGAATGATAGTTGAATAATACTCCATTCCTTTTTTGAGCAGGCTTCTAACCGCGGTTTCAGTTGGATTCTCGCCCATTGAGCGAACTATCTTCATTCTGCAAGAGATTCCATTTTTGCTTAACCCGATTCTGTAATCACTTCCTGTTTCTTCTATTTCGCCATCAATGTAGTCAATCTTTGCAATAAATCCGCTATCCTTGTCGGTGCAACATATATAGTCACATTCTCCTTTTTTGTGCTTTCGAGAAGAATCAACGATAAATAATGGTATTTCTCTTTTCATTTTGATTAATTAATCGTAATAAAAGCGTTCAGTTTCGTAAACAGTTTGTTTGAGGTCTGCAACTTCGCCGTCTTCATCATAAATAGCACAGTCCTCTCCTTCATATACTTCATACCAAAAGTTGTTATTATGTTCATAACAATTGTCTTCGGCACAAACTTCGTCGCAACCTTCTGTGTTCTTGGCGCAATAATCTTTGGCTTCCTTTAATGTTTCGAACTCGGCAACCTTATTCGTTTCCACATTATTGCTGTAATAAACGCTATATTTCATGAATTATAGACTTAACCGTGTTGTCGAGGGCTAATAAATTTACCAACAGAATATATTATAAGTCATTTATTTCTATCTCAGAATTAAAATAGTCCTCATTTTCAGGAAATGGGAAAGAGGATGGTGCAGCCAACGGCAATTGAACATTATTAATGCGAATCTCATCGCCAGCATATAATCGCATAACACTTCCATCTTTAAGGCTGATTTGACCAAGAAGAACGCCATTTGAACATTTAGACCTAATAATTTGTGAAGGTGATTCTATAAACTGAGCAACGTCAGATAATCTAACCTCATTGAATTTAGATGCTTTGATTTTCATAATTTCTTGCTCATACCCTTGAGGCTTTTTGGAGGCTTCTGGTGCGCCTTATTTATTATAAATATTTATTTCCTAACTTAACCAAGAGGTCACACATCTTCTCGTTTCCTTTGTATTCGCAAATGAAAGACTTGTTATAGTCATTACGGCCATATTCTCTTGATGCCCAGAATAATTGTCCTTCAATCAAGGTTGGTGTCTTAGTATAAGAATCCTTTTTACCATTTATATAATAACGCAGTCGATTAACAATCATGTGAATCTTATTCGCCTCGTAATATTCGGATTCTCTTGACAATTCTGTTGACGACAACGGTTGGAATTTATGTTCCGAGCGATACGCAATATCATAGGCTGTGTCCTTAATTTTTTTAGATGGAGCAAAGCTTCTGATTAATTCGCATACAGATTTTTTGCTTACTTCACCATTCAAATGGAAGCAAAGGCGGAAAATCTCCGTTGGTTCTCCACGTCTGATGATTGCGATAATTGACTTCTTGCTATATTTTTTATTCGTCTTCATAATTAGTGACTTACCGTGTTGTCGAGGGCTGTGGTGTTATTGCTATTTCCTTCTTTTCTATATTGCAAAGATAGTCATTTATCTTGAAAACGCCAAATAAAAACCAAGATTTTTTCTTAGAAAAATGCGTGAATTTAACATTTATATCTAATTAATTTACAACAAAAAAAGGCGCACCCGAAGGCACGCCATTTCTTATCCGATAATATCTTTCAGACTTTGTTTCAATACTCTGCACATGAGCGTTTTCATTCGGTAGATGCGTGAATTTTTCAAGGCGTTCACCCTCTGCTGGCTCATGCCGCTTAACTCAGCGATAGTGCCTTCACTCATTCCTTGTTCAATTAGGTAATCAACGAAAACCACACGTGCATTCACACTTCGTTCGCTTCTGCTTGTCGTGAACTCTTCGAAAGATAAACCGCTTGCGTTCATTGTAGCTTCAACGGCTTTATCAAATAATATCTGTAATTGTTTCATTTTTGAGGAATTAAAAGGTTGAATAATCTTTTGGACTATCCTCGCTTTTTGCTCCTCTTGGAATAAACAAAATAATACCACGCGCCAATTATCATCAGCAACACCGCGGCGAACTGAAAGAGGCTGTC
>CAKQBW010000024.1 GCA_934216505.1 uncultured Alphaproteobacteria bacterium
CGAGAAGAAGGAAAAAGGTGTAGTATATACACCTGAAGCCATAACACGATATATTGTAAGCAATACGCTAAACTGTGATAGAATCCCTACCGTGCTTGATCCTTCGTGTGGCTGCGGTGCCTTTCTGGTTGCTTCTGCCGAGTATATACACGAAAGATACAGTGTTTCATATTCTGAGATAATATCTTCTTACCTATATGGTGTTGATATAGATAGCAATGCAATTGGTAGAATCAAATCCTTGCTATCTTTAGTTGTACTCATGAACGGTGAAGAAGAAACGTGCAAGTTTAATTTTATATGTGCAGATGCGCTCGATCAGAATACTTACGATAGGCTTCATAAAATGCGCACGAATGGATTTGATTGTGTAGTAGGTAATCCGCCGTATGTTCGTAATAAAAACATGAATTTGGGCACGAAGGATCGCCTTGCAAATTGGACATCGTCATCTATAGGCAATGTTGATTTATACATTCCTTTTTTTGAGATAGGCATTAAACTGCTTTCATATAACGGCAAACTCGGATATATTTCCCCGAACAGTTATCTGCAAGCCGTAAACGGAAGAAATCTCAGAAAGTATTTTTCGACTGAACAATATCAGATAAAAATCATTGACTTTAGAGATAGTCAGGTTTTTGAGAATGTTACAAGCTATACTTGCATTACTCTTGTGGATAAATCTATTGAAACTGATACTATCAAGTATTTAAGATTAAATGAAACTAACACATTAGAAGAGCATATGTTTTCCGAATATCATTACTTGGATTTCCCGGATGGAAAACCGTGGAGAATGCGAGAAAGAAGTATAGATGAAGTGATCTATAAGCTCGAATCCTCAGGAACTCCATTATCAAACTGGAAAATTCGTAACGGGCTTGCTACATTGAAAAATGATATTTACTTTTTTACTCCCATAAAAGAGGACAATACTTATTATTTCAGAGAATATAACAATAAGATTTATAAAATAGAGAAAAAACTCTGCATCAAGGTTGCAAAGCCAAACATTATCAAAAACGAAACAGAGCTGAAAAAGAAAATGGAAATCGCCATTTTTCCATATACTCATACAGATAATGCATATCAGCTTATTGAGGAAAATGTTTTTCAATCTTCTTTTCCCGAAGCATATAACTTTCTTAGTGAATATAGGTCAATATTGCTTAACAGGGACAAAGGACATGGAAACTATCCAGCCTGGTATGCTTATGGAAGAACTCAGGGTATGAATAATTTTGGAAAGAAACTCCTTATTCCTTACATAAGCGGAAGTCCTGTTGCTGTTTTATCTTTAGATCCCGATGTGTTATTCTACTGCGGATATGCTCTGCTTTCAGAGGATACGGAGGAGTTGAGAATACTTAAAGTTTTTCTCGAATCAGAAGCATTCTGGTATTATATCTTTCACACAA
Organism: uncultured Alphaproteobacteria bacterium; assembly: GCA_934216505.1. Classification (GTDB taxonomy): domain Bacteria; phylum Pseudomonadota; class Alphaproteobacteria; order CAAHEQ01; family UBA3637; genus UBA3637. The sequence continues at coordinate 1,422 of CAKQBW010000024.1, forward strand.
GCAAGCCATACTCCAAGGGATATATGGCTTTTGCTAAGAATTACATTGCGAATTTTACAATACCTGAGCTTTCTGAAGAAGAGAAAGCATATTTATTGGATTCGCATACAGTGGAGGAACTGAATAATTTTGTATGGAACAAGTACGGCATATCTTTATAAGAAAATGATGCGGCAAATGATGCAAAATCTTTTTTGGAAGACATTTAATCAAATATGTGTATTGAGATCAACAGTTAATTATTCAGTCATAAGATTGAGAGAAAAAGTAATATGAAAGAAAAAGAGTGCAAAGAATTATTATGTATGAGAATGAACTGAAAAGAATACTTGATGCTTCACAAAACAATGCGTTATCCTTCTTTGTTGGAGCGGGAGTGTCTGCGTTGTCAAACGCTCCGACATGGAAGGCTTTAATTGACTCCATCTGTGTTAAACTGGGGCGTGAAAAGAAGGACAGCTATTCCTCAGATGAATACCTTCAAATACCCCAAATGTTTTATTATTCATTGGGAGAAAACAAATCAGAATACAACAGATTTGTTAATGAACAATTGCATTCTGCCGATTTGAAGCCCAATGACATTCATCATGAAATGCTTGAGTTGAACCCAGTATCTTTCATAACGACCAATTATGATACACTAATCGAAGATTCGGCTCTGCAGCATTGCAAAAGCTATAAAGCTGTGGCTTGTGACGGAAATGTCCCCAAAATTTATGGCGACAGATTTATTCTCAAAGTTCACGGGGATTTCTCAAATAACAACTTTGTCCTTAAAGAGGAAGATTATCTAAACTATAGCGAGAACTTTAAACTTATAGAAACGCTCACGAAATCTATTTTTTCAACTAATACTGTTGTTTTCATCGGCTATGGATTGAATGACTATAACATAAAACTAATAGTCAACTGGGCTAAGTCGTTGCTTAAAGACAATTTTTTGGAACCGATTTTTATTTACACCGGTGATCACAAATTATCAAAGGAGGAATTGATTTATCACAAGTCAAAAGGGCTCTCAGTAATAGAGTGGTATCAATTGGTTTCTCACTCGGATGAATACTTGCCTCGGTATAAAGCGTTTTTTGATGCTTTGAAAAAACTATCTAAATCATCCCCTGAGGGAAAAACCGAAGATGAAGCATTTGAAATCTTATACAACTTATTGAAACCGCTAAACAAACTTTATGCACTTCGCAAAGGAGATGTTTCCAAAAGAATACCTTCCCGCGTCAGAATAGCAGATGATGGTGTGGTACATCTTTCAAAAGATGATGTAATCTTAAAGAAATTCTTCGATATCAACCAAATGACAGAAGATCAGAAAAACAGCTTAGAGGAAGACGTATTAGATAAGTATTATTGTATTCTTGAGGTATTTAAAAAGGCGAGGATTTTGGAAGTTGAAGATGGTCACAAGTATCGGCATTTCATTGAAAATGCGCCATTCGCCGACAGAAACTGTATTCAGTTTGACTATACATCAATGTGCGAGTTTTGCGCTAAAAAATACTCTTCTATTGAAAAAAACTATAAGAAAGCTTTTTATCTCTCTCGGCTAAAGCGATATGACGAAGCATTCTTTCTGTTTTCCGATGTTGCGAAACAGGCTTTTAAAGATAACAACTACTTATTCTACTATCTCGCAGAATCAAATTGCATAAGCTTGCGGACCATTATTAGAAACGCTAATCAGTGGTATCGTTGCTATGACCTTTCGCAAATTGAATCTTTGTCCCCAAATGATTTAGAAGTTGAAAACTTATTCCGCCGTCTACCTGTCGAATTCCGCAATACCTATGAAAACCTTAAAGATATTCATAGCTCTAATATGCTTTACAGGTATTCGTATGAGGCATTTATTGACGGACAAAAACTTCAAAATGCTATTGATTCGAGATCTATAGAATTTGGATTAACAAGTAGCGGCAAGGCAATTTGCAAAATCAATGATTATTTGCATTTTTTACAAGGAAACGGCATTATTGCAGAGGTGTTTACTGAATACAAAAGCACTGTCAAAAATCTCATGTCATTATTAGTTTATAAGTATTCCTCTCAAAGTAAAAAAGTTTTACATGACCAGCCATTTCCTTTTGAAGGTGGGGATATAATCCATTTTGATGAAATTGATTTTTATTGTTTTATAGATTGTTTTAGCGACAAAGAAATCCGTGCTCTTTTTACAAAACATCATATCGAAACGATAGGATTTGAAAACATGGATAGAGTCGAGACATCTGTGAACAACTTGTTGGATTATTATGATTATGCGGTTAAGCATTCGAAAAACAATGTTGATGTACTTGGTTTGCAAACACAGATTAAGAACTGTGTTTCATTGCTTCAGTATATTAATATTTCACAAGGTTTGGTTGATAAAGTTGTCAAGTTTATTCTTACACACGAGTTTAGAGACTTTTTTATAAACGACAAAGTTATTTTTATTGATTCGCAACTAAAACGCAGGAAAATGTATAGCGATCTTACAGCCAAAACGATTGAAGACACTCTAATCTCGTATATCGATAAACACATTGCTGCAGTGGAAAGCGGCGAACAATTTGATCTTCCATCAACAAGTTCAGGCATCAATTATTTCAGCTTGGTTCATTTTATCTTTCCTTCAGAGGACGAGCACGTTTCACGCCGTCTTTCTATGAGAGTTTCAAAAATTTTAAAGAAAAAACTTACTCCCATGTATTCTCAAATAACCAAGCACTACTTTGAATACGTTTCTACGTATCAGAAGAAACGGTTATTATCATGGGCTAACAAACAGATTGTCAGCAGTTTTAACTTCGATTTATTCACTATGCTTGTTATGTGCGATGCACGTATTAGCTTGACCGCAAAAAAACAGCTCAAGTTATTTTTGAAAAATAAAATAGAGTTAGAGAAGGTCAATGAAAGTAGCAGTAAGGGTATGGTTGTATATCCTATAAATAAACCTTTTGAGGAATTAGATCAAGTAGGATATTGGTGTCTAATCAAAGTGCTACGAGCAAAGGATTTCAAAGAGTTTATTGGCAATAGCCCTGCTTTTGATTTTTACTGTCAATATGCGAAGTTTGATTTTAACCGATTTGAAGTTTCGTGGTTGCTCAATCTTTATCCACACACATTGACAGAAATTGCAAAAAACAAAACAGTTAAGGATAAAATACGCAATGCAATTGCCGATGAACTGAAAAATAAAGCTTTGGTGGAAGCTGATGCGGAGCGGTTACAAAGTATTCTTATAGAGCACTTTTGTTAGGGGTTAGTTCTTTCTTCAAGATGCTAAATAAATTATTGTGGAGAGATAATTATGCAAAAAACTTCCATCCGATTTTTTGAAGATATACCAGTGCGTGCCGTTTGGGATGAAGATAGTTCCAAATGGTGGTTTTGCGCTGCGGATATTGCTGAGGTGCTGACAAAAAGCAAGAATCCACGCGTGTATTGGGCGACCGTAAAAAGAAGGAACAGCGAGTTGTTTGCAAATTGCAAACAACTGAAATTAAAAGCGCGGGACGGCAAGTTTTACAACACCGACGTTGTGGACGAGCCCGGTCTGAATACGATCATCGCGCTGATACCGAGTAAAAAAGCCGAAGTGTTCGCCCGTTGGATGAAAAATATGGAAACCTCGCTTGACGAAAAGAGCAAGCAAAAAGCGTATGAGCTTTTCGAGAGCGGGTTCATTGACAACATCGAAGTGGGCACGGCAAAGGGCTTGCAGCAGATCCACGGATATATTTTCGGTGGACTCTATGATTTTGCCGGACAGATACGAACTCTCAATATCGCAAAGGACGGTTTTGCCTTTGCTCCCGCGCTGTATCTGGACGGGGCTCTTGCACATATCGAAAAAATGCCCGAAAATACGCTTGAAGATATCGTCAAGAAATACGTTGAAATGAACGTTGCTCATCCGTTTATGGAGGGCAACGGCAGAAGCACGCGCATCTGGCTCGATCTGATTTTGAAAAAGAATCTGAAAAAATGCGTTGACTGGAGTCTCATCGATAAAAAAGATTATCTCGCCGCCATGCGCGAAAGCGTTTCCGATCCTACGAAAATCTACGAGCTGATAAAGAAAGCATTGACCGATGATATTCATAACCGCGAAATCATCATGAAAGGCATAGATTATTCGTATTACTACGAGACCGAGGAATAAAAGACAAAAATCCTCTCAGTGCGAAATGTGGATTATGTCCGCTATTAAGGAGAAAACAAACAATGGTAGATTTATTCAAACTATTTAGAGTGGAAACGAAAGAGGATATATACACATACTGCCTCCTTGAAATGATAAAAGGCGGGACCAACGAGTTTAGGAGACGCGTTGGTCTGCAATTTGGATTTTGCGACAATCCTTTTGAAGTTGTAAGAAGATCATTTACAAACATTGAAAGCAGTATTAGAAAACAGATTACACCTGATTTTATTCTCTATAATAAAAACCAAGTGTCAATCGTAGAATCAAAAATGTTTTCATCAGAAGGAGATGATCAAACATCTGATTATGAGAAAAATAAAGAAATGATTAAAAGAGAACTTGGCGTTGAAAATGCAAATGTTAAGTTGTTCTTTTTAACTCTTTCGGGAATTTCCTCGCGAAGCGAGTTCTTTAAGCCAATAAAGTGGACAGATTTTTATGAATCAATTCTTCTTGATGTGAGATTCCAAGATGAATGTTTGGAAGTAATTAGAAAAACGATCCTTAATCAGGTGGATAATTATCGAAGATTTGAGGCTGATATAAAAGTCCAAAAATATTCAGACCTTTTTCAAGATGATACTTATTGGATAACGCCGTTGACACTATTTGCTTCGGGTATATACGATAATGTTTGGCAAGCAGTTGCAGGCAAAGAAAGGTTCAATGTGAGCAATTTCCCTGTAACAGGTCATGGGCATTCTGAGTTCTCGACTGATTTGTATAAGGATTCGTGGAGAAAACAAGGGACAGGGCTTCAAGACAATGTTCATCTGTTTATTCGTATTGAATGGTATTATGGAGGGCCAATTGTGTGGCTTGGGTGGGGATATTATGAACGAAGCACAAAAGAGTATATTCCCGTCAGCAATATAAAAGATCCAATTTTTAAGCGAAAGGCTATCGATTACTTACTTCAGTTCAAGATGATTTGGGAAAACGAGAATAATCATCTGCTGAATATTAAAACCACAAAAAAAGCTGAAAACTCCATAAAAGCGCTGAAATGTGAATTAAGAGGAGACTGTAACGTTGACGAAACAATTAACCAGATTAAAAGTGTTGTTTCATACTATTCTATGATTATAAATAAAGTAATGGATGCATTTATCACCAAAGAGGACTATCTATACTTTTCAGAAAAAAAGTATAGGGAATCAGAGAGGACAGTATAAATGCCGCTTGACACAACCTTACTTGACCTTGACCGTGCGCCGACGATACTGGAAATGCGGGTGTTTTTCAAAAAACACGACTGGTCAGCGGCGAAAATTTCCGAACCGAAATCTCGCTCTACCGAGGATCACGAGGCGATCAGCCGCATCGGTCGCATTATGGACGCCGCGTTTGAGCAAGAAGCTCGCAAGAGAGGGCTGGCGGCGTGGTCAGGATATTTCGATCATACGATCAGATTGAACGGTGAAAAAATGCAAGACAATCCGCTGATCACTCTGCGGGACAGCGTGGAGGATTTGGTATCGGATGGTGTGCGGCTACTGCTCACCGGTCCGGATGAAATCGTTGAGTCTATATTCAGCCAGTTTGACCTTGACGACCCCGACCTTGATAAAAAATCTGACGATTTTATGTACACTGCCATTGGCACAATGCTCGACGTGATGCAGTACGATCAACTTGCCGGAATTGTTCAGAATCTCTCCGCCGCCGAAGATTTCAATCCATACGTCAAGCCAAATTTCCGCGCGCAGGATCACAATAAATCCTGGTATCACACCGACGCCGAGACAAAAGTTGAGTATTGTCCCGATCCGGAAGCGAAGCTCCGTCCCGATCAGGCGATGGTCGATCCCGAAAGGATCGCCATTTTCAATCTTATGGTGGAGGATTATTGGAACACGCTCGACGATACCGAAAAGAAGATCCACCGTCTAACCGAATACGGCTACACACAGAAGGAAGTCGCCGAAAAACTCGGCTATGCCAATAACAGCGCCGTGTCAAAACGGCTCAAAAAGATGCGAGTGAAATTCCGCGACGCCACTGGGATATAAAAAAATGAATAAACCAACTAAAAACCAACATTATGTCCCGCAGGTTTATCTTAAAGGATTTTCTCGCGATGAAGTTCATGTTTATAGAAACGAACTGAACGGAGATAGAATAGTTTCATCAAAATTCGTCCCCATTGAATCAATTTTTCGAGAAAAATATTTGTATGAAATCAAGGATAGCAACAACTCATTTGTCGCTTTGAACCATGTCGAAAAGTGTTTATCTGCATTAGAAGGAATGTTCTCTACTTATAGAAATCAACTGATGAGGAAGGCGTTCAATAAAGAGAATCATAGAACAAAATGCTTTTTTACAGCAGAAGAAAAAAACTTTTGGAAGATATTTGTGGTGTTGCAGATGCTTCGTTCTCCGGCGGTTTTAGATGTTGCAAGAAAGTTTTCCGCAGATTATTTCAGTGATTCATTATCTGCCAACGACGCATACAGTATAGACA
>CAKQBW010000025.1 GCA_934216505.1 uncultured Alphaproteobacteria bacterium
AGAGCCAATGCTCAACAAGATAATTAAGACGATGACCGCTATCATCTCTAACATCGTCCGACCCGTCTCTTTTGAACGCATCTTCCCCTCCAAAAAAACTATTGCTGGGCGGCCTGTTTTTCTTCCATAATGATATCAGACAGAGGACGCAATCCCTCTAACCCTTTTTTTGTCAGGTAGGATTGACGCAAGACGGGATTTTGTTCAAAGTACCAAAGAACATCATGTCCCAAGGAATCTTTGACTTTAAAGTCCGCCCCATTTTCCAACATATAATCCACGATGCTGGAATCAGGACAATAGCGCGCCACAAACATGACGAAGGGAACTGTTTCAGGCGCCCCTTTTATTTCATAGCCTTTTAGGGAAACTTCTTGATTGAGATCGCCTCCTTGTTCCACCAAATAGATAAAGTTGCCGGGATTTCCCCGTAAAATACTCAGTTGCAACAGATTACCGCCACAGGCTTGTTCTTGATTGACATCAGCCGAGGCAGGTAATTTTCTGATTTCTTGCATATTTTCCGCCGAACGCACAATTTCTTGATCGGGGGTATAGGCGCACTCTAAAGCGAAAGAGGCCGTTGAACACAAAGTCAGTGCTAAAAATAAAGTAAAGTTTTTCATCTTTTTTCCTTTCATTTATAAAGGGTTAATTTTTGGTACATAAAGGATAGAACCGTTCTCCACAAATGGAATGTTCGTGGTTATTTCCACATGAGTAGGTGACGGTTAAGGAAGAACAGGCATTTCCCGCGCGTCCATCTAACCAAAATGATCCCGACCCAGTCACATCATAGGCGCTTAATCCCAAGCCAGAGATATTGACACAATCGTGGCCACTATCATACGCCCAATCTTTTCCACAAGCCTCTTGAATAGTGGCTAAGTGCATGCCATAGGCTTCACAAAAACGGGCGGCATCAGGTTGGAAGAAAGTGTGTCCAACGGGGGGAATATAGAATTTCCTTTCATTGACTGTTCCCGTAATTTCAGTGAGCTTGGGTTTAGAGACGCAAGCCGCTGTGGTCGCCCCACTTTTATTGACAACAGAAACTTGACAATTTTGTCCGTTTGATTTCCCAACACAAGATGACATCAAACACATTTGGCTTTCACCACATTGGGGCACACATCCATCACGTGTCTCATTGACTTTTTCGCATTCCAAACACCCGTTGCATTCTGTTTGAGACGGTGTTCTGTAAGTGTTGTCAGGGCAAGGTTTGCATGTTCCCCACACACTGTAGATATTGGCTTTCACACAAAATTCGTTGGCATCACAATCGGTGGTTTGTTGGCACCCTTCATGACAAATATAGTTGCCATCTTTACAAGAGGATTGTCTGCCCGCCGCCGTGGAACCGCAGAAAATAGACAGCCCCGCTGGACAATGGCAATGTTCTTCGTCTTTCCCCCGAATGGCGTTAGACCCGTCTGGCCCACAAGGATCGCAAACGCCCGAAGAATTACAATAGAAATCCGCTGGACAATCTGTATTTCTGTCGCATTTTGTTTTTACGCACTTCTTTTGTGTTTCATCATATTCGGGTGTTTTGGCGGGGCAACATATTTGTTGATTGGGGTTCCAATCTCGGTTATTTGGACAAATACATTGATTGTTTTGACAGGTGAGTTCTTTATTTCCACACCCACAGATTTCATTACATACCGCCTGATATTGATTGGAAAATTGACATTGACAGGTGTTATCCCGACAAGAAAGCCCCTTTTCACAGCACCCATTTTCATAGGCCCCATATCCCGCACAAGAGGCGCCCTTTCCAAAGATAGACGGGCAAGTCAAGTTTGCCCCTTTCACGCATTTTTGGGTGGCGGCATCGTAGTCAAATCCCAAAGGACATTCACATTTTTGATAGGCTTCGTCCCACCGTGTTTTTGGTTCGCAACAAACGCAATTTCCTGATGCATCTTGACAGGTTCTTTCGTCCGCTGTACAGGCCCCTGATGTCTTGCATCGGCCGTTTTCACACTGCCCCGTTTCACATTCACAGTTGTATTGACAGGTTTTTCCTAAACCTTTCTTGGGGGTATCCACACAGGCATAGCCATTCCATATTTTACATTCATCCTTTTTGCATTCTTCACATTCATGTTGGTCATTACAATACTTTGTGGAGGTTTCACCGGGGCACTTTTTCCCCACTTCTTTACATTCCACACATTGATTATCAACACAATAGGGTTTATCCGTGGGACAATGATTATCCTCGGTACATTGGACACAAGTGGTACCGTTGCAATGCGGGGTCGGTTCTTGACAGCCACTACAAGCCCCACAAACGAGTTGAGCTTGAGCGCAACATGTCCCTGAGGCATCCATGACTTCCCCAGCGGGGCAATCGGATAAATCTATTATCGTTTCTTCTTTTCCATTTTCATCCACAACTTTGTTTTCTATCCAATGTTTGCCAGTGGCTTTACCGTCCTTGCCATAGATAAAATAGACAGGCGCGCCATCGCAAATCACCTGTAAAGTTTGGGCTTCTTTGGCTTTTTCAGGGGAGTAAATGTCTTCGTTATACCCTTTGGAAACAGCGTCATAGTTGCCCGCTGCAATCACATCACGACAGGTCAATTCCTTTAAATTCGCTAAAATCATAAAGGTATTGGTTTTATCCAATAATTGGAGTTTTTCCCCATTGTTCTGATGTTTCACATCACCCGTGGCCCCAGGCAAAATATCATTCAATTTAATAACGCCATTTCTGCGCCGAACTAACCGATCCGAACGATAATGCGTGACGATGGCATTTAATTGTTTTTCGGTATCTTTGCGTTGAGAGTATTGAAGTAAGCCGTTAAACAAAAATAAAGAGGCTAAAATTAAAATGGCGATGATGGCCAAGACCGCCAACATTTCCAATAAACTCCGCCCTGATTCATTTATTTTACGCATAAAACCCCCTTGTTGATAAGTTATTTCTTTTTTCTTTGTAATACATATTTTTAAAAACTGCAACACTTTTTTGTAAAAAAAACTGTATTTTGAAAAAATAATGTCGTCTCACTCTCTCAATAAACTTCATATAACCTCCCCTTTAAAATGGAACGATAAAAATACCTAAAACCCACTATAACAAAAACGATCGTTTTTG
>CAKQBW010000026.1 GCA_934216505.1 uncultured Alphaproteobacteria bacterium
ATATCGGCGCTCTGTTTACCGCAAAAATCGAAACGGGCGGAAAATACTCCGTCTATGTGTACCGTCCCCATATCGGAAGCGGAAACAGTGCGATGACTGCCACTGTTTATGCAAAAGGCGGCAGCGAAAACGTGAACTACAGCCTTTCGGGCGGCAGCGTTGGCTGGTACAAAATAGGGGTTTTTGCCTTTGATGACAATACAGAGGCAGTTATCCGCCTTTGCGGCAGCGGAAGCGGCATTGCACGAATGGATGCGGTAAAGCTTGTTCGGGTTAATGAAACCCCGCCCGTTATAACCAAGGTTAGTCCGGCGGAAAATGATGTTGTTTCCATAAATGTTCAGCCGGAAATCACCTTTTCAAAGCCGATTGCCGCAAGCTTTCTGACAAATGAATATATTTCGCTTTTCTGCGGAGAAAAGAAAATTTCCGCAGATATTGAGACGACGGACGGCGGAAAAGGCGCTCGGATAATTCCGAACCAACCGCTTGACATAAGGAGCGCTTACCGCATTGTTATTTCCGAAGCGCTTGAGGATGAGGACGGAAATAAAATCAGCGGAAAGCTTGAATATTTATTCAGAACGCAGAATATTGACCTCACTCCGGCAAATGCACAGCTTGTTGACAGTGCAAATCCTTTCCCGAAATATGCAAAATTTTATATTGAGTTTGATTCGGAAATGAATGATTTTATTTACCGTTCAGACTGTTATTCGCTTTCCGACGGCGTGGATATTGTTCCGCTTTCCGCTGAAAAAACAAGCTATAAATCTGCGGATGTTATGCTGACGCCGCTTTGTCCGCTTAAGGAAAACGGCGAATATATTCTGCGACTTTCCCCGAAAATCAAAACGCGCGGCGGCGGAAATCTTGCTTCGGGCAGATGCTTTTCCGTGATTGCTGATGACGGAACGGAGGGCATTTCGGCGTCACTTGACAGTAATTACGGCGTTTCTGCAACCGAGCCGATTACTGTCAGATTCGACGGAGAAACGGACGCGGCAACGATTGATTCCGGCCATATAGCATTAAAGCTTCTTTCGGGAAACGAATATGTTGATGCTGCGGTTGAAAATCATGGCTCGTACGCAGTTGTAAAGCCGGCAGGAGAGCTTGCGCGCGGCTGCGATTATGCGATTGAGCTGCACAATGTGCGCGGCGCTGACGGAAAGTGCATAAGCCGCGGAGATTATCTCATTTTTAAAACCGAAGCCGCCGATACCGTTATATCGGACATGGAAACCGAGGGAAGCGGTTATAAGGATTACGGCGGATGGGGCACAAGCTCGCTCACAGGCTATGAGGGTTCACAAACGCGCTATGCAGGAAAGGTTGACAAACCGTCGGAAACATATGCAGTGTGGCAGCCGGAGCTTAAGAGCGGTATGTATGAAGTTTTGATTTACAGAATTTATGATGAAGCGAGTACTCCCGAAGCGGAGATTGAAATTTTAGGAGCTAACGGTGTAAGCAAGCAGATAATTCCGCTGACAGGCTTTGAGGAAAGCGGATGGTACAGCCTTGGAGAATATGAATTTAAAGCCGGCAGCGAGGGTTATGTTAAGCTTACGAAGCTGTATTCGGATAACAACCTCCGTGCCGACGCGGTTATGTTCAGAGCTGCAGAGGAGAATTCCGCCCCGCCGAAAGGAAAAATTGAAAACCGCAGCGGAGTTCTTACGCTTGAATTCGACAAACGCGTATCACAAGCTGCGCTAAGTGCCGATATAGACGGTGAAAGCGCAAAATTTGTTTCATCCGATTTTAAGAACTTCATCCTTGTCACGGATAAATATATCGGAGAAAAAAATTCATACAACGTTAAAATAACCGATGAAGTAACTGCTCCCGGAACGGAGAGCGCTGCCGGCGCATCGGCGCAGCTGAACGTCAGTGCGGGATTTTCTCCGATTGTCACGGTTTACACCGATGCGGACGGAAACGAGTGCGAAGTATTTTCGGTTAACGGAAAGGCGGCTGCATTTTGCCGCGTCCGTGATGACGAGGAAAAGCTTGCCGGCACGGAAATATCGGTGTACGCGCTTAACAGCGATAAAGAGGTCATTGCAAAAAGCAGCGGTAAATATAAGTCGTACTCGGATGGCTTTGCCGATTTTGAAGCGCAGGTTGACGCCGATAAAAGCGATATTTACGATGTGTGTGCATTTATGTTTGATAACGCGG
>CAKQBW010000027.1 GCA_934216505.1 uncultured Alphaproteobacteria bacterium
GTTTTCCTCATAGGGAACAACGCCATCGCTGTCTCCGCAAACGAGCAGCACAGGCTTCTTATGCTCAGCAAGGCTGTCCATAACGTCAATCGGATTATATCTGTAGGAAATGAGCTGCGCCATATCCATTCCCCTTGCGCGCTTAAATTCTTCCCACATGCTGTCCGTTCCTTTTCCTAAGCCTGCCGGGCAGCTGAGCAGGTTCATAACGGGCGCGTCAAGATAAAGCGCTGACACCATATCCGGGTACTTTGCGGCAAACTTAACGCCTATCATGCCTCCGCAGCTCATTCCCACAACGGCGCATTTTTTCTCAAATCCGTATTTTTTTGCAAGATAACTCACATAATCCGCCTTTGCATCCACATCGGAATCCGTGCACCAGCGCGTTTCATTTGCAACATATGCGAGATTAAAGCCGCGGCGCACAAGCTCAATTTCCGCATTCGGAAATGCTCCGAAATATTCTGTTTTCATAAGCCATTTTGCCGTTCTGTTTTCCTCCGCGGCAAAAACAACAATTGCTTCTCTTCCGTTAAAATCAAATTTTTCAGTATCAAAACCGTTCCACTTTTCAGCCATTTTTAATTCCTCCCATGCCTTTCGGGCAAACTCTCATGCAAACGCCGCAAACAGCGCCCCTGCCAATATTTTTGAATTTATCTTTCATATAATCGCTGCAGGCGCGCGCGTCAAAAATGTCCCCGCGGCACATTCCCTCGCGGTATGCAACATTTTTTATCGCCATAGCTCCGCATTTTTGAGAGCAGATATTGCACGCTCCGCAAATATCCTCCGCCGCGCAGTTTTTCGTTTCGAGCGGTGCGTCCGTGAAAACGGTTCCGAGCCGCACACGCGGTCCGAATTTATAGGATAAAAACAATGCGCTTTTCCCTATCTGCCCCAAACCTGCGCGGACGGCGCATTTCTTGTGCGAATAAAGACCCTGAAGTCCGTTTATCGACTGGCTTGACGGAATCGCGGCCGCATTAAACCCAAGCTCCTGCAGATAAAGCACAAGACCGTTCGTAACGGAGTCGATATACGCGTTCATCGTTCTGTAATGATGAAAATATGTATGTGTGGGAGCATCGTCAATCCCATTCACAACCGCTTCGGAAAGGTGCATCACGATTGAAACGGCATTATTGAGTCCTGGGAAAGGCGAATCGTCACACCGTGAAAATCCGATATCACTCACCAGACGGCTTTTCAGAAATTCCGTTATCTTTTTGTTCAATCTCCGCACCTCCTTTTATGATTAATCATTTTAACATAATATACCTTTGATTTACAAGTATTTTTCTTGATTTTATCCTTTATTTATGTTAAAATCTCCTTATAAATATTTTTTTGAGGTGTTGAAAATGAAAATTCGTGACGGATTTATTTTAAAAAGCGTTGCAGGCAAAAACATTGTTGTTCCGGTCGGCGCTCAGGTTGACTTTAACGGAATGCTTACGCTGAATGACACGGGATTGTTTTTCTGGGAGCTTCTTTCCGAGGGAATAAGCAAGGACGATATGCTGAAAAGGGTCACCGCCGAGTACGATGTGGACTCTCAGACCGCAGCTGCCGATATCGATGCGTTTGCGGAAAAGCTGCGCAGCCGCGGAATCCTGGAAGATTGACCGTCATGAATGAAAAAGTTACTTTTGAACAGATGCTGCCGCTTATCGAGCAGCAGCTTAAAGACGGCGGAGAGGTGCGCTTCAAGCCGAACGGCACAAGTATGCTTCCGCTTGTGCGCCAGGGAATCGACGAAGTTGTCATCGGAGCATACGGCGGCGGTCTGAAAAAATATGATATACCGTTCTACCGCAGAAAAAACGGTGCGTTTGTTATGCACAGGCTTGTGAAAAAGACAGCTGACGGTCAGTATCTTATGCGCGGAGATCATCAGGGTGAATTTGAAACCGGAATCACTGATTCCGATATAATCGGAGTTGTTAAATGCGTTATCCGCGCAGGCAGGCCGATGTATTCCGGACCGCTCGAATTTCGGCTTTGGGGGATTTTAGGCCCTTTGTATATCAGAACAAAACGCCGCTTGTGCGAAATTAAAGG
>CAKQBW010000028.1 GCA_934216505.1 uncultured Alphaproteobacteria bacterium
TTTCTTTATTTTGCAGCATTTTTCTTTATTGCCTCTTCGTATCCGCAGCCCTCTTTTTCGCAGATAAGATTTCCCGTGTGCTTAAACAGGGTAGAACCGCATTTCGGGCAGGTCTTCTTTGTCGGAGTGTTCCATGTCATAAAGCCGCAGCCCTTGTAGTCTTCGCAGCCGAAATAGGTCTTTCCTTTTTTTGTCTTTCTGACGAGCAGTTTTTTGCCGCATTTCGGGCAGGCGCCGTCCGCTTCGACGTTTATCGACTTTGTGTTTTTGCACGCCGGATAGTTCGAGCAGGCAAGGAATTTCCCGTAGCGGCTGACTTTATAGACCATTTTGCTGCCGCATTTTTCGCATATTTCGTCGCTTTCCTCGGTCTCCGCCTGAAGTTTTACCTTTTCGAGATTTTTTTCGGCGGCGGAAAGTTCAGCCATAAAGGGCGCGTAAAACTCCGTCATTACGTTGAGGAAAGTGTCTTTTCCCTCTTCTATGGCGTCAAGTTTCTTTTCCATATCGGCGGTAAAGGAAACGTCTACGATGTCGTTGAAATTTTTGACCATGATGTCGGTCGTGATATAGCCGAGTTCGGTCGGGACGAGCGTTTTGCCCTCTTTTTCGACGTAGCGGCGTTCCTGAATCGTGCTTACGGTCGGAGCGTAAGTCGAAGGTCTGCCTATGCCGTTTTCTTCCATTGCGCGGATAAGGGACGCTTCGGTATATCTTGACGGCGGCTGGGTGAATTTCTGCTCGGTTTTGAGTTGTCTGAACTTCAGTTTGTCGCCGTCGTTCAAGTCGGGGTATTTTCCGCCTTTTTCTTCGGCGTCGCCGTCGTCGTAAAGACAGGTAAAGCCTTTGAAACGGACGACCGAATCGCTGCCCTTGAAAATATATTTTCCTGCGGGAATATCCGCTGTCTGGACGTCGTAGACCGCGGGCGACATTCTGCTTGCGGTAAAGCGCGACCAGATAAGTTTGTAGAGTTTATACTGTTCCGTCGTCAGACTGTCTTTTATTCTTTCCGGGGTCAAGAAAATATCGGTCGGGCGGATAGCTTCGTGCGCGTCCTGCGCTCCCGCTTTCGTTTTGTAAAAAGTCGGTTTTTCGGGCGCGTATTCGTTTCCGTATTCCGATTTTATAAAGGTCTCCGCCGCGGCGGAGGCTTCCGCGGAAATTCTTAAAGAGTCTGTTCTCATGTAGGTTATGAGACCGACGAGCCCCATTCCCTTTATTTCAACGCCCTCGTAAAGCGCCTGCGCGACTCTCATCGTCGTCGCGGGGCGCATATTGAGCCTTGCCGACGCGTCCTGCTGCATTGAGGAGGTCGTGAAAGGAGGTCTCGGAGAGCGGGTTTTTTCCTGTTTTTTGACGGAAGAAACGATATACTCTTTTCCGTCGAGATATTCGACTATCTTTTTCACTTCGTCTTCGCTTGCGGGAACTATCTTTTTCTTATCCGTTCCGTAAAATCTCGCCGAATATCTTTTCTGTCCGTTTGCGAAAATCGCGTCTATATTCCAGTATTCTTCGGATTTGAACGCCTTTATCTCGTTTTCGCGATCGACGACGAGACGGGTGACGACCGACTGAACTCTTCCTGCGGAAAGTCCTTTCTTGACCTTCTTCCAGAGAAGAGGAGAAAGTTTATAGCCGACTATTCTGTCGAGCACGCGGCGGGTCTGCTGCGCGTAGAAAAGGTCGCTGTCGATTTTACGGGGGTGTGCGACCCCGTTTTTAACGGCGTTTTTCGTTATTTCGTTAAAGGTAACGCGCGTTTCGGAATTTTCGTCGATACCAAGCACCTTTGCAAGATGCCACGCTATCGCTTCTCCCTCGCGGTCGGGGTCGGTTGCAAGATAAACTTTGTCGCTCTGTTTTGCCG
>CAKQBW010000029.1 GCA_934216505.1 uncultured Alphaproteobacteria bacterium
TCCGCAGATTAACCTTTAACTGAGCCTATTACCATTCCTTTTACAAAATACTTTTGGAAGAATGGGAATATTACCAACGCCGGTCCTGCAACGACGAACATCATTGCCATTCTTGCGGTTTCTCCCGGAATACTTTTTAGATCGACAAGTCCATTGCTGTTCTGTTCAAGAAGCTTTATATTAAGCATAATTCTTTGAAGCAGATACTGCAAGCTTATCAGCTCATATCTGTCATTTATGTAGAGCATTGAAGTCATCCAGTCATTCCACTTGCCGAGGAAGGTAGAAAGGGCAAGAGTTGCAAGCACCGGCTTTGAAAGCGGAATCATAAAGGTCATAAGGATTCGCCACTCGCTTGCTCCGTCAAGCACCGCCGATTCAACGATTTCCTCAGGAATTCCGGCAAAAAATGTTCTTATCATAAATATGTACCACGGGTTAATCAGTGACGGCAGTATATACACCCAAATTGTATCGTTAAGATGCAGATACTGTGTGAGCAGTATATATGTGGGAACAAGACCGCCGGAAAAAAGCATCGTGAAATACAGATAAAATGAAATTTTTCCTCTGCCGCGCATTTCCTTTCTTGTGAGCGGATATGCTATCATTGACATCAGCAGCAGCGATAAAAACATCGACACCGTTGAAAAAATAAACGTTACCTTGTATGCATTGATGATTGACTGAGGGTTTTTGAACAAATACTTATATGCTGATAAATCGGTGTGCATCGGCAGTATTTTATATCCGAAATCCGATATATCACTCTCGCGGGAAAGCGACACGCTGACTATCATTATGAACGGAATCAGAATCAGCACACAAGCTATTGCAAAGCCAAGCGTAATAATAAAACGCGATCTTTGTTCGCTTTTCTTCAATTTGCACACCTCCTTAAAACAGCGCCCTGTCGGGGTCAATTTTTTTGCTTATTGCATTTGTTACCATAACAAGAACGAATCCGACAGCGGACTGAAGCAGTCCGACAGCAGAACCCATGCCCATATCGCCTATTTCGCGCAGTGCACGGAATATATACGTATCGACAACATCGGTTGTTTTATATAATGCACCCGAATCACGCGGCAGCTGATAAAACATTCCGAAATCCGCGCGGAATATATTTCCGATTTTTAATATTGTGAGGATGCTTACAAGCGGAAGCATTGTCGGAATGATAACGTGGCGGATTATCTGCCTGTTGTTTGCGCCGTCAATTTCGCCGGCTTCAATAAGAGAGGAATCAATCCCCATCAAAGCCGCATAGTAGGTGATGCTGTCCATCCCGATTGATTTCCAGAGGTAAACAATAACGAAAATCACGGGCCACGGCTTGGGATCGGAATACCAGTCAACAGCATTGACTCCGAATTTTTCAAGCCATGTATTGAGAATGCCGAAACGTGTGTTCAAAAATCCGTAAAGCATGTATGAGGCTATAACCCACGAAACGAAATAAGGCGTTATAAATATTGTCTGAATCGTTTTGATTGCGGTGCGGTTCGTCAGCTGATACAAAAGAATTGCCACAAGCAGCGACATTACTGTTCCCGTCAGAATAAAAAGTGCGTTAAGGTAAAGAGTGTTCACTGTAATTCTTGCAAACTCGGTGGACTTAAAGAAAAATTTAAAGTTATTCAGCCCAACCCAGCGGCTGCCGAACACACCGGTTGAATATCTGTAATCCTTAAAGGCGATAATAATTCCGGCCATGGGTAAATAGTTAAATAT
>CAKQBW010000030.1 GCA_934216505.1 uncultured Alphaproteobacteria bacterium
CGTCGACCGGGAATTTCGTTCCCAGCAGCGCATCGTCCTTGGGGTTCATGTCCTGGTAGCTGACGGCAAGCGCGGAATTGACCGCGAGCGAAAGCGTCAGCACCAGTGCCAGTAAAAGCGAAAACGCCTTTGCGGCATATGAATGCTTCGTCATAATTCTTCCTCCTGTATTGTTCTTCCTCAAACTGAGCCTTTTCCTCAGGCGTTTCCCTGTATCCGAGAAGCTCTATCATTTTAACCTCAAACTCATCGCACTTATCAGCAGGGTCGAATCTTAATGCGGTAATCGTTCCCTCAAGCTTTGTTTTATCACTCGGATATCCCATATATGTGTGCATATCGCCATCTTCCTGATCAATATAAAACGACTTCTTATTCACTCCCATATTAGGATCTATATCAGTCTGATAAAATACCCTTGCCTGACCACCTCCGTTATTGCGGCAGGTAACCCGCACAGCTTTAACCATATCCGCATCAATGCTTATATCCTTAATAACAATTCCGGGATCCCAATCAACAACGTCCGCTGTCAGAGCGCCGTTCTCAATTCTTAAATTCTCAATATGCTTTTCAACTTCCCATCCAAGAAGACTGTTTGATTTCTCAAAATCCCATGTCTTAATAACTTGAAGCCTGTCTTTATCTACATCATCACCGGGTTCCGAAAATTTCTCTCCATGCCTGAAATACTGCAAATCCCTTCTTCCCGATTCATACAACGCGCCCATTCTTGCAAGAGCTTTAGGTTCGGGAAGCTGCTCCGATTTTCGCTCGCCGCTGTTTGTTACGGCATTTCTTATGGAATTAAGGTATTCAAATCCATATTTATATGAAGGGGCAAAATAATGACCCTCGCCGTATTCATCCCAGCAGGTATATGTTATTATTTTAAGGTGTTCCTTTCCGTTTTCTTCGAGCTCATCAAATTTTTTGATTATATAATTACTGATCTCGTTAACATCCTCCGGAGTCATCGAAACAGCGAGAGTGTAATCATCCTGCCATGCTCCTCTGCCCCATCCCATGCCCACAGTTCCTGTGGGCATCTTCAATCTTTCAAATATGGTGTTGTTCACCTTTTTTTGATTTTCGGCATTCCGACTTTGAAATTGCATTGTATATTGATAGCCTGAGCCCTGTCCAAGATTTGAAGTTATATCATAAGTCGTTATTGAGGGCAGAAAATAAATTCCGTCAAACCCTTCCTCCTTACAGTAATTATCAAGAAAATCAATTGCGCGGTTTGCTTCATCAAGACCGCCCATTGCGTTTACGAATGTTGTTGAATCGTATACATATAAAACAGGCTTATTATCCAAAACAAAATACCGCGGATCCTTAAAATAATATTCCATAAAATAAGGGGCAATATTTTCAGTGAAATCATCGTATCCGAATAGCGTTGCCGCGCTTATATTGGAGTAAAGAATCGCAAATTTTTCGTAGCTGCTGTATCTTGCGTTAAAATAACCGTCATAAAGAGCCTGCTCGCGTTTTGGCAGCTTTACGGGCGCATTGACATTCATATTTCCCCTGCAGAAATTATGAATCATAAACTCCAAGCCATGCTCTGCCTGAAACTTTATCGTCCAGTCCCAAAGCTCCGGACTGCGTTCACTGTAAAAGCCCAAATACGGCATTCTGTCTTTATAAGATGATATATAATCCCATCCGTAATGGTTTCCCTCATTCCACATGGAATAATGCAGCATGCCCGGGTGCAGTCC
>CAKQBW010000031.1 GCA_934216505.1 uncultured Alphaproteobacteria bacterium
GCAAGCACCGCTCCGAAGACCGATCCTGCAATGCCGTATTTGCCGCCGACAGTAAAGCCGACATACGTGGCAACGTTTACGCCGATCGGACCCGGCGTGGATTCGCCGACAGCTATCATGTTTGAAAGCAGTTCACGGTCAAACCATCCGTATCTGTCCCCCATTGAGGCAAGAAACGGAATTGTTGCCAATCCTCCGCCGAGCGAAAACAGACCGGTTTTGAAAAATTCGTAAAAAAGGTAAACATAGATCATTCCTGCTCACCCCTTTTAACGAAAATCCCGAGCAGTGCCGCGCAAATAACAATAAGCACCGGAGATGTTCCGAGCACAGCCGATAATAAGAATGAACTTACTGCGGCTGCAATGCAGATTTTATCGGTAACGGCAGCCTTTCCCATATTGAAAACCGCGTTAATAATCAGCGCTGCAATGCAGATTCTTATACCTGCAAACATACGAGCCACAATTCTGTATTTCAAAAAGTTCTTCAGAAATGCGGCAATAATCGTTATTATTACAAGCGACGGCAGCACAACACCAAATGTTGCCACCACAGCACCGAGAATTTTTTTCCTTTTATAACCGATAAAGGTGGCAGTGTTAACGGCTATCACTCCCGGAGTGCATTGCGCTATCGCAAAACAGTCAAGGAGTTCTTTTTCCGTTGCCCATTTCTTATTTTCGGCAATCTCCCGCTGAATCACCGAAAGCATCGCCAATCCCCCGCCGAACGTAAATGCGCCTATTCTGAAGAAAACGGAAAATAATTCAAAGTATTCTCGCATTTTGTCACCCGTCAGCTGTTTTCAAGCACAGTATACAGAAGCGGAGCATCGTTTTTGAGAGCATGCTCCTTAACATCCTCAATTCTGACCTTAATAATATGCTGTCCGAAATGAATTTCCACAATATCACCCGGGGCAACCTCTGCGCTTGCCTTGCAAACTCTTCCGTTTATGCTCACGCGCCCGGCGTCGCACGCTTCATTTGCAACGGTGCGGCGCTTTATAAGTCTTGATACCTTTAAAAATTTATCTATTCTCACTGTAACATCATCCCTTATTTTTCACTGAAAAAAACGTTAAATGCACGGTACGTCATATACACATCAAGCTTTGAAACCACCTCAAACGGTGCATGCATACTGAGCACGGAAACTCCGCAGTCAACCGTATCAACGCCCAGATTTGCCACATACTGAGCAATTGTCCCGCCGCCGCCGCCGTCAACCTTTCCAAGCTCGGCAACATGCCAAAGAACATTGTTTTTATTAAACAGGAAACGAACCTTTGCCATCAATTCCGCTGAAGCATCGCTCGATCCTCCTTTGCCGCGCGCACCCGTGTATTTCGAAACCGTTATTCCGTAATTGATTCTTCCCGCATTGCGCTTGTCATAAGCCGAAGCATAATTCGGGTCAAACGCTGCGCTGACATCCGCGCTCAGGCACATACTTCTGTCAAGGCAGCGCAGAAGTTCAAGCTGCCCGGATTTTTTATCTGCTTTCTGCATAAGTTCCATCAGCATAAGCTTTAAGAAGTTGCTTTTTGCGCCTGTATTTCCCATGCTTCCGACCTCTTCTTTATCAGTCAGCAGGCAAACCGCAGTTCTGCGGCATTCATTTGTATCAAGCAGCGCCATAAGGTTCGGATAACTGCACACACGGTCATCATGTGCATATGAACCGATAAGAC
>CAKQBW010000032.1 GCA_934216505.1 uncultured Alphaproteobacteria bacterium
GCACAAATCGGTTGAAGAAAGCCTTGACGTTATAAGAAATGTGTTTAACGGCGCAGAGTGCTATGCGGTTTGCGAAAAAGAGAACGGAAAGGCGATAGGCGCTATTGAACTAAAGCTGAACGGGCATACCGATATGACCGAACGCGACGATGAATGTGAACTCGGCTACTGGCTCGGTAAACCGTTTTGGGGCAGGGGCTATATACCGGAGGCTGCAAGAGAGCTTATACGCCACGGCTTTGAGGAGCTCGGAATGAATACAATTTGGTGCGGATATTACGAGGGCAACAATAAATCAAAAAGGGTGCAGGAAAAGCTCGGCTTTGTATATCACCATACCTGCCGAAATGTCCCCGTGCCGCTTTTGAACGAGGTGCGCGTGGGTCATACTAATATAATGACAAAAGCGCACTGGGCGGAAATGCAAGCGGAGCAGACCGACGAGGAAGCGGCGAAAACCGCAGCGGATATGACGCTGCTTGGAATTTTATAGGAGAATGTTATGGATATATGGGAAAAGCTTTATGAACAGGCTAAAAAGGAATACCACCCTGAGGATGTAACGCCTTTTGTTTATGCACACCACGTAGTATGCGCGCTGGAAAGTGCGGACGGCAGTATTTACACGGGCTTTTGCATTGAGGCGTGCAGCGGTGTTATGAATTTGTGTGCGGAGCGTGCAGCCGCCCTGAATATGTATGTGAACAGCGGTCAGACAAAAATTAAGCGGCTTATCGCCTTTCGCGATAAAGCGCCGTCGGGAGGCGGCAGCGGTATGCCCTGCGGCGCTTGCCGTGAGTTTTTGTATCAGTTGAATGAAGAAAACGAGAATATGGAAATTATGGTGAATTACGAAACAAGAGAAACCGTAACCCTGAAAGACCTGATGCCGAGTTGGTGGGGAAAAGAGCGCTATGCGCAATACCGCTCAGAAAAATCGAATAGCTAAAAAATTTAAAAGCGTTGGTTTCTGCCGAATAAGAGAAACCAACGCTTTTTTCTTTAAAGCTCCGCTAAGGTTTTGCAGCCCTTTTTCTTGAGCCACGAATAAATAACGGCGGATAAAATTAAATTAACCGCGCCCACGGCAAGCAAAAACGGCACCGCGCCGATTTTGTGACCCACCATAAAGAACAGCGCGCAGTAAACTCCCGCATAAATAAAGCCGCCGAACATAGCTATCATCACGCCGCCGCTCTGCTTTATGGGGGTTATTTCGCTCGTCCAGTTAAGGTTGGGCATTTTAAGCCCTACAAACAAATCGAAAAGCGCCAAAAGCAGCACGAACGTAAGCGCCGATACAAACGCCGCAGCAAATTGCAGGGGAGTGAACATAAACGCCGCGCAAAGCATACAAAATATCAGCGGCACGCCCGTTAAAATAAGCTGCATATTAAGCTTTGCCTTTAATACGTCAAACGGATTTATCGGCAGCGACTGCAGGGTCCAAAGCGATTTACCCTCAAGCGAAATTGAGGGCGTCGCCATATCGTTCATTGAGGCGGCTGCGCACACCGCGGTAAACAGCAGTATAACCGCGCTGCCCGAATTTTTGCCGAAAAGCTCGTTCATTACAAGCATAAGCGTTTTGCCCTTTATAAGCAGGGCCACGCCCAAAACCGGCAGCAGCAAAATTCCCAGCCCGCAGTTAAGCATATAATTGGGGCTTGATGCAAACCGTGTAAGCTC
>CAKQBW010000033.1 GCA_934216505.1 uncultured Alphaproteobacteria bacterium
GTCGCAGAGCGACGTCGCGGTCGACTGTCTTTTCGGAACGGGTTTTCACGGTTCGCTTCCCGAAAACGCAAAAAAACTGCTTTCCTATATAAATATACCGACCGTTGCGTGCGACTTGCCGTCGGGAATTTCGGCTGACACCGGAGAGGTTGCCGCAGGCGCCCACAAGGCTTGCAAAACGGTGACTTTCGCCGCGAAAAAACCGTGTCATTTCCTTTTCCCCGCGAAAGATCTCTGCGACGATATAACCGTCGCCGACATCGGAATTACAGACGAAATAATTAAGGAAAACGGCGTTTTTGCCGAGATCATCACCGAAAAAACAGTCAGAGCTTTCGTTCCCGAACGCCCCGAAAACTCAAATAAGGGAACTTTCGGAACGCTGCTTTCGGTCTGCGGTTCGGAAAATATGCCCGGGGCGGCTCTTCTCGCCTTACGCGGTGCGATGTCTTCGGGCGTCGGTCTTTGTATCGCCAAAACTCCCGAAAAAGTGAAAAATATCCTCTGCACGGCGGTCCCCGAAGCGATATATGGCGAAACTTCGAGAAACCCGTCGGCAATTCTCGTCGGCTGCGGACTTACGAAAGATGAAGAGGCTGTCATGTCGGTTATCGACCGCGGTCTCCCGACTCTTTTCGACGCCGACGCTCTTAACGTGATAGCCGAAAACGGCGATATATTAAAAAAACATACCGCCGAAAAAATAATGACTCCGCACCCCGCGGAAATGGCAAGACTTATCGGCAAAGACGTTGAATATATCGAAAAACACCGTTTTGAAGTCGCTTCGTCTTATGCGAAAAAACATAATACCGTGCTTCTCCTCAAGGGAAGATATACTGTTATCGCAGCGCCCGACGGAAGGCTCTTTGTTTCCGAAGACGGAAATTCTGGGCTCTCGAAAGGCGGCAGCGGAGACGTTCTTTCGGGCTTTATCGCGGGGCTTCTTTCTTCCGGTTTTTCCGCCGCGGGAGCGGCCGTGTGCGGCGTTTTCTGTCAGGGAAGAGCGGCGGAATATCTGCTTTGCGAAAAAGGGGTCCGGGGTTTTACTCCGACCGACGTTGCGGGTCTTCTCGGAAAATTCATTCCCGATAATTAAAAGTGAGGTTTAACTATGTCGACAAACAACAGCGAAAAGAAAGTTGATAACAAAAAAAGACTGCTCGGATTTGCGGCTGCGGGACTTCTCGCGCTTGCGGCGATAGTGGTCTGTTCTATCCTTCAGTCTCTTAACATTTCAGGCTTTGTATGGCTTTATCAGTTGATAATAATAATTGCCTGCGTTGCGGGGATCTATTTCATTATCCGCAATTTTATCTATGAATACTCGTATACTTTCAGCAAAGACCATTTTATCATTCATCAGCTTGTCGGAAGCCGCGACAACGTCCTTTTTGCTGTCGCTTATGACGATATTCTCGGATATGCCCCTCTGTCAACGCTCAAAGCCGACCCCGAAAAGATAAAGAAACTCGATAAGTTTTACGTCCCGTCCTCAAATCTTGAAATTTTCTATCTGAAATATCACGACATCAATGCGGATTGTGACAAAATACTGACATTTAAGCCTTCTGCGGCGGTTCTTGACAAATTATCCGAAAAAACCGCTTGACAAAAGGCGCGAT
>CAKQBW010000034.1 GCA_934216505.1 uncultured Alphaproteobacteria bacterium
ACCCAAATCTATCGAAGCTATTCTTATTCAGGCGGCGGACTCGATTTCGGGCGCTCGTCCCGGAGCAAGACGCGAAGACATCGAAAACTATATAAAACGTCTCGAAAGACTTGAAGAACTCGCGAACAGCCATAAGGGCGTCGAAAGATCGTTCGCTATCCAGGCAGGCCGCGAAATAAGAGTCATGGTCCGTCCCGAAGAGATAAGCGACGACGATATGGTTATTCTTGCGCGCGACATCGCAAACAACATAGAAAACGAACTTGAATATCCCGGACAGATCAAAGTAAACGTCATCAGGGAAAGCAAAGCCGTTGAATACGCAAAATAAATATTGCCCGATTTTGTCGGTAAAAGACCTTCGAACTTCCAGTCGGAGGTCTTTTTTTCTGCAAAAAATTCCGCTCCCGCCTGTTAAAATTAAAAGGAAGAAAGACGGGTGATCTCATTGCAAAAAACCGTCGTAATATATCTCGACGTATTGCTTTTCGTAAACGCAGTCATCAACTTCACCATTCTCTTTCTCACCTGCAGAATTTCGGGAGCCGAACTCTCAAAACCGAGACTCTTTTTCGCGACGGCGCTCTCGTCCCTTTACGGGCTTGTCGTGTGCCTGCCGAAAATGTCGTTTCTGCTGAATTTCTTCGTAAAAGCCGCAGTCGCGGCGCTCACCGTCTTTATTGCTTTCGATTTCAGGGGCAGAAAAATTTTTCTCAAAAGACTTATCGTCTTTATTTTCGTTACATACGCCTATATCGGGCTTGTGACCGCGGCTCAGCGGCTTCCCGGCGGGGGTTCGGCGTTCATTATGCAGAACGGCGAAATTTATTATAACCTGCCCCTGCCTTTCCTTATGGTATCCGCCGCGGCGCTTTTTATGACGTGGAATATCGTCTCCCGCCATTTTTCAAAGAAGATAAAAAGCGGAGACACCGTTGCGTGCCGCGCGGTCTTTTTCGGGAGAGAAACAAGTTTCGACGGTTTTTGCGACAGCGGGAATTTTCTGACCGAACCGATATCGGGGCTTCCCGTGGTCATTTGCAATCCTGCGGTTTTTGAAGATATTCTGCCGCCCGCCGCTCCCGGCGAAACGGTCTTCGAACGGCTCGAAAAGGACGAAAACTTCAAGCGGCGGTTAAGGGTCGTTCCTTACAGCGGCGCGGAAAACCGCGGCGGTGTAATAACGGGGATCCGCCCCGACGCGTTTTTTGCGGGAGACAAAGAAAAAGAAGTGATAATAGCGCTTGACGGAGCGCTTTTCGACTGCGGAAAAGACTACGACGCGATCCTTAATTTATAGCAGGGAGTAAGAAAATGAAGAACAGATTAAAACTGATATTCGCACGTTTCATAATAAAGATCGGGAAACTGAAGCTTACCGACAACCCGCTGTTATATATAAACGGGCCGGAAAAACTGCCGCCGCCGCTCTCCTCCGACGAAGAGCAGAAAGTATTTCTGCTGCTGACAAACGAGCCGGAGAGCGCGAAAAGAACGCTTATAGAACACAATCTGCGCCTTGTCGTATACATAGCGAAAAAATTTGAAAACACGGGTGTGCATATCGAAGACCTGATTTCGATAGGCACGATAGGTCTTATCAAGGCGG
>CAKQBW010000035.1 GCA_934216505.1 uncultured Alphaproteobacteria bacterium
TATACAGGAATAACAAACTGGCATCCTGTGCTGGACATCAATAAATTCATTAGTCCGGCTCTTCTTGGTTCACTCATTCTAGTCTCACTTTCCTTTATCGGTTTTGTATATTTTATAAATACCAAATCATTTTCGAATTAAAATTCATTTGCCAACGGCGCGGTTTTCCCGTCCGGAATATCATTTGTCTATTTCTATGCGCTCTACCGCAAATTCGATACACATTTGAATAACTTCATTTTTGTTTCTTCCCGTTGCATTGCAAATATCCTCCAGCCGCTTTATTAAATCCACCGGAAGCCGTGCTGACACAACGGCGCTTTCTCCAACGTACTTTTTCGCTGTAATTATTAATTTGTCCTCCGCCATGTTATCACCTCAAAATATTTTATAAGCCTGCAATCATGTCTGCAAGCGAATTTGCCTGTTCCGGCGAAAAGCTCCCCTGTATAATCACTCGTTCGCTGTCGATTTTTTCGGTTACATGAGGAGCAGTGATTACGCTTCCGTTCAGAATTACGGATATATAATCATTATTCGGTTCTTTTGAAATTTTGTCGGTTGCTTCCGAAAATAATCTCTGCCCCTCGGATGTCAGCACGAGCTCAACATAATAACCGGAATCATCATAACCAACGCTAACCTCCGCGATATGTTCCTTTGTCAGAATTGTGTTATTATCAGCGTCTGCAAACACAATATTTCCTGCTGCTTTTTTATAATGCGTATTAAAATATGATATCATATCATCAAAAAAATCTTTATCTGTATTTACGTTATTCAATATATCACCACTGCATAATATATTCACTGTCGAATCGGCACTGTTCCATTCAACGCTTGCCCCCAAAGCTTCACACACCGCTCTGACGGGAAGAAGTGTCCGCCCGTTGAATATAATAGGGAACACGTCCATTTCGATAATGTTTTCTCCTGACATATCCATAAACTCTTTGGCGCTTTTGCAGCTAACCTTTATTAACAGGTTTGAGTACGGCTTTAACCTCAGCTTTGTATCATTTTTAACAATATACACTGATTCATGCGTGTCATCCCAGTAAACATCGGCTCCCAAAGCTTCGCAAACGTTTCTGATCGGAACAAAGGTTCTGTCTTCAAATATAATGGGATCGGTATCAAAGGACAGCGTTTGTTCATTCACCTTAACTGCAATCTTGCCATTATCTGCTGACGCAGAGCCGCCTGCGGAGATAAGCATTATAAAAACAGCAGCCAGGGATATTATTTTTTTCATCTGAATTCCTCCTTCAAAGGTACAATTACACATTTACATTATATAACATTTGTTTACAAAAGTCAACGGTTTTGCTGCACTGTTAGAAAAAAAGAGGAAAACAGTCGGAAAAGATTGCTTTTCTGCTGCATATGAGTTATAATATTTGTAAATTCCGAGGATTGTAATTTATCGGGGGAAGGTGTTGGGGATGAATATTGCAATATGTGACGATCAAAAAGATGAACTGGAGAATATCAGGCAAACTGTGTCTGAATATGTGAAAAAATATTCAGGACTTTCGTTTGAGATCAGATGTTTCTCAAATCCCTTTGATATGTTGGATGATAC
>CAKQBW010000036.1 GCA_934216505.1 uncultured Alphaproteobacteria bacterium
CGATACGCTTAATGAGGTTATAGGCGCGGATATAAAGAACGGCGACGGCTCACTTGCCGATTTCGGCATAAAATACAGAAAAACGGAATTAAAAGAAGACGGGTCGCCTGATTTTGACGAGATAAAAAAAATCCTTTCCGAAGACAAAACCGTTAAAATGGTTTTCATTCAGCGTTCCCGCGGTTATACACAGCGCCCGACACTTTCTCTTGAAAAAATCGAAGAAATAACAAAAGCGGTAAAAGAAGTTTCGGACGCCGTAATATTCGTCGACAACTGCTACGGAGAGTTCGTATGCGAAAAAGAACCGACGGAGATCGGCGCAGACCTTATGGGCGGCTCCCTCATTAAAAATCCGGGCGGCGGACTTGCGCTTACGGGCGGATATATCGCCGGAAACCGTGAGCTTGTCGAAAAATGCGCTTACAGACTGACAGCCGTCGGTCTCGGCAAAGAGGGCGGAGCAACTCATTCTCAGTTGAGAAATATGTTTCAGGGATTCTTTATGGCGCCCCATACCGTCGCTCAGGCAAAGAAAACAGCCCTTCTCGCCTCTCAACTGTTTTACGACGCAGGTTATAAGGTATCCCCTCTTCCGACGGAAGACAGCGAAGATATAATCCAGACCGTCGTTCTCGGAACGCCCGAAAAACTCATTGATTTCTGCAAAGGGATACAGGCGGGCGCGCCGATAGACAGTTACGCCGTACCGGAACCCTGCCCCATGCCGGGATATGCCGACGAAGTAATTATGGCGGCGGGCGCGTTTGTTTCGGGAGCGTCGATAGAACTTTCGGCGGACGCTCCGATGAGACCGCCTTACAGAGTATATTTTCAGGGCGGACTCACATACGAAAGCGGGAAAATAGCAATCTGCAAAGCCCTTGAAACGCTTCAGAGAAAAGAGGCTGAATAATGGATTTCACCGAACTTACGAAATTTCTCGACAGAATAACGGTCGATCCGGGTGTTCCGGGCGTAGACTGCTCGGTATACAGAGACCACAGAGAAGTTTACAGACATTGCGCAGGGTATAAAGACGTCAAAAACGGCAAAAAAATGCAGGGCGACGAAATTTTTAATTTCTATTCCCCCACCAAAATACTTACCGCGGCAGCGTCGATGCAGCTCGTCGAAAGAGGACTTATAACCCTTGAAACTCCCGCTTATGATATCATTCCCGAAATGAGAAGAATGACATACCTGAAAAATGTCGGCGGTAAAAAAGAGATATGCGAAGTAACAAAACCGATGACCGTACGACACCTCCTTTCAATGACCGGAGGATTCGATTATGATATACATAAAAAAGAGATCGAAGATGAAAAAAAGAGGACCGACGGAAGATGCCCGACAGTCGAGACCGTAAAAGAAATCATAAAAGCGCCTCTTCTTTTCGAACCCGGAGAGCATTGGAATTACAGTCTCTGCCACGACGTTATGGGCGCGATAATCGAAATCGTTTCGGGTAAAAAACTTTCGGAATACTATAAAGAAAACATTTTCGATCCGCTCGGAATGGCCG
>CAKQBW010000037.1 GCA_934216505.1 uncultured Alphaproteobacteria bacterium
GAAGTATTGTGGTACTAAACCGTGGCTAGCAAAAAACTTATATAGTATCGCAGTTGCACTAATACCATCTACATCATAGTCGCCAAAAATTAGCACTCTTTTTTTTGTTTCTAGTGCATTTTTGATTTTTTCGGTCACGATGTCCATATTTTTTAGCAAAAATGGGTCGTGCAAATCTGTTATATTTGGTGAAAGAAATTTTTTAATTCCGATTTTCACTGTTCTGTCATCGGGCGCAGGCAATAGCTCGGCTTCCTCCTTGCTGAGAGGCTGTCCGTTCAGCAGCAGTCCGTTTGCAACCGAAAGCTTATCCGGCTTACCGTTAAATGCCAATGTGACTACAGGCGCGCCCTTGGCATCCTTTTCGACAGCGCCTGAGTTGTATACAGCTGAGGCTGAAGGAATCTCATATAAAATCATATCGGTGATATATATATTATCAGTTTCCGGATTATTTGACGAGGCTTTCAGGTGATAGCTTAAATATAATCTATCGTTTTCAGCAAGCTCTGCAGAGCACTTAAACGACAAACAGCCCTTTTGCCAATCAGCATTTCCCATTCCCGATTCATAATTGCCCACACTCTTCCATCCCGAAGCTTCCGACGGGTCGCCGGTCGTATCAAGTGCAAATTTCATCCCGTTAACGCCTGTTTTATACCAAAAGGTTACAGCATAATTTGTCCCTTCAACAAAATCATAAACATTTTTGTATGTTGCGATTCGGTGCTGAGTTCTGGGAACATCGAACCTTTCAGGCTTCAGCTCATAAATTTCTCCGTTATAATACGGTATTTCAACACCGGCAGCAGGCTGCAGAAACATTTTGTCAAGCATGTAAACCGGTTCTTCATAATCCCCCTCAGCATACAATTCGAGATTTTTCACCTCAACGGTAGATCCGACTCCTGCGATAAAAAGATACGGGCCGTCCTGAACGGTTTTGCCCGATACCAAAGCTTTCGTGTCGAGAACGGCGTCAAAGGAATATTCCGTACCGCTGACAAGCTTTTCAGCCATTGCGTCATACTGCCAACCCTCCCAGTACGGATTGACCTTGTCATGAGTCACCTCGGAGGTATATCCGCGCAGCTCAACTCTTAAAGGCCCCTGCCCATTCTCGGTTACACTGTATTGAAACTTGACATGAAGCTTGCCTGTGTTTACGATAGCCATGGTGTTTACAGGATTATACATGGAATCTTTTTTGTTAAGATATACCTTTATATACGAACCGTATCCCGTTGTGTCATACGTTTGATTAATATTCTCCCGTTCCGGCTGCGCATTTGCCACAGTTAAAAACATAATCAGCATTAACGCAGTCAGCATCAGAATTTTAATAATATTTTTCTTCATAAGCCTCTCCTTGTACTTTTAGATTTTGTCCGTTAAAATAAAAGCAACTTATGTTTTCTCGGTTATAATCAATAATATAATTCTGCCTTCCTAACATACATACTAATTACGTACAAGTATAAACTTTTTAGATAGTAAAGTATATAAAAAATTCTCATATG